>NZ_JBANDC010000001.1:0-531299 GCF_038896935.1 Collimonas rhizosphaerae
CCGCACACCTACCGAAGTCGAGGCACAGTTCAAAAGTGCTTAATTAACCTGTCCACCAAAACCGGGACACCTCACTCCGACCCCAGTTAGCTGTGTTTGTCAGGCGCGTTGAAATCATACATGACGGATTCGGAGAAAGACAGGGCGCACCAGGTGGTTTTGTTCTCTTTAACGATGAGATAGGTACTCCGTGGCCCGCTAACTGGGGCCAGAGTGAAGTTTCTGCAAAAAGCGCGCAGAAAGTTCACTCTGACCCCAGTTAGCTGCGTTTGTCAGGTGCATTGAAATGCTACATGAGCAGATTTTAAGCGGGGAACAAAATGCATGGCAGGATAAAACCAAGGTATCGAACCGGCGATCCGCTCTGACAACGCCGCCGGAAAAACCGGTCGGCTGTCGGATCGGATCGCGATGGCTGCAATAAATTAGTGCGACGCTGGAGGAATTCTGTTGTTGTTAGAGTCGTACCTGGCCTCAGGGTACAAGACGTCCTTTGCGTCTACTGTCAATACGCCAAGGAAATTAAATTGCGGTTCGCCTTCCGCCGTTTTTCCGACTTTGCAGAAATGCTCGACGCTCTTGGGGGAAACGCCTTCTGCGTTGGTCGCCATCAATCCCGTGAATTCGGAAATGATTTTTTCCAGCATCGCCTCTGCTTCGTCGTCGGTCGGCAATTCCTGATTTTTTTCCACTTGCTTGGCCAGGGCAATCTGGGCGTGCGCCGCTTGATACAAGCGTACGGCAACGCTTGAGCAGATCTCTCCCGGAGTACGTTCTTTCGGGGTCATGGACAAGAAATGAGTGCCATCCGACGGTTGCGCCTGCGGCGGAGTATGGGTGAATGGGTCCGACGCCACCTGCAGGATATCCTTTTTGGCTGCGTCGGTAAATTTTGTAAATTTGTCGCCCGGTTTCATCGACGTACCCAGGATGGTTTTGCTGTAGGGGACGTCCTGCCACATTTGACCCGCCTGAGCCGCCCAGTCGCCGACATTTTTATCGGTGGGTTTGTAGACCCAGTATTGGCCGTCCTGTATCGAGGACGCCTGCACCCGCATGGTGTTCGAGGTGCCGAGTCCGCCGCGCGCTTCCAGTTGTTCTGCCTCGCCTTTTCCATCCAGCTCTGTCTTGACCGGATTTTGCTTATCGTGCGCCCACATCATGATGTGAAAACAATTATCGTCGCCTTTGTTGTCCTCGATGCCATTCAGGTTGGGCGCCATTTGCAATCCCAGGGAAAACGCATGCGCCTTCGATTCCGGAATGCTTTCCTTGCGTACCAGGATACATCCGGGAAATAAATCTTCTTTGCCGATTTTATGGGTGAAAGACTGGGTTGCCTGGGTATTGAGCGCGGCTTCGGTCCCCGGCTTTTTCAACCACGTCTGGACCTGGCCTTTAACGTATTTCACCAAGTCGAGCGTATCTTTCACTTTGACTGTATCTGCCTCTTTGACTGTGAATTTGCCCTTGACTACCATTTCATCCATCTTGGCATCGAGCTGCGATGCGTTGGTAAATGCGTTCTTCAGATGCGCTGCAAGAGCGGCATTGCTAGCTTCGCTTTTATGGCCGCCGCTCTTGCGGGGAGCTTGTTCAATGGACAGAGCGGCTAATGAGCTGCTTCCTTTGCTGCTGAAAACATTGCTGCTCGCTACTTTCTTCCCGCTGCCGGAAAGCGATTCCAGTCCGGGCAGCGATTCCCGGGTTGGCGATCGACTGCCGCTGCGGCGTGCAGCGCTATCGCCTTGCTGTTCCGCGGCAGCTTCGGTATCGATATGTTGGGATGTTGCGGGGGCGTTTCTGGTGATTTCCATTTTATTTACTCCATGATGTGATGACATTACATTCTCGCGGCTAGATGCCTGCCGTTGAAAAGTGGACTGCGAAATTACCTGGAAAATAACGAAACAGATGACAACGGGATGACAATATTTTTCAGGATGGAGGCAAAGGATGCATTCGCTATCACGATGACCGGCTCGCTTGAAATTACAAGGAGTAATGACGGGTGATAGCGGGGAATAAACGGAGATGAGGATGGCGGGAGGTGACGGGATGTGGAACCGTCAGGCCCGAATCCAGACGTATTCACCGGATGCGATATTTTCGAACATGTCGTCCCGCGCCAGGAACATATTGTCGCGCCAGTAACGGCCATGCTCAAGATAGTGGTCGATGAGGTCGACCAGCCATTTTCCATCGATTTCATCGTCCAGGGCAATGCGGCTGATCAGCACGATGCCGCCGGTATCTACCTCCAGCCCAAGTTGCGCCTGGTCTTGCGCATAAACGGCAAGGTTGGCTTCCAGCAGCAATCTGAAGATACGCAGCGTACGGCCGGCCGTGACGATGCCGAGCTGGAAATTGGCGTAGATGGCTTTCGGGTCGTCATCGAAATAATCGATTGCCACTTCGAAACTGTCAATTTCGAGCAAGCCTGAATTCACCGCACCGTCCACGTCGGCAATTTGCCGAATCGCGCACAGTTCGCGAATCAATTCGTCACGGCGTTCTATGCTCATAAATTTACACGAGGAGGGATTGGAGATTGAGGGCTCGACAAAAGAACAAATGGCACGTCGTCGAAAGAAGTTGGCCGGTATCCGGAACAGCAGCGGCAAGTCGGCACTTGGCCGTTAGCCAACGATATCTTTGGCGGCCTTAAAACCCATCGTATGGACTTTGGCCAGGGTATTGGCCAAGTCGATGGCATTCTCCGCCGCAGCGGCAGCTTCGATGATATCTATTTGTTTATCTGTATTCAGACCGGTGATCGCAGACATGTTGATATCTCCAAAGTTAAAGCGCTGTATTCTGAAAAAAATCTTGGCCGACACGCCGAAGAGTGTCGCCCGGTCGTACCTGTAGATTAGCCGACGACATCTTTGGCGGCCTTCAAACCCATCGTGTTGACCTTGGCCAGGGTGTTGGCCAGGTTGATGGCGTTTTCCGCATCCGCTGCCGCTTTGATTTCAGCGATTTGTGCACCTGCATGCACGCCTGGAAGTGCTGATTTTTTCACTTTGATGCTCCTTGGCAGAAGTGATATTGATTGAAAAAGCAGCCGGTCGACACCTTGAAAGGCGTCGGCCGCCTGCTACGTTGATTAGCCGACGATATCTTTGGCTGCCTTCAGACCCATCGTGTGGACCTTGGCCAGGGTGTTAGCCAAGTTGATGGCGTTTTCTGCTGCCGCTGCCGCTTCGATTTCAGCGATTTGTGCACCTGTATCCAGACCGGTAATTGCTCCTGCCATTTTGATTCTCCCTGATGAAAGTGGTAAAGATTAAAAAAAGAGACTGGTCGACGCCTTGCAAGGCGCCGGCCGGTCGATTTACAACGATTAGCCGACGATATCTTTGGCTGCCTTCAGACCCATCGTGTGGACCTTGGCCAGAGTGTTAGCCAAGTTGATGGCGTTTTCTGCTGCCGCTGCCGCTTCGATTTCAGCGATTTGTGCACCTGTATCCAGACCGGTAATTGCTCCTGCCATTTTGATTCTCCCTGATGAAAGTGGTAAAGATTAAAAAAAGAGACTGGTCGACGCCTTGCAAGGCGCCGGCCGGTCGATTTACAACGATTAGCCGACGATATCTTTGGCTGCCTTCAGACCCATCGTGTGGACCTTGGCCAGAGTGTTAGCCAAGTTGATGGCGTTTTCTGCTGCCGCTGCCGCTTCGATTTCAGCGATTTGTGCACCTGTATCCAGACCGGTAATTGCTCCTGCCATTTTGATTCTCCTTGATGAAAAACATGCTTCGATTTCGAAGCGGGCTAGATGGACTCCGTGAGGAGCCCGGTTAAAATGTGCAATTCCCGTATGGGCACCACACAAAACTGAGTCGATGCCGTGAAAAGCGACCGCACGGCATTGAAAACTGATAAACATTACGCAGCTTGTTCTACTGCAGAGCGGCATAATTCGGCTGCGGCTCTCAATCCATCCACTATCACGCTGCCGGTCAGGCGGTCGCTCGGATCTGCGCTCGCCCGGTTGGCCTCGGCGGCGCTGACCGCCATCTGTTCCAGCGCCTGTGCGACCGCCTTCAACTCGGCGGAATGGGCTGGATCGCCGGCTAACTTAGGTAGCGCATTTAAAGTATTGATCAGCGGTTCTGTCATATATTCGTACATTGCAATCACCTCATTGGAAACGGAGCGAAGCGTGTTGCGGCGAAACGAAACTTTTCGTACCGTCGCTCGACGCGAAATATTGCAGGCCGTCGACTGCCAGCGCGGAACCGATATCCTTAGCGGTAGCGATCTCGTCGGCACGCATGACATTGACATCGACCTTTTTGACCAGCGGCCCCAGGTCGGCGCGGAATTGCTCTACGACTTTTTGGATGGCCTCGGGGTGCAGTACGGTTCCTGTGACGGCAAAGACGCCGTCGCCCCTGTATTGCACATTCACGTCGGGGGCACGCAATGATTCCTTGAGATCGCGCACCACTTCATCCGCCGCCCTGACGTTCCACTTCAAATGTCCTGCCGCGAAGGCGTGCGCCGCTTGATAGATCTTGGCCGCGGCATCTTCTCGTTTTACGATGCCGCTGACGTTGACCACGCCGTCTTGCTCGGTAATTGTCAGATCGTCTTGATTCAGGTGCGCCACAGCCAGTTTCAGTCTTTCCAGCGACGCCTGCGGTTGCGGCAGAACGCCGCTGCGCAGTGGATTCGTGCCGGGCACGATCATCGCGGTGGCGGTCACGGCCGCCAGCAGCGAGGAGGTAAGAACCAGCCAGCTGATGGTTGCGTGGCGCGCCCAGATGGGGACAGGTTTGACCGGATGCAGAGATGCCGATGCCTGGTCCGGTAAATTGTCCAATGCGGCTAGCTGAGCGGCTTGCGGAGAACAGACCATGCGCAGCAAGCTGATGTCGGACGGCCATGTTGCGTCTGCCGGCCCTGCGCACAGCACAATATCGCTGAAGCTGCGAGGCTCGAAATCTTCCAGCCGGACCTGCGGCTCGCTGTCATTTGAAGCACCTATCGCGACGCTGCCTTGCTCATCCAGGGTAAGCAACATGGCCGGCGCGTTCCAGTCAGAGATTTGAATTTCAGACCTGGCGTCGCAGCCGATCGTGGTGTCGCCATTGGCCAGATTGATCACTGCTCCGGAGTGATGGCCAGTCAATACGCGAATCTGTTTTTTCATGGACTAACTCCCTTGTTCTGCTGTTGAATCAGGATCAATCAGGCTGCTGTCGTTGTTCACTTTGTTGTACTGCTTTGTGCTGTACTGCTTTGATATAAGTCTATCTTCGTGTCCTGCAGGCTGGCAGCCAAGGCCCGAATTTATTCGCTTGCGAACGAACTTGGCTACCATCCGCGGCCGCGCAGAATCAGTGCTGAAAGCATCGCCACACCGATCGCGCATTCCACATCCGTACGCTTGCGGGACAGGTTCAGCAGCAGCAACGGCAGCAGCAGGTTCATGGTTTCCTCAGCGGCAGTGCGTGTTCGCCGGGGTACGGGGCCGGACCGGAACAGCAGGGCGGCGGAAGGCGCATCGCCACCCGCATTGCCACCTCTGTTGACTGCCGGTACAGCTTGCTTGCCAGGTTCGATAAGTGCCACCAGGCTGTCGCGTACCGTATGTAAAGTTGTTGTCTGCGTGCGGTCAGCAACCGGCATTTGCAAAAATTCGCGCATGATCGCCAGGATCTTGTACGTCGTGCCTGATTGCTCCTTACCGGAAGTCAAGCTGTCGCGTGCTCCGAGCAATGCCGTTTCGGCAGCCGCGCGGCCGCGCAGCCGCAAATTGGTGTCGTGCGCCAATGGCCATGTGCCGAGTAACAGCGCCTCGTCTCGGATTGGACGCTTGGCGGCCCGCATGATGTTGATGGTGCGCGCCGAGCCCGCGGCATGAAATTGCATGCGCCCGGCATTGCCTGCGGCATCGCGGCGGCCTTCGCGCCGATCGCGGTCGGATGGCCGGCCATCGTCGCTGGATTGGCGAAGATTTATTGTATTGAATTCTGTGCGTTGCGACGAGGTGTGCTCTTCCAGCATCATCAGCAGATCATCGCTCAGGGCGCCTGCTTCGACCTGTTCCGGGTCTCCGCCGGCGCCGCGCCGCGCCGTCTGCCGCCTGGCGCGCAGGGCGGCTGCCCGGTGGCGATGGTGACCGGGAACTGGCAGCTGGAGCGGCTGCTGGATCGGCTGTTCCTCATCATCCGCCTGGTGCGGACTGTTCCAGCCGTTGATGCGCGAGATGTTCATGGGAATATCACCTGGAACACGGAACGCGCATAGTTCTGGATTGCTGCGGCAGCCCAAGGGGCGGCGATAACCACCACGACCGTCACGACTATCATTTTAATGCCCTGCGAGATGCTGGAATCCTGCAGCGAGGTAATCGCCTGCAGGAAAGCAATCACCAGGCCGGTGATTGCAGCAACGCCGACAACCGGCAGGGACACCAGCAGGGCCAGCGTCAATGCCTGCGTCGTCAGGTGGGTGATTGCGTCGTATTCCATGGCTTCACCGATAAGTGGATATGAGTCCGTGGACCAAGGTAGACCAGCCGTCCAGCGATATGAACAGCAGCAGCTTGAATGGAATCGCGACGTTGCTCGGATTGACCTGGGATAGTCCCAATGCCATCAGCACGTTGGCGATCACCAGGTCGATCACGATGAAACACAGGTAGAGCAGGAAACCGATCTTGAAAGCCGCAGTCAGCTCACTCAACGCGAACGCCGGCGCCAGCACGATCAGGTCGTCCGGCTTCAGCTCCGCGGCCCGTTCCGGCGGCCAGATCTGGCGCGCCGAGCGCATGAAAAATGCTTTCTCGCGTTCGGACGTATGCTTGCGTAGAAAGGCGCGGAACGGTTCGCGTGCCGCGTCGAACAATGGCATGATTTGCGATCCGGCGGTTTGCTCGCTCGATAGCTGCGCGTGCTTGACAGCTTCCATGCCTACCGGCGCCATCACGAAGCATGAAATGATGATGGCGACGCCGTTCAGCACCGAGGTCGGCGGCACTTGCTGCAGGCCGAGTGCGTTACGCAGCAAACCGAGCACGACGACGATTTTCGTATACGACGTGACGACCATCGCGGCGAAAGGCAAGATGCTAAGGGCGAGCGCTGCGATCAGCAGCGACGCGATATCAGGAGTTCCGCTCATTGCGCTCTGCCATGCGGTGGATTTGCAGGCCGAGCTGGCCGCCGACTGCCACCAGTTCGCCAAACGCAAGAACCTGGCCGTGCGAAACCAGCCGGATCTGGGCGTCGTCTATCGGCACTGGAAGTTCCAGGATACAGCCGGGTTCGAGCGCGGCGATTTGCGCTATGGGCAAATTGAGCGTGACAATCTCAAGATGGACCGGAATCTCAAGCTGTCCGACATCGATCTGCGCCGCCGCTTCTGCCGCTTCCAGGTCCGCAGGCTGATCGTTGTCCAGATTGTAGGTGGTCGTCATAGGTTTGTTCTCCAGGGTAATGGTGTGTGCCGCGACGCTTGCGAGCGCATTGGCGCACCAGCCGTTGCTGACGCCCCAGCGCAGCGCCACGTTGTCGATAGGCGCGCCGCGCACATAGTTTCCGCGCGGCTGCCAGCCGAGCAGGATGTCGCCACAGCGCAAAGAAGCGAGCAAGGCCTGGCTGCAATTGCGGCTGCGCAGCCGCAGATGGGTGGGCAGGGAAAGTGCGGGTAATGCTTGCGTGGTGTTGAAGACAGTCAGCGATTGCTGCTCGAGCAGTGTCGCCAGAGGCAGCGGCAGATCGACAATGACGGCAACATCAGCAACAGCAGGGAAGGTGTCTGCCGATGCGTGCCGGAATTCAAACGCCAACCCCTGCGCCAGCGTCGATGCGCCAGCCAGCGTCAGTTCCGCAACGGTTGGCTGCGGATAGCCGTTCGCCGCCAATTTTTCAAGCAGCGGCGCCAGCCATAGATTGGCCAGTGCGATACGTCTTTGGCGGTCGCTGTCGAGCGCGATCATTTCAAGCGCCGGATGGCTGGCCAGATCGACCAGTGCGGTCAGGACGCCGCAGGAAGAATCCAGGCGCAGCGTAGCAGCGCGTTTGAAGCTGACCGACGCCGCCGGCAGCGCACGCAGTTCGATGCCGGCGGTGCGGGCTGCCATGCGCATCGTGCTGCGCGCATCGAACAAGCTTCGGGACAGGCTGGCCAGCGCTGCCGGATAGGAGCGCAAGCGGTTGCCGATGGGTGTTGCCTCGACTTGCTCTGTAACTTGTTCCGTAACTCGCTTATGCATAGGAATCCGTCTCTTTTCTGAAGGCTCTAGGCCACCTCGATGTCAATCTCGAGGCTGGCGCCGAGCCGGGAACGCAGGCGCTGTTGCAATGCGTCCGTGTTCAAGCAGATTAGGGCATTTGCCCGTATATCACTGCAATCGAAGCGAAGCGACAGCCGGAATGGCGAAAGTTTCAGCTGCAGGCTGGTCTCAGGCAGGATGGCAGGATTAAGCACGATGGTTACTTCCCAGATCCCGCCTCCTTGAACCGCCGGCGACGAGCAGAAATTTGCGATGCGCTCAGCCAGGTGCTCGACTACCAGGTCAGCCTCCGCCGCCTGCGAGCATTGCCGGATCATGCGCGCGCGCAGGGCGGCGAGCGCATCCCGCTCGGCGTCGTTGCCATCAACGGCTGCCGCCGCAGCGGCCTGGCTGTCTTCGTCCGCCATGACTGGCGGAGCATCGTCCCGCTGCTCCGCATCTTCATCCGTCGATCGGTTTTCGGAGCCAGCGTAGGCACTGTCAGTCAGCGATTGCCGGGCGGCGCCGAGAAGTGTGTTGAAACGCGCCGTCCGCTGCCGTGCGGGCCGGCTAGGGGTCGTCTCGGAATGCGCTGCGGAAAGTCGCAGGACCCGCAATTCGCGCGCCTGCCGGAAGCGGTTATCCATGGCTACAGATTAACCACGCCGACCGGCTGCAGCTCGACATCCGCTCCCAGTTCCTGGAATGAATACACCTGCAGCGCCGGAAAGCCTTGCTCGATCATGCGCCGGAAGTAACGCCGGATATCCATTGCCGTAACAACCGCGACGCCGGCCGCAGGTTCGCTGCCGACGGCGCTTTGGACAGACTCCAGCAGGGCGTCGATTTGTTGCGGTTCAAGCGTCAGGAAATTGCCTGCCGGGGTGGGCTTGATAGCCTGGCGGATCGTCTGCTCGACGTCGGCGTCGAGCACGATCGCCTGCATTTTTCCAGTGCCTGACGTCGCCCGGTGCGCGATGAAGCGACCCAGGTCGCCACGTACGTATTCGGTCAGCATCAGAACGTCCTTTTCCTTGGCGCCCCATGCCACCAGGCTTTCCAGGATTGCCCGGATATTACGGATCGGTACGCGCTCTTCGAGAAGACGCCTGAATACTTCCGCAATCTTCGGCACGGTCGAGACTTTCTGCACCTCTGCCACCAGGCCCGGATACTCGGCGCCGACGCGATCCAGTATCCACTGTGTCTCTTGCAGCCCGATGAAAAGATGCGCTGCACGCCGCACCGAATCGCACACATCGTCTGCCAGCACCTTTTCGCGTTGACTGACTGACTCCGGCATTTCTACCGGCGGCAACGGCACCTCCTGCAGCAGGATCTGGTACGACAGGCCGGACAAATTGTCGGCGGTCCAAACGGCAGTGCGCGGAAAAGGCAGGCCAAGTTCTTCTACCAGCCGCAGCCGTATGTCGTTCAGGGCCTGGTTCAAGGCGGTCTCGTCGAGCCGGCCGGTCAGGTTCTTCGATAGGCGCAAGGACAGCGGCACGGCGAACGCGGGAGCGTGCTGGGCGATGCTGGGCGTGTTGCCTTTGACGCCGTCGGTGAGCAGCGCGGAGAGTTCGGTCCCGGCATCGGGCTGGGTTTGGCGCTGCTTGCGTCGCAAGTTGTAGCCGCCGGCGAAAATCGCGACCGCCAATACCAGGAACAAGGTAGTCGGGAAGCCTGGCACCAACGCGAAACCGCATAGCATTGCGGAAGCACTAAACAAAGCATTCGCGTTGGTGGACAGCTGCGATGCGATATCCATGCCCAGCGAGCGAGGGCGGCTGTGTTCGTCAGCCACGCGCGTAATCAGGATGCCGGCCGCGACCGAGATCAGCAGCGATGGAATTTGCGAAACCATCGCATCGCCGATGGACAGCACGGAAAAGCGGTTGGCAGCTTCGCCGGCACTCATGCCATGATAGCTGACGCCGATCACCATGCCTGCCAGGATGTTAACCATGGTGATGACCAGGCCGGCGATCGCATCGCCCTTGACGAACTTCATCGCGCCGTCCATGCCGCCATGCAGCTGGCTCTCGATGGCCAGCAGCGCACGCCGTTGCCTGGCGTCTTCGACCGAAAGATTGCCCGCCTTGACGTCGGCGTCAATACTCATCTGCTTGCCCGGCATTGCATCCAGGGTGAAACGTGCGCCTACCTCCGCCACCCGTTCCGAGCCTTTTGCGATGACGATGAACTGCACGGTTGCGATGATCAGGAACACTACCAGCCCAACCACCAGGTTGCCGCCGACCACCAATTCGCCAAAGCTCTCGATGATATGGCCGGCTTCGGCGTTGAGCAAGATCGATTTGGTCGAGGCTATGTTAAGCGACAGGCGGAACAGCGTGGTAAACAACAGCAGGGATGGAAAGGCCGACAGCGATGTGGCGCTGGGAATGTACATCGTCACCATCAGCAGCACGATGCTGATGGTGATATTCAGGCCCAGCAGCATATCGATCAGGAAAGTGGGCAAAGGCAGGATCATCAGAGCGATAACCGAGATCACCAGCGCTACGATGCCGACCTCGCCGCTGATATTGAAGAGGCGCGACGATTTCATGTAAATCTCCTTCAAGCTGGATTGACAGCTGTGGTGTGGCCTTTGCCCATATCGTCAACCCAGGCCAGCACTGCTGCTACCGCGTCGAAAAGGGGTTCGGGGATCGTTTCTTCCAGGGCAACCAGATACAGCGCGCGCGCCAATGGCGGGTTGCCGACAATCGGAACGCCATGCAGGGTTGCCAGTTCACGGATGACGCGCGCTTCTTCATCGGTTCCCTTGGCGATGACGCGCGGCAAGCCGCATTCTTCAGGCGCGTAGCGCAGGGCGACAGCGTAGTGGGTCGGATTGACCACCACCACATTGGCCTGCCCTACATGCGATTTCTGCGGCGCGTTGGCAAGTTCCTTGGACAGTTTGCGCAGCTCTTGCTTGATTTCCGGATTGCCGTTGCTTTCCTTGTTCTCCCGTTTGACTTCGTCTTTGCTCATGCGGTGGTCCCTGATGAACAACCAGCGCTGGATAGCAAAATCGGCCGTGCCTATCACCAGGAAAACGACAGCAGAGATGGCGAGCATCTTGCATAAAGCGCCCCAGGCGATGCTGTCCAATCCCAGGATCGGCTGGTACACGACCCCGATCAGCAATGGCATCAGTATCAGCACGGTTTTCCACAATACCGTGCCCAAAATGCAAGCTTTGACCACGGTTTTTGCCAGCTCTATCATCGAGCGCATCGAAAAGATCCGCTTCAGTCCCGACGCCGGATTGATTGAATTGAATTTCAGTTCCAGCGGCTTGAAAGCGAGTTGCAATCCGACTTGCGCCGCAATGACGGCAGCCGAAATCAGTGCGGCGAGCAGCGCTATGGGCAGGCAAAGAGCCAAGCCGCGCATGCCGGCAGTCACCAGCGCATCGGTATAACTGAAGTTTTCCGATTGTGCATTCGCAACGTCGAGTCCCATGCGCAGCAGCAAACGCAATTGTTCTGTCATGACAGGGCCGCCCAGCGAAAAGCCGATCGCCGCACTGAACAGAATTGCGGCAAACGGCAAATCCTGGCTTTTCGACGTTTCGCCGTCGCGCCGGGCGTCGGTCAGCTTCTTTTCGCTGGGTTCTTCGGTTTTTTCGTCGGACATGGATGTATACCGAAATAATGTGTGGAGCGATTATTGAGCCGGTGCGAGGTCGGCAAGAGCGTGAATGCGAACCGATGCGCGTTGTGGCGAAGCAGGAGGGTATTGCCGTCTTCGGGAAGTTATAGCGCAGCGCGATGTTTCGCTAGTTGCGATGCCGGTTCGTATCTGCAGCGGCAACGGCCGCGAAGTTCATTTACCTTCCGGTACTACCTACCGCGTAGTGCGTGCTGTTCTCAAGGCGGCGTGCGGGGGTTTTTCTTCGAGGAGCCGGATATGAAGATGGGAAATTGCAGTAACGAGCTGTTAACGGGGCTGATCGAACTATTGATGTTCGGCGCCAAGCACAACCATATCGAGCCAACCGAGCGCCTGCTGGCGGCGGTGCACCTGATGCGGCCGGGTTTTATCGAATTGCGCGCGTACGACGCCTGGATATTGATCCGTCAGAGGCGTTTCTCCGACGCCGTGCGTCTGTTGCGGGAGCTTGAACAGCAGCCTTTGCGAGGATCGTTCGGCCCTTACGTCAGTTCGCTGCTGGCGATCTGCCTGGCCAATCAGAACGATGAATCCTGGCGTCACTATGCCAATGAAGTCATGTCGGGCAAGGAGGATGCCGACTCGATCGAGCTCATGACTACCCTGATGGGGCAGGCAGGCGACAAGACGGCGAAACGGCCGCCTGTGGCACAGATCGAGAAGAGTCAATTGCAATTTTTGCTGCAACACCGGCATCTGCGCGCTTAAGGAGATCACTATGAGCATGACAATTCCACCACTGCCGCCGATCTCAAGCACACCCGCAATGCAGGGTGGTGCGGGTGCGGCCAAGGAAACCGCGGCAGTCTCTGCGGCGCCGGCGCCACGGACCGATCTGGTCGAACAATTCCGCGCCAAGTTCGAGCAAGCGCGTCTTTCGCCGCAAAGCGTGACGCACTTCCAGGGACCTTCTGCGGTATCGCAAATGATTACGCAACAAGACCAGGCCATGGGAACCTTGACCAGCAAGGTCGACGCCTTCGCGGCAGGCGCCGACAAGATGAGCATGCAAGAGGTGGTTGCGCAATCGGTCAAGGTGCAGCTTGACGTTGCCACCTTGACGGCCAAGCTTTATCTCGGGCAAACGCTTGCGCAAGGCAGCAAGGGCGCCATACAGACCTTGGTCAAGAATCAATAGGAGGGCCAGATGCCACACTTTCCATCGTTGGTCCGCAGGCTCCGCATCGCTCTGGTCGCTGTGCTTAGCGTCGTTCTCATCAGCGGTTGCAGCGAGCAGTTGTTTGCGCAATTATCCGAAGCCGACGCCAACGACATGCTGGCGGCGCTGCTCGACGCCGGCATTTCCGCATCCAAGCAGAAAGATGAAAGCGGCAAAAGCTGGTCGGTGAAAGCAGAAGAGCAAGATTTTGCGCGGGCCATCAATGTGCTGCGCTCGCACGGGATGCCGCATCAAAAGCATGAAAATCTCGGCGAAATGTTCAAGAAGGATGGTTTGATCTCCACCCCTACCGAAGAGCGGGTGCGTTTTATCTATGGGGTATCGCAGCAGCTGTCGGAGGTGCTTTCAAGGATCGACGGCGTCAGTTACGCCAGTGTCCAGATCGTCCTGCCGAATAACGATCCCTTGGCGAACGAAGTCAAGCCGTCGTCGGCAGCGGTGTTCGTCAAGTACTTGCCTGGAACGGATGTTGCCTCGCTGGTGCCGAGCATTAAGAACCTGGTGGTGCATGCGGTGGAAGGGCTGACCTACGACAACGTCAGCGTGACGATGGTTGCAGGCACCGACTTGCCGGCCGCGGGATCGGGGCGCCGCAATACCGGCGACGGCTGGCTGATCGGGGCCGGACTGCTGCTTGCGGGAATTCTGGCCGCAGCGCTGGTGCTTGCCGCCAGACGCTACGGCCTGCTGCGCAAGCTGGCGCCGGCAGGGCTGCGTGGCTTGGTTTCGCGGAGCAAGCCGTCTTGAACGCTCGCAATGTCAGTGGCGCCGACGGCGTCGGCGAGCCGAAGGAAAGCGAGCCAGCATCGCTTGCCCAGCTGCATGGTTGGGCCGCCAGATACGAAGCCAGGGTGCGCGAGGAGGCGGCGCGCCAGGCGCAACTTCATTGCCAGCGCTGGCGCCAGGCTTGCACGCCTGCCGCTGTCCAGATATGGCTCGCCGCTCGCCATGCCTGGCTGCCAGGCGCGGTGTCGATCGACCAGTTAAGCGTGAGTGTCAACCGGCTTGCTTTGCTGGATGCCGACGGTTTGCGCAAGGTCTTGTCGGCTCGTGCGCTGTACCGGTCACGCGCCAGCCTGCGCCGGGTGGTGGCCCGCAGCCAGTGCGAGCAGCTGCGCGCCGCGGTCGGCGAGCATGCGCTGGAACGCCTGCAGCAGGCGGATGCGGTTGTTGCCGGTTCCGGGGCGCCGCTGCCTGAGTCTTTTACCGCGATGTCGCTGGCGGCCGATGGCTGGCAACTGATCCAGTCCGAGGATGCCGGTCTGGCCCCGGCTTCGGCTGCGCTGGTGGCCTATGCGCTTGCGCTGGACGAGATTGCCGGCGCCGGCATGGCAGGTGTTCCAGGATCAAGCCGGGATAGACATTCGCCGATATCGTCCAGCCCAGTTTCCGGCGGCGACGAGTCGGCGTGTTTTTTTGCGAAATTAGGATCGTTCTTTCCGGAGATGCAATGGCTATTTGGCTAAGCTCGGAACAACCGTCCGTCGGACCCGACGTGGACGTGATACGCAACGCAGAATTTGCCAGCGTGGTGGCCCTCGATCAAGCGCATGGCGTACTTGAACGACGTTACTCCGGCCTGCTGGCTGACGCCGAAGCGACTGCCCAGGCTATCGTAGCCGAAGCCCGGAACCGAGCAGATGCGCTTGAAACGGCAGCGCAGCGCCGCTTCGACAATAGTGCGCGCCTGGGCTACGCGGCCGGCCGTCGGCGCGGGCTGGCAGAGGTGCATGACGCCATGCTGCGCCAGGCGGCTTCGCAGCGTCAGTTGCTCTGTGCCGCCCGCGAGCGGATCGCGCAGATTGTTACGCGTAGCGTCGAACGCGTGCTCGGCACCGCCGATCCCAAGGCGCTGTTCGCGCAGGTCGCGGGGACCGTCGACCGGCTCCTGGACGACTCATCGTTTTTGACTGTACGGGTTGCTCCCGAAGACCTGGACGCTGCACGAGACGCCTTCGGCGCGGCCTGCAGCGCCAACCAATGGGGCGTCAATCCGCAAGTCGTGGCACGCGCCGACCTGCTGCCGGGAAGCTGCGTCTGCGAGTGGGACTACGGCGTGATCGACGGCAGCCTTTCATTGCATGTCGAAGCGCTGCGGCGCGCTGTTGCCGGTTTGGTTACCGGCCTGGTTGCCGAGCCGCAGCCACAGCCACAGCTCCAGCAATTCCACGAAGACAATCCGCTGGACCAGGACGACGCGCTGGCCGAATATGAAAGCACGGAATGATGGACGGATTCGATAGCTTCCTCGACACGCTGGACGCCACGCTCGATGCGACGCCCATGCTCAAGCAGCACGGCAAGGTGGTCGAAGTCATAGGAACTTTGCTGAAAGTGGGCGGCCTGGACGCTACGCTAGGTGAATTATGCGAGCTGCGCGAAGCTGACGGACGCTTGGTGCAGCGCGCCGAGGTGGTCGGCTTCACCCGCCAATTCGCACTGCTGGCGCCGTTCGGCAGCGTAGTCGGCTTATCGCGTTCAACCCGGGTGGTAGGACAGGGCCGGCCCTTGTCCGTGCCGGTAGGCCCGGCGCTCATGGGCCGCGTGCTCGATGGCCTGGGTGAGCCGCTGGACCAGCTGGGAGCAATCGAAACCAAAGAGTTCCGCTCAGTCATCGCGGCGGCTCCGGATCCGCTCACCCGCCGCATGATAGAAGAGCCGCTTGACACCGGCGTGCGCGTCATCGACGGCTTGATGACGATTGGAGAAGGTCAGCGGGTCGGCATCTTCGCTCCGGCCGGCGTCGGCAAGAGCACGCTGCTCGGCATGCTGGCCCGCGGTGCAGCCTGCGACGTGAATGTGGTGGTGTTGATCGGTGAACGCGGCCGCGAAGTGCGCGAGTTCATTGAACTGATTCTTGGCAAGGAAGGCATGGCCAAGAGCGTGGTGGTCTGCGCGACTTCTGATCGCTCATCGATCGAGCGCGCCAAGGCTGCCTACGTGGGCACTGCGATTGCCGAGTATTTTCGCGACCAAGGCATGCGTGTGCTGCTGATGATGGATTCGCTGACGCGCTTTGCGCGAGCCCAGCGTGAAATCGGCTTGTCGGCTGGCGAACCGCCGACACGGCGCGGCTTTCCGCCCTCCATTTTTGCCGAGCTGCCACGCTTGCTGGAACGCGCCGGCATGGGCAGCGTAGGCTCGATCACGGCGTTTTATACGGTGCTTGCCGAGGACGAAGAAGGGAACGATCCCGTCAGCGAAGAAGTACGCGGCATCCTTGACGGCCACATCGTCCTGTCGCGCGCTATCGCGGCGCGCAATCACTATCCTGCAATCGACGTTCTCAACAGCTTGAGCCGGGTGATGACGCTGGTAGCGAGCAGTGCGCATTGCAGCGGCGCCGGCCGGGTGCGCAAGCTGATGGCGAAATTCAACGAGATCGAGCTGCTGCTGCAGATCGGCGAGTATCAGCAGGGGACCGATCCGCTGGCCGACGAGGCTATCTCGCATCACGACGCAATCGAGCAATTCTTGATCCAGGGCACGGACGAAGAGGCGCCGGGAGCGCATACCCACGCGATCATTTCGCAGTTCTCCAACTGATGGCGCGCGATGAGCGTTGATGCTGCAAAAATATGGCGGGCAATTGTTGCCGCGCAGACGCGCCGCCAGCAGCGCGCAAAGGATGAACTCGAAGCCGCCCGGCAAGACATGCTGGCGGCCGAGGAGGCGCATGCCGCAGCGGTTGCTGAAACAGAGCAGGCTAGCGAACGCCGCCGGATTCACGAAGATGGCTTGAGAGAGCTGCTCTCCGCAAGCTTGTCGGCGGCACTGTATTTAAGCCATGACGCCTGGCGCAGCCATTTGCGCGGGGAGATCCAGGCCCTGCAAGTGCGCGAGCGCCAGGCAGCCGATGCGCTCGAAAAACAGGAGCGCAAAGTCGCGGGGTTGCGCAGCAAGCTGGCTCGCATAGATGCCGCGCTCGACAAGTGCCGGCACAAGCTGAAACAGATTGAAGACGAATCGCGCCGCCGCCGCGAGGAAAACGCTGACGAGGAAGCCATTGAAACGCTGCTGGCGCGGCGTGCCTTAAGGTGAACTGCGTCATTTCCGCGTTCGCCGCAACGACGAAACTCTTGGCACCACCTAAGGCAGATAACAATGAATGAATTAACGGTTCTGAGCAATACGCTGCTGTCCTTGTACACGGCGTATCACAATTTGATCGTCATGATGCTGCTCGCCGGCATGCGCATCATGATTGTATTTCTGGTATTCCCGCCTGCCAGCGATCAGGCGATTCCCGGCATAGCCCGCAACGGCGTCATCTATTTGCTCACCTATTTTGTGACAGCGGGACAGAATCCTGAAGCCTTTGAAAATTTGAATAGTGCGACGTTGCTGGTCCTGACGGCAAAGGAGGCTTTTCTTGGACTGGCGTTCGGCTATTCCGCTGCCACGGCGTTTTGGATCGCGCAGAGCGTTGGCACGCTGATCGACGATCTTGCCGGGTTCAATAACGTACAGATGAGCAACCCGCTGCGCGGCGATCAAAGCACGCCTGTATCGACCGTGCTGATGCAACTAGTGGTCACCTTGTTTTACGTTGGCGGCGGCATGATCTTTGTGCTTGGGGCTCTGTTCGAATCTTTCAAATGGTGGCCGGTGGAGCAGCTTATGCCATCGCTCTCAAGCACTGCCGAGGCATTCCTGATTCAACGCACGGATTCTGTCTGGATCGGCATCGCCAAACTGGGTACGCCAATCATGCTGGTGCTGGTATTGATCGAAATAGGCATAGGCTTGATTTCCCGCGCGGCGGACAAACTTGAGCCGAACTCGCTGAGCCAGCCGCTGCGCGGCGCGGTAGGCCTGGTGATGGTAATCGCGCTGGCATCGGTGTTCGCGGGACAGGTCGTGAACGATATTAAATTCCTGGGTTTCGGCCGGGCGCTCAGCGCCGGCATGGTCGCTAATCCGCAAGATAAATCGACGCCGGAAAATGCATTGAAAAAGTGAAGATTGTTGTGGAATCAGATGTTGTTTGTTGAAATTTGCGGAGTTGCTTTCGCCTATGATGAACTTGTCGCTGGTGTCATTCATTCGGCAACCGGCAACGGATCGTCTGATTTTTTTTGACAACCTACACTGGAGTAACGTTCATGTTTTCCACCGTCTATTTTGCGCTGACTTCGGCGCTTTCCCTGCAAGATCAACTTCCCGCCTATTCAACCGCATTGCTCGACAGCGCTTTCGATCGGGCCTATTGCCAGGTCGACGACGTGCTTGAATGCAGCCGCCGCGACCTGACGGCAGACGATATTTCCCGCTTGATTGCGCTAGGCGATTCGTCGCTGCTGCTTGGCCATGACGAGGATGCCGAAGAGGCATATCGTCGCGCGCAAAAACTGCTCGGGGCCAATGGCGACCGGCTGCGCATCATGTCTTGCCGGAATACCGGCTGGCAGCTGATGCTGCGCGATCGTTACAGCGCTAGCGCCAAATGTTTTACGCGCATGTGCAACGACGAGGCTGCCACTGCCAGCGATGTGCTGGAAGGTTTGCTGGGGATCGCACTGGTCCAGCATCAGATCGGACACCAGACTGCCGCCGACGACGCGCTGTTGCGTGCCGCAGAACTGGCCGATGAACATCGTCAGGCTGGCTGGCGTTTATTGGTAGCGCTGCTGGCAAGAGAGTTCGACGTGCAGTTGCAGATACGCGGCGCCGCGACCCTGGGCGATCATGCGTTCTGGACTTCGGCGCGCAGCGCCAGCATGCAGTCAGCCGGCGAACGCACTGCGCGCATGCACCATGTGCATGAAGAGACTGCTGTCATGTCGCCAATGCCGTTGTTGCTGGTGCAGCGCCGGGAATATCTTAATTTGCTGGATCGCCTGGTGCAAGGCGACGCCAGCGCGGCGGACCGGCTTTTTTTCGCGATTGACGAGCCGCAGCGCTTCGGCGGCGCCGGCCAGGGTTTCCTTGCCAAGCTCGACGTCATACTCGCGGCGCTGGCGGGTGGACTCGACGACATTGCGGATCGTGTCCTGGTCAAGATCAATCGATCTGAAGGAGAAGCAGGCACGCGGCGCTGGAATGTCGAGTATCTGTATGCCTCGTCGAAAGTTGCAGTGCGGCGCGGCAATCCAGCCCAGGCGCTCCAGTTTTACTCGAAATATGCAAGCGAGGCGTTGCGATGCCTGCGGCTGGAGGTGGTCGAGGTGCGGCCGCTCGACAGGGCACACGGCGGGGCGCACAGCGGGACGGCGGCTAGCGACGATGTTTCGGCTCGCCTGCCGGCAAAATACCGGCGCGCATATCGCTATATCGTCGATAACCTGAACCGGGCAAATCTGAGCACGCGCGAGGTTGCCGCGCATGTCGACGTCACCGAGCGCGCCTTGCAGCTGGCGTTCAAGAGATCGATCGGCGTATCGCCCAGCAACGTGATTCGCAGTCTGCGGCTGGATGGCGTCCGCAATGATCTGCTTGACGGCGACTGGGCCGGCGCGTCGATCTTCGATACCGCCAGCCGATGGGGCGTCAGCAGCCGGTCCGCGCTGGCCAAGGGCTATCGCCGGCAATTCAACGAGTCTCCATCCGAAACCATCTACGGCTGAACCCCGAGGCGGTTCTTTCGGGCCGCCCATCTCTCTCATACCTATTCATGAAAAACACTCCTCTGATGTGCGGGCTAGCGCACAGCGCGGTTTCGTATCTGCGCAGATTGCGCAGCGCGCTGTATCAACAAATATCCTGGGTATTGCCGGTGATTCTATGCATGGCGGGAGCCAGTGCCGGCGCTCAGCCGCTGGTCTGGAAAAGCCAGAGATTCCAGTATGTGGCTGACCATAAAGACCTGAAGGATGTCTTGCGCGACTTTGGCGCCAGCGAAAATATCATGACCTCGATTTCCTCTCACGTAGACGGTTCCGTGTCGGGTCGTTTCGACAGTTCTCCAGAGCAGTTCCTGGACAAGATGGCCAATACATTCGGCTTCATCTGGTATTACGACGGTGCGGTGCTCAGTATTGCCGGCGCCAACGAGGCCCGTAACGCAACCATCAGTCTCAAGCACAGCAATGTGGCGGAACTGCGGCGCGTGCTGGGAAGCCTTGGCATAGCGGATCGGCGTTTTCCCATTCGCTATGACGGCGAGACAGGATTGGTGATCGCGTCCGGGCCGCCGCGATACGTAGAACTGGTGTCCGATGTCGCCCGTTTGATTGATCAAACTTCGGCGCCGAGCGATAAAATTGTTGTGCAGCGTTTTCCTCTGAACTATGCCTGGGCAACGGACCGCACCGTCACAATCGACGGCCAGGGCGTGACGGTGCGCGGTGTCGCTTCGCTGCTGCGCGGCCTGTATGCGGCGAATGGCGGCGGTCAGGGAGCAGTTGGCGACGCCGCTCCGGCGCCGCGCGATACTTACCGCATGAAGAGCCTGCGCAGCACCGGCAACAACAGCGGCAATGGGCTTCCGTCCACCGCTAGCGCGCGGCCGCCGCTGCCGACCTTGCCCGGGCTCTCCATGGCGGATAATGCGCGCCAGCCTGCCGCAGATGTTCCGCCGCTTCCCGTCGGCGCCGTGGCTGGCCGTACAGACGGCAATACTGCCGAACCAGCCGCGGCGTCAGCCGGACCGGTGATCGAAGCCGATCCTCGCAGCAATGCGATTTTCGTGCGCGACCGGGCCGAAAACATGCCGGCTTTTCAAGCGCTGATCGAATCGCTGGACCAGCGCCCCGGCGTGCTCGAAATAGATGCGACCATCATCGAGATCACCGACAATGCGCTGAAAGAACTGGGCGTCGATTGGCGGCTGCATTCCGGCCACATGGATGTGCAGACCGGGAACGGCGCCCTGGCCCAGACCGGCAACCCCGACTCCCTCAATCCGCAGGGTTTCGGCAACCCGGCGAATCAAACCAGCACCGGGCCGATACTCTCCACGCCGGCCGGCGGCGTCCTGACGGCGGTGATCGGCGGCGCCGGGCGTTATTTGCTGGGACGGGTCAGCGCACTCCAGCAAAGCGATCAGGCGCGCGTCACTGCCAGTCCCAAAGTCGAGACGCTGGACAACGTCGAAGCAATCATGGACAACAAGCAAACCTTCTATGTACCGGTGTCCGGCTACCAGTCTGCGGACCTGTATAGCGTGTCGGCCGGCGTATCGCTCAGGGTATTGCCGATGATCGTTCCTACTTCAAGCACTGAGCAGATCCATCTTAATGTGCACATCGAGGATGGCCAGCTGAGCACGCAACAGGTTGGAACCTTGCCGATTGTCAGCAACAGCACCATAGACACGCAGGCGTTGATCAACAACGGCGAGAGTTTGCTGATTGCCGGTTACTCCGTCGACCAGGATGACCATGCAGAAACTGCTGTGCCAGGTTTGTCGAAAATCCCATTGATCGGCGGCCTGTTCCGTTTCAAGCACCACCAGGGCCAGCGTTTCCAACGGCTGTTCCTGTTGACGCCGCGGATCATTGCCGTGTCAGGTCCGTCCGCGGCGAACGTTTCGACCAGTTCAGTCCGCTAGTGTCCTGGGTGTTAACTTATTGAGAGTTTCATCATTCACGACATAGCCACGGCAAGAGTCATCTGGGGTCAGAGTCAACTTTCGCAGTGCTTCATCGCGAAACTTGACTCTGACCCCACATGACGGATTCGGAGAAAGAAAGAGCGCATAACGCAGTTTTGGTCTTTATAACGATGAGGCATGTACTTCGTGGCCCGCTAAGTGGGGTCAGAGTGAAGTTTCTGCAAAAACCGCGCAGAAAGTTCACTCTGACCCCAGTTAGCTCAGTCCGCAAAAAAAAACATCCTTCGTGCTTTCGCAGGAAGGATGCTTGGGCTTATTCGAGGCAATCTTGACGCAGCGTTGCCTGCATCAAATCAATTGCCGATTATGCGAATGCGTGCTTCTGATGCGAGGAGCGTTCGTTGTCGGCGTTTTTATGATTGCGGCTGACATCGGGTGCCAATAACAGAAACGGCAAGACATTCGAAGCCGCTTCTGCAGTTTTTGGATTCGACGCCAGTTTTGTTTCAGCGTAATCTTCAACCTTGGAAACCACTTCGCTTTTGGCGAATTTTTCGGCGCCCTTCACCATCTCGCCTACATTACCGTGCATTGCGCCGGCCACCAGGTCGTCGATCTTGGCGTTGCCAATATGAGCGGCGACCATCACCTGGCTCGCCATGTCTACCGCTAAACCTTCCGGCGTCAGGTCGGCCGCCACGGTTACCACATCTTCGCCTACTTTCATCACGTCGCCCATTGCCGCCTTCAGATCACCATGGGCCAGATCTTTCAGCATCTGAAGCGAGCCGGTGGCGATGCCGACTGTGGAATCGGCGAGAGTCTTGATCGTCGAGTCAACGCCTTTCTCGACATCGTCAGTAATTGTCTTGAGTTCTTTTTCAGCGCCGCTGACGAATTTGTCGAGTCCTTTGGATATATGCAAATCGCCCAGCATGCTCATTGCCATTTTGGCTTGCGACGTGGCCAGATCGGTGCCGGTCTTGACTACGTCATCCGTCACTTTCAGAAAGTCCTGCAAGCCTTCCTTGAAATGCCCCTCCATCAGCGCTTCTGTCATCTTCATCGTATCTTGCAAGATGTGCTCAACGTCTTTTTCCATCGTTTTGACGACGCCTTCGACGTCGTGGATGGCGGCCTTGGCTACATGTTCGATGTCATGCCCGACCTTCTCAAAGGCGTGTTTGATTTTTGAAAAAATGCTCATGATGTTTCCCCATTAGATTGATTACCGGAATGCGAGGCATTGCCCTGCATTTAACGACGCGATTGAATGATTTCCTGTCTTTTTTTCAAAGCGGCACTTACCTCCTTGGCTAGAAATTGAATAAATTGCGGTGATGTGTGCCGCCATGGCGTTGAACAGCTGCTGCTTCGCGTGTTTCATCTCTGTCATTCTGGCGACGACGCATATCCGACAATAAGTAGCACATGCGGCAGTCGAAAATTCCGTCGCACGCCCGTGTGTTTCGGTGCACAGGTTAGGGGATTTGGGGTTGCGGAGCAGTCGGTAACCGCGAAGTTTGGGCCATGCATCCGAAGCGGCATTTACTCCGGATGTAGCGCGATGACGGCATCATGCTGTTCAGGCTGGGGTTTCTGTTTGCCGTTGTGAAAAATCATGCTCGATAGTGAAGCGCCGGGTTGCGCGTTGCATCACTTCGGAAACTGGTGCCAAGTTTCGCTGCGGCAGCACGCGTGGCTGGGTGCAACTGTCAAGCTGCGAGCCATAACCTCAACTTCTTATGACGTTTGCTATGTTCTTACATTTTTCATCGCGCCACCGTTCCTCAGCAGACACGGCAACGACTGCCCCGATCGCGGCAATCGTTGCCGTGACAGCCGCCGAGGCAACGATCGCTGCACTGTTCAACCCGGGCGACGCCATTGCACGGCTCGGCAGCGTGCGCGAGATGACCGCTCTGTTGCAGGTGCGGCTCGAGAAATTGTCCAGCGCAGGTGTCGCCGAGGATCTTGCACCGCATCTGCACCTGGAGCTTGTCGCGCGCAAGTTGAATCTGCTTTTCGGCAGCAATTGTGCGGCGGCGCTGGGGGCTCTCCACAGCCTGATCATGGCGCGCAGGCCATTAGCCGCTACGGGAGATGCTTTTCACCTGGCGCGTGTGCTGGCAGGCAGCGTCACCGGCGCGGCAGCGCTAAGTGCGTTGCTTGAGGGGGCTGTCCGGGATGCCAGGCCAGGCTCATCCGGTATGCGAAGCGAGGCCGAAAAGCAAGCGCTGCGCGCCGCCAACTATCTGATCGCAGTCGCTCCGCTCGATATGCTGGTGCCGCGCAATATCGGGGAGACTGCCGAACTCGCGCAACGCATGCTGCCTGCGCATGAACGCAGTGAAATTGCTGAACCATTGCCGGCTGGTGCATACCGGGCAACCATTCCGGCCAAAGCGCTGCTCGCTGCGGTGGAGTTGGCGCGTAATCCTGGCGCTGCACTGTTGCCGCACTTGAAACTGGCCTATTTCGCGTGGTGCAACGGCTTTCATGAGGAGGGCCCGGGTACGCCGCTGGATAGCGCGAAAGAGCATTTTTTTGCGTTGTCGGGTCATACCCGGCTGGCAAGCTAGGCAGAGATCTGTGGCATAGCGCAGAAAGAGTCATCTGGGGTCAGAGTCAACTTTCGCAGCGCTTCATCGCGAAACTTGACTCTGACCTCACATGACGGGTTCGGAGAAAGACAGGGCGCACCAGGCGGTTTTGTTCTTTGTTAACGATGAGGCAACTACTCCGTGGCCCGCTAAGTGGGGTCAGAGTGAAGTTTCTGCAAAAGGCGCGCAGAAAGTTCACTCTGACCCCACTTAGCTGCGTTTGTCAGGCGCGACCGGGCAAGGGCGTTATCATGCTGTACAAAAGACGGTCAGGAATGTTTTACAGGCAAGCGAAAAATCAATCGCCGCTGCGTTTTGCGATGCGTGTTTTATAGCGATAGCTCGATAAATATTTCATCAAGCAATATTCAATAGGTTCCCGGCGATCCGACAAGGTGACTCTTTCGCAAATAAGCAATGGATCCGCTTTTTGAATGCCCAATAAACGCGCATCTTCCTGTTCGGCGGCGCCGGCACTGAGATTTTCGACCGCCTCGGCAGGAGTAAAGCCGAATTTTTCAGTCAACAGCTTGTATAAGGAGCCGGCTCGCTCGATCTGGGAGAGTGTCAATTTTGCTCCCGGCGGCAATACGAAATAGGCGTCGTGCAAACCAACCGGAACATTGTCCATCAGGCGGATCCGATGCACGCGGATCAAGGGATCGCCCGGCCTCACGTTCAGCAGGCCTGCAATCGCCATCGATGCAGCAACCGGCTCGACGTTCAGGACGCGCTGGCCTGGGACGCTGCCCCGGTTACTTGCATCTTGCGAAAAGCTGTCAATAAAGCGCGTGGTTCCGCGCACGATGGCCGGTGCCACAAAAGTGCCGCGGCCGTGTCCGCTATAAATTATGCCGCGCTCCTCCATATAGCGCACCGCTTTGCGGACGGTATCGCGACTCACCTCGTAGCGCTCCGCCAGTTCGCGCTCGGAAGGCAATGCCTGGTTGTCAGCGAGCAGGCCTTGGCTGATGGTGGTGCCGATAATATTGGCAAGCCATTTGTAGCGGGGCAGGGTTAGCGCTGTTGTATCGTCAATTTTCATCATATCATCCCATGGTATGATGGTACGTACCAATTGTCAACAATCGAAATTTCCTTTAAGCTGCCGGACATCTTCTCCTCCTCACATTCGGATTGCCATATTCATGCTGATCAAAAATATATCATCAAGCGCGTGCCTGTCCTTGGTGTTGCTTTGCGCAGCCTGTGCCAGCATCGATGGCGATCACCTGCAGCAGGCGTCTGCCGGCCGCAGTGTTGCCAGTCTGCGCTTCATTGGCGAGCAGCGCATCCCCTTGGACTATCCATTCAGGGGAAGCATTGTCGGCGGTTTGTCCGGAATTGACTATGATCCGCGAACGAATAGCTGGGTAATGGAAAGCGATGACCGTTCGGAAGTCAATCCGGCGCGCTTTTATAGCGCCAGCCTGGACTATGATAGCGAGGGCTTTCATGCCGTCAACCTGACCGGCGTTACCTATTTCAGGCAGGCCGACGGCAGCCTCTATCCCGGCGTGGCTGATTTTTCCCGGCGCGGCGGGGGGCTTGGCGGCGAGGTGCCGGACATCGAGTCGATCCGTTTCGATCCGCAAGACAGCAGCATCTGGTATTCCAGTGAAGGCTATCGCAAGCTGGGGATGGGACCTTTTGTCAAGCAGGCAAGCAGCGACGGAGCTTATCTGGCGTCGCTGCCGCTGGCGCCGATGTTTCGGATCGCGACGGATCAAGAACTCGGGCCGCGCGACAACCTCTCTTTTGAAGGATTGAGTTTTTCGCCGGACGGCAGCTACCTGTGGGTCGGAATGGAAGCACCCTTGTACCAGGATGGTCCGCTGGCCAGCGTACAGGCTGGTGCGGTAGCGCGAATCACCAAATACACGCGCGGCGGCAAGCTGCTTGGACAATATGCTTATCCGGTCGATGCCATTCCTTTTGCCCCGGCCGGTAAATATGCCGACAACGGCGTATCCGAAATTCTGGCAATCAACGACCACCAATTGCTCATGCTGGAGCGCGCGGGCATTCAAAATAGCGAAGGCGTATTCAAATTCTATATTCGCATCTATGAAATGGATGTCAGCGAGGCAAGCGATATCAGCCGGATTGCGTCATTGCAAGGCGCAGCCTATCGGCCTGCAAAAAAGCATTTGATCTTGAATTTGAATGAAAGCAATCTTCCGTATGTAGATAATCTGGAAGGTATCGCATGGGGACCGCCGCTGGCCAACGGTCACAATAGCCTGGTGCTGGTTTCGGACAATAACTTCAACGCGACGCAGGTAACGCAGTTGCTTGCGTTTGAAGTGATACCGAAGCAGGCGCGCTGACAATTCCTTGCCGCGCCTGTCTGGCGCGGGTGCTGTAGTTTTACCCTCTTCTTCATA
Source organism: Collimonas rhizosphaerae (assembly GCF_038896935.1). Classification (NCBI taxonomy): domain Bacteria; kingdom Pseudomonadati; phylum Pseudomonadota; class Betaproteobacteria; order Burkholderiales; family Oxalobacteraceae; genus Collimonas; species Collimonas rhizosphaerae. Next base: position 26,582 of record NZ_JBANDC010000001.1, read on the forward strand.
TCCTTTCCAGGAAAATACGGCTGTGCAAGTCCACAAGTAAGTAAGCACAGCCGCAGCATTTTCCAGGTTCGACCCTCTCTTTCCTCCTGCTCTATCTTTTTCATAACGATGCCCGGCAATGGTGCGGTCATGATCGTCCATGCACAAATATTGTCACAAAACACCATGTGTGCTGACAATGGTTCGTACCAGTCATGATAATGTCATATTTGTCTTGTATGCTTTACCCGTGCCTATGATGTTCATATATATCGCTCTATTGGATTATTTAATATTTATTAGAGTAAGTGGTTCGTACCATCTTGGCATGGATATTGCTGATGTTGCTGATATGCGCCATGTGTCCATGCGTCGAAAAGTCGGCCTGTGCTTGCATCGGTGATCAACATTGAAAGTCTGGAAATGAAAACAACTTTAGATCGGGTATTGCTCTGGCTGATGGCGCCGCTTGCGATGGCGATATTGGCGTTGCCCGCGAACGCCGATGCTGGCAGGCGCAAGCTGATTATCAGCCAGGACGCGTATGGGCCTGGCGGCAGCAATATGCAATCGATACTGATGCTATTGCAGGCGCCAGACGTCGATGTGCTAGGCATCGTGGTCGGCAGCGGTGATGGCTGGCGCGACGAAAACATCCAGCACACATTGCGTTTATTGGAGATTGCCGGTCGTCCCGAGGTTCCGGTGCATGCCGGGACGGTATTTCCGTTGCTGAACAGTGCCGAGAAAACGCAGCGCTGGGAAAGCCTGTACGGGGAATTGTCATATAAGGGCGCATGGTCGAAACCTATCGACAAAAAACGTCATGCCGATCCTTATGTGGTTCCCGCACTGCCTGAAGGAATGGCTGCGATAAAGCCGGCGGCGGAAACCGGCGTCGATTTCATGATTCGCAAGGTGCATGAATTCCCGGGACAGGTGACGATTTGGGCGGCTGGTCCGCTAACCGACCTGGCCGTGGCGGCTCGCCTTGATTCCTCATTCTCCTCGCTCGCCAAGGAACTGGTTTTCATGGGAGGGAGTTTCCGCCCGGTCCCCGCGGCCAATGCATTCGCTGACGAATATCGGCATAACACCCGGCTTGAATTCAATCTGCGCTGGGATCCCGAAGCTGCCTCGATAGTGCTGCATGAGCCGTGGAAAAAGGTGCTGCAGGTTCCCGTTGATCCGACCACTGCAACAATGTTCCGGCCCGAGCTGCTGGCTCGGATTGCGAACGGAAAGACTCACTTCGCAAGCTATATCGGACAGTATGGGCAGCCGTTTCCAATGTGGGATGAATTGGCGGCGATGGTGTGGATCGACCCCGGCATCGTGAAAGCAAGCTCGACCATGCTGGTCGACGTCGATACCAGTTTTACCGCCGGTTATGGCAACACCCTGAGCTGGGCCTTGGGAAAAGGTCCGCGACTCGGCGAACGGCCGGTACTGGTGATTCAAGAAATCGATGTGCCGCGTTTCGAACAATTGACTGTCGATCTCCTGACTCGCCCCCAAACCGTGAATAGCGAAAGAGCGCAAGCGCAATGATCCATATCCTGAGAAACAACGATGCGCGCCGATTTGGGCTGCTGGCATTTGGCGATCCCAACCTGGATACGGTTATCGCGGTCGACACAGTGCCAAGAGCGGATCAGAAATGCCTTGGGCGGCGGCTCGAATCATTTGCCGGCGGCACCGTCGCCAATGTTGCGTGCGCCGCCAGCCGCCTGCGCATACCCGCAGCAAGCTACGGCCGGACAGGCGACGATGCGGCAGGCGAGTTCTTGCGGTCGGAATTTCAGCGCGCCGGCGTATCGACGGCCTATCTGCGCAACATGCCCGGAAAAGTTTCGGCCAATGCACTGATCATGCTGGATAAATGCGGCGAAAAGGCGGTGGTGTATGAACCGATGCCTGGCCCGGTACTGGATCCGAAAACCATATCGCAAGCTCTGGTCGACAGCCGCGTGGTGCATGCGATGCCCTACGATCTCGAGGAATTTTTTGAACTGAGCAAACTGGCGCATGGCACAGGCACGGCGGTTTCGATTGACATTGAAGCGGCGATGGTGAATGGGCCGGCTCGTCTCGACGCGCTGCTGGCCTTGTCCGACCTGGTGTTCATGAACGAGCAGAGTTTCTCGGACATCGTGAAAAAGCCCCTCACGGCCGCCAACGTTCGCACGCTGCTTGAGCGCGGCCCGGAGGTGATCGTGGTGACGCGCGGGGCCGCCGGCGCCATAGCGGTCAGTCGTCAGCAGACGGTCGAGCAATCCGCCTTTCGAGCGCAGGTCGTCGATACCACCGGCGCCGGCGATTGCTTCAACGGCGCGTTTATCGCAGCGCTGCTGGAGGGCCGCTCGCTGATGCAGGCGACGCGCTTTGCCTGCGCCGCTGCATGCATCTCGGTGACGGCAGTCGGGGCACGCTCCGGCCTGCCCGATCGCGAGGCGGTGTCAGCGTTGCTGGCCGCCGCTGATCAATCGTTCGATTATTGATATGGCTAATTCTCTTGCCTTATTCAACTCAATTAATTAACTCAGTTATTCAACCTAATTACTCAACCTAATTATTCAACTTAACCCACTAACGGAATTTTCATGACGCCTATAAAAAAATCTCCAGCTTTCATTACTTTCACAGGAGTGGATTGCGTCGACCTGATACCTGGCATGCAAGCGCTTGCCGCACGTTATCCGGTCGAATGGGGAGTCTTGTTTGATGAAACACGCGAAGGTCAGCCAAGATTTCCGGCCGGCGATGTGCGGCAAGCTATCCGCTGTTCCGGTTTGCGCCTGTCGGCGCACGTATGTGGCCCGGCCGCGCGCGCGATCGTGGCGGGGCAATCGCCGGAACTCGATCTGGCAGGTTTTGCGCGGATTCAGATCAACCATGGTTTCCTCGGCAGCAGCGATATCGAAATACAGAACAGCCATACCTACGCCGCGCGTTACGGCATGCGTGCGGCGCTGCAGTGCCAGGGCGACTTCCCGTCGGATACGCGCGTGGATTGGCTGTACGACCTGTCCTTCGGCACCGGCGTTCAGCCAAAAATATGGCCGCCGCTGGACGCCGACCATCCGCTGTGCGGATATTCGGGCGGTTTTTCCTCCACCAACATTGCCGCGCTGCTGGATGCCTTCCCGGTAGCGTCGCAAGTTGCGTACTGGATCGACATGGAGTCTGGCGTGCGTACCGGCGATCAATTCGATCTTGAAAAGTGCACGGCGATTTGCCGGCAAGTCTTTGACCGATAAGCCGAGCCATCAGCCGAGTTGTTAGTCAACCTGTAAGCCATACATCAATCCTCACCCGTGCGAGAAACCTTTGAAAATTCACCGGCTCCTTGATCGTTTTTTTCACCTGCATAGTCGCGGTACGACTGTCGGCCGTGAAATGATCGCCGGCATGACGACCTTTGCCGCGATGAGTTACATCGTTGTCGTCAATCCGATGATTTTATCCTCGACAGGCATGGATAAGCAGGGCTTGCTGCTGGCCACCGTCGTCTCGGCGGTGGCCGGCACCCTGATCATGGCCCTGTGGGCGAATTTGCCGATTGCGCTCGCGCCCGGCATGGGCACCAACATCGTGTTCGCTCAGATACTGGTGGGGCAGATGGGCGTATCGTGGCAGACCGGGCTGACCATGGTGTTTTTGAATGCCGTCATCTTCCTGGTGCTATCGCTGACGCGCTGGCGCGAACGCATCATCGCGGCGTTTCCAGAGCCGATAAAACTTGGCATGCAATGTTCTATCGGCGCCTTTGTCGCATATCTGGGACTGAAAAGCGCCGGCCTGGTGGTGGCGGTTCCCGGTTCTATCGCAGGGTTCGGGAATCTCGGCGACCCTGCTGCTTTGCTGGCGTTGGGCGGCATCGTGGCAACGCCGCTGCTGGCTGGACGGCGGGTTCCGGGCGCGCTGCTGATATCGATTATCGCCATCACGATAGCCGGCTCGTTCATACACGGCGCCGACGGCAAAGTGCTCACGGTGTGGCCAGACCATATGGTCGCCATGCCGGCATTCAAGACAGACCTGATTGGCGCGTTCGATTTCCACGAATTCCTGTCGAAGTTCCATTTGCTCTTGCCGGTCACGCTTTATTTCCTGCTGTCGGAATTTTTTGCCGGCACCGCAACCCTGTTTGGGGTAACCAGGCGCGCCAACTTGTTGACGGCATCCGGCAATCTCCCGGACGCGCGGGCGGCGTTTGCATCGGATGCGCTGGCCAGCGTGGTCGGCGCGGCGGTCGGCACCTCCACTGTCACCGCCTATGTCGAATCGGTCGCCGGCGTCGAGTCGGGCGGGCGCACCGGCTTGATGGGAGTGACGGTAGCGGTCCTGTTTGCACTGAGCATATTTTTAGCGCCGTTGATCACGATTGTTCCGGTGCAAGCCACGGCCCCGGTACTCGTGCTGGTCGGATTGCTGATGATGGAGGGATTCCGCGAAATCGATCTCTCGCGTCTCGAAGCCAGCCTGCCGCCGCTATTGATGACGCTGGTCACTGTTTTAACCACCGACCTGATGGCAGGCATGGCATTCGGCTGTTTTGCGTACACGCTGGTCGCCGCCGCACTACGTCGGCCGCAAAAGGTGACGCTGGCCGTGCTGGCGCTGGACGCCGTGTTGGTGCTGTACCTGGTTTTACGACATTCAATTAATTAAATAAATAAAGAGAGTTGCCGCTATGCGTAAATGGGAAGAGCCTGAAAACCGCAAGGCCCGCATCGAGATCATCCCAATGATCGACGTCATGATGTTCCTGCTGGTTTTTTTCGTGCTGTTGAGCTTAAACGTGATTCCGGCCTTGGGCGTGAAGACAGCGTTGCCGTCGTCATCCACCGCCGAGGATCTGCAGACCCAGAATCTGGCCCGCATCACCCTGACCGCATCCGCCGAAATGCAGCTGGAAGGGCAGGCGGTTACTGCCGAAATCCTGGTTTCACGCCTGAAATTGCTCGAGGCGAAAGAACCAAAAAAGAAGCTGGTGCTGCTCGTCAATGCCGATCAAAAGGTAGAGTTTCAGCATGTCATAGACCTGATGGATACCCTCAAGGGCAAGGGTTTTGAAGCGATCTCATTTGTGACAAAACGGAAGTAAGCCATGTCCATGTTTTATGTCAACAGGAATATGATCGCAGCCTTGCCATCGGCCTCGCTGCTGGTCTTTCTGCTGTTCGGGATGATCAGCACCGTGCGTCCGCTTAAACCGAAATACGACGAGCCGATCAAGCTGGAGCTGGTCGAAATGCCAGCACCGGTACCGGCGCCGGTATCGCCGAAAACGGAAGCAAGGCTGGAAGCGGCGGCGCCGCAACGGCCGCAGCCACCCCTGCCGCCGCAGCCGCCAAAGCAAGTCCAGCCGGAACCAGCGCATGCCCTGCAGCCGCCAACGCCAGCGAGTCCGATAGCGACGCCTGCGCCAGCGCTGCAAGCGCCAGCGGCGGCAGCCGAGCCGGCCTCGCCTTTGAAGCCGCCTGAGCCGGCGCCGGTTGTTGCCGCCAAGCCGAACGCCGATGGCGAATACATCGCACGGATCCGAAGCTACCTGAATTCGATAAAACGTTATCCGAGCGGTCGTGAAGCGAGCCAGCTGCGGCCCGAAGGCACGGTGAAGATCTGGTTCGTGTTACGGCGCGACGGATCTCTGGTGGATTGCGGCATTGAACAATCATCGAACTCGACATTGCTCGACGAAGCAGCACGCAAGACTGTCAGCCGGGCGTCGTTTCCCGGCTTTCCGGAGCAGTTCACGGCAGATCAAGAGACACATCGCTTTAGCGTGGACTTGCAGTTCAGGCCGGCTAATTGACGATGCAAATTCAAGCATGCAAATGTGATGCATGACCGAAATATCAACGCAGTCTATCGAACGCAATCAAGGGGAATTAAATGAAATTCAAAATCAACCGGCTGGCGCTGATCGTGTCTGGCCTTTTCTTGAGCAACATGCCGGCGGTCCAGGCCGCCGACACCACCGATCTGGGACAAATCAATGTGCAGGGCCTTCCCGGCGGCACCAGCACTGGCTTGATACAGCAAGAGGAATCACCGAAAGCGCGCAGTTCGGTGACAGCGGCTGCGATTGAAAAAAAGACGCCGACCTCGACCGCATTTCAGATGATCGAAGCCCTGCCGGGTGTGTCGACCTTCGACCAGGATGGCACCGGCCTGTTCGGCGGCACATTGCGGGTGCGCGGATTCAACAGCAACCAGATGGGCCTGACGCTGGATGGCGTGCCGTTGAACGATTCGCTCAACTATACGATCAACATCCAGGAATTTGCCGATCCGGAAAACACCTGCGAAGTTTTCCTGACTCAAGGCAGCACCGACATTGACGCGCCGCATGTCGGCGCCAGCGGTGGAAATATCGGCATTTCAACCTGCGATCCGAAAGACAAGCTTGGCGGCAAGGTTGCCTATGCTGTGGGCAGCAATAGCTATCACAAGGAGTTTGTCCGTTTCGATTCCGGACGCTTCATGAACGATCGCGCCAAATTCTTTGTTTCGCTGTCGCAAGCCGGCGCCGATAAATTCAAGGGCGACGGCAAGGCCGACCGCGAGCATCTTGACGCCAAGGCCGTGTTTAATTTCGACGGCGGCAGCTTTTCGAAGCTCACAGGTCTCTACAACAAGATGAACAACGCGAACTATCGTACCGTCAGCAAAAACGATATTGCCAACGGCGGTTACGACCTCGATTTCGGCACGCGTGCGCCGGTACACCAGCCTGCGGTGGCCGGAACCGCCCAAAACGACACGACCTATGCGCCGAATGCGGGTATCTTCGGTGCATCCGGCGCGCAGTACGCCGGTTTCAATAACAACCCGTTCGAGAATTACCAGGTAGCTTTGCAGAATCACTGGCAAATTTCTCCCAGGGCGAGCATCGATGTGAATCCTTATTACAGTTACGGCTACGGCACTGGCGGCAACCAGTTGACCACCGTGACGGAGTCCAAGGCAAGCACCGCATTGCATGGCGGCATCCGCGACGCCAATGGCGATGGTGACACCCGCGACACGGTTGCGATGTATGGCAGCAATATCAGCGAAACCAACCGCTGGGGCATTACCGCCAAGGCCAACTACCAGGCCGGCATCCACAATGTGAGCGGCGGCATCTGGTTTGACAGGGGTACTTCCAAGCAGTACAGCCCGGTGGTAGCGATTGGCAACAATGGCAACTCCGCCGACTACTGGCTCAGGAACAGTTCCGCTTATTTGCAATATCAGGACGGCACGCCATATAACGCCGCAAGAAACTGGAAGACCAATGTCGATGCGCATACCTTGTTCCTTCAGGATAGCTTCGGCCTGCTCAACGATAAATTGAATGTATTGCTAGGCTTGAAACGTCAGACCGTGGCGCGCGACTTCAACAACTATGCCAGCGGTTCGGGCGTCAATGCCAATGGCGTGAACTACAGCGAGCATCAGGATTTCTCGGACAACCTGGCTAACCTCGGCCTGCGCTATCAGTTCACGGATAAGCAATCGGCGTTTTTTAATGCCGGCCAGAACGCTCGCGCGCCCGAAAACAGTGCGAACACGGGATTGGCTCAATTGACAGGCAAAAACTATTCAACCTCGATCGTCAACGGCGTCATGGTGGCCAAAGATGGCGCGGGCAATGTCATTCCGGTCAACATTTTGGCGGTCAACGTTAAACCTGAAAAGTCCAACAACTTTGATTTAGGCTATCGCTTCGCCGGGGAGCAACTGACATTCTCCGGTTCCGCGTTCTATGTTGATTTTAAAGACCGTCTTTCCAGCCAATACGATCCGACGACCAATCTGACCACCCAATTCAACGTCGGAAAATCCAGAACCGTCGGTCTTGAACTGGAAGCAGGTTACAAGGTAAACAGCCAATGGAACGTATACAGTTCGCTGACGCGCACGGAGTCGACGATGCTGGAAGACAGGGTCTTCGCCAAAACCACCAACGGCGGTTCGGCCGCATTGCCGACCTCGGGAAAACAAATGCCGGACACGCCGAAATGGCTGGCGTCGCTCTCCCTGCAGTACACCTACGGGTCGTTTTATTCGTCGATCCAGGGGCGCTATGTCGGCGCCCGCTATACCTCGCTGGTCAATGACGATCAGGTCGGCGGCTATACCTTATACGATGTCGGCGCCGGCTATCGCTTCGCACCAACTGCTTTCATGAAGACGCCGACGATTCGCCTGACGGTATCGAATCTGTTCAGCAAGCAATATCTGAGCATGACCGGCACCAGCGGCTCGTCGTTTACAAGCAACGTGAATCCGGTAGTGACAGCGCAAGGCACCGTCGCCGGGAATATATCAGCATCCGGCAACGCGACTTCACCGTCGTTTTATGTCGGCGCGCCACGCACCTTGCAAATATCTTTAAGCACGGACTTTTAATCCAGGAATGCAATCTTGCTTCAACCAGGCGCCGCACCCAATGCGGCATATCATCTCGACCAGGTACCCATATGAACTACATTGAACTATTTCATAATCTGACGTTTTATGCGATGTACGGAGCCGCTGCGCTTGCCGTATTCGTCATCATTGAACGGCAAATTTTTTACATGACCGGCAGACGCGACGCCAGCGCCATCCTGCGTCTTATGGCCGGCACTGCCAACGATGCAACGCGGATCCCGGCTGCGTTTCTGGAGCGTAAATCGACTCCTGTGCAGCTGCTGCGTGAAGCACTGCAGTCGCGCGACGCGAAGCTTGCCCCAGCGCGTGTGGAAGATCTTTCGGAAGCCATTTATCTGTCCAGCAGATCGCGTGTAATCGCCCGCTTATGGATATTGGATACGATTGTGACTGCAGCGCCGCTGCTGGGACTGGTCGGCACTATCCTCGGGATCATCGATACGTTTGCGGTGTTGGCTTCATCCGGCATTTCGGATCCATCCGGCGTATCCAAGGGGATCGGTACTGCGCTTTACGCGACCGCCTTGGGGATATCGATAGCGCTGTTCGGATTGCTTTTTTATAATTTCCTGCGCGAATGCTCGGACCGCTTGAACGATCAACTGAAAGAACTGTTGTTGAGAATTACCGATCCTTCGCATTGAAATCCGGCGTTCATTGCCACCAGTCTGCACTTGGGGATGTCGCTCGTAGCGGGCGACACGGTGCAGCGTTTTTACCAAAATAAAAATCAAATCAATGACGGTAAGAGCGACAAAACTGCCGTCAGTTCCGGCGCCGAACTTTTCCTTCGATCATCCGCCATTAAGAAGTTCGCCAACATGGGCCCGGTCGCCCATGCAGTTGGTCGCAGCCGGCGTCCCGGACTGATCGTAGCCATTTATCGGATCGCTGATGTCGGATCGCTGATCTGATCTTACCAAAGGGCCGAAACATTCTTTGAGAGAGCCGGGTTTTTTTCTCATATCCGTAATCCAGTCTAACTACATTCGATGGCCATGACACTAATCTCTAATAATTTGACGCGCCAGCCGGAGCAAGCAGATAATGACGACGTTGGCTCCCTTCGCTGCATCGCTGCCGGGGACCGGCAATCCCTATCGGCCCTGTACCTGAAGTATCACCGCAGGTTAAGTCGTTTCCTCGGGCGGGTGACATATTGTGAAGAGGCGATTGAGGAGGCCATTAACGACACATTCCTGGTCGTCTGGCAAAAAGCCCGTGAATTTCGCGGGGAGGCGCTAGTGTCGACCTGGATCATGGGAATCGCTTACCGCACTGCGCTCAAGTCGTTGCGCGGGACGAGGCAGGCCCTGTGGGAAAATTCAGCGCCAGGCGGCGATTTGTCGGTCACCTGTCCTTTCGACGACCACGAAGTGCTCGACTGGGTCGCCAAAGGGCTGGTACTGTTGCCGATCGATCAGCGGCTGACGTTGGAGCTGGCGTACTGGATGGGGTACTCGCTGGAAGAAATCGCCGAGATCATGGAGTGTCCCGTCAGCACAATAAAAGCAAGGATGTTTCGCGCTCGCGTCACGCTGCGCGGCACCTTGCCAAAACTGGGAGGTCTTTTGGAGAAGAAACATTGAGCGATTCGACCGATGTCAATGCTTGTCACGGGAAAGTGCTGGAGCTATTGCCTTGGGTAATCAACGGACGCGCATCCGCTGAGGAGCGCAGCATGGTCGAAATGCATTTGCGAGAGTGCGAAGATTGCCGGACAGAATACCAATTTCAGCGTGCGCTGTTCACGAAAATGCGTAATGGCCGGGTTCCGGAGCCTGACGCAGCACGGGGCCTTGAACGTCTGTGGGAGCGGATCGACCAGGCTGCACGCGATGCTGTTCCGGGACTTCCGAGGTAATGCTCTCGAATAGCCGCGTTCGCATTCGCGAAAACTTATGAAATGAGTTCTAAACAAGTTTTAAATAAGCCCCGTGCAAAACAAGGCGATGCACGGGGCATTCCTTCAATGACGAACAATGTCGATCAGTTCCAGGTTGGGTTCCCTGACGCCTAAATGACGCAGCATCGTCAGTTCGTCGCAGGTCAGCGGCCCGATCTGGAAATACGGTCCGCCGTGCAGATGGACGCCGCTCAATTTGGTATGAATCGCGCAGTCGTTGATCGGGATTTCGATCGCGCCGGCGCCGGGCTTGGATACCTTCAAAATATCGCCCGACAGCGTCGCGAAAAGAGCATTGATGTGATTTGCGTGCATGATTATCCTCTGGTTACGTTATGTCTCGGTTGCCAAGCCAACCTGGCTATCGCTCCAGGATTTCGGAGAGCTTTCCGGCTTTCCAACAACCTCGCACGGCAGATATTCACTCCGTTTTCTTCCCGCGGCCTCAATTCTGCCGAATCTTTATTGCGGGATACGAAGCCTTCCCATGTCAATCTCCTTGCCCGGTTTGGGCTTAACAATCGCAACTAACTGGGGTCAGAGTGAACTTTCTGCGCGCCTTTTGCAGAAACTTCACTCTGACCCCACTTAGCGGGCCACGGAGTACCTGCCTCATCGTCAAAAAAAACCGCGTAGTGCGGCCTGTCTTTCTCCGAATCCGTCATGTGAGGTTAGAGTCAAGTTTCGCGAAGAAGCACTGCGAGAGTTGACTCTGACCCCAGATGACTCTTTCAGCGCATGCCAATTGCTTCGCGCGCTGAGCATATTTTTCGCTCATCAGAAGATAGGTCGACTACACGAAGGTATGTTTTCCAGAAGGAGTTGGAGAGGAGCGCTGCGCGGGCTCATGAGTTTCATACATCGGAGGGGGGATGCCTGGATTCACTTTTATTACACGGAAATCAATATCCACAACGGCCGAATCTCCCGCCTCGCCGGATAAAGCAGCGAGCGAGAGAAACTCCAGCACCAGGAGAAAATCATCGGATTCTTTCTTCGCGCCGCTAAAAAGCATCCGTAGCGGTTATCGTGCGGGGGTCAAGACAATCATGGAGCGGCCGGTTGGCGTTGGCGGCCCTTTACCTGGCACCTCTGTGGCATTCGAACGCCCGTCCAGAACTCACCTTAATAAGAAATCCGAGCAAACTTCTTCACCTGTACCTCAGGATATTCCAAGCAAGTTTGATGACATTGCCCAGCAAGCGAAGTCCTTGCAGAAACGCCTGGCGCAACCATCCCGCAGTCTGTCGGATAGGCCAGGTGGCCCGACTACCGCCTGGGAAAAACTGGTCGAATGCTTCCCTGTACTCCAGCCGCATGCAGTGCCGAAAATGCAGACGCTCCAGGCAAAGCCCCTGAAGCAATCCAAATCGTCAAATGTGTTGACGACTGCGGAAGCCGAATCCATCAAAACCCGTTTAGTCCAGAACTTGCAGGGACTTGGGCAGGAATACCAAGAGGCACGCCAGGATTGGCAAACGCTGGCAAATGAGCATCAGCAATTGACGGCGCAGCGTGAAGCGCTCGAAGAGAAGATTGCCATGCTGACTCCTTTGAGTGAAAAAGCAGGGCAGGACATAGACAACATCCAGAACCGGGTATCGGCCGCGCAGCATGCGCCAAGCTTTTCCCCGCAACGGCTGGAGGCGGTAAGCCTGAGACATGAAGCCGAGCGCCTGGAAGCGCAGCTTCAGCAATGCCGATTGCAACAATCATCCCACAGCAGACGCTTGGCGCCGTTGCTGCAGAGAGAGCAAATTGCAGCAGGCGCAAGCTTGCAAGCTGAAAAAAGAATGCTGCATGCAGCCTCGCGCCTGCATGCACTGGTGACGCCGAGTGAAGTAAATGACATAGCCGGAGCCGTGCTGGCGTCAGACATCGCTGTCAAGCACCTGGACTTTACCCAGGCGGAGCTGAGCAGGCTAAGCGATATTTCTCAGGAACTTCTTAGGCAATGCGAGACGGACAAGGCCAGCCTGGAACCCGCGCTTGGAGCGCTGGTAGAGGCTCATCAGCAGATATGTGAAAACCTGCAATTGGTGCAAACCGAATGTACCGTGCAACAGCATACCCACGCCTCCCTCAAGAACGACCTAAGCTTGGTGGTTGGACACAAAAACGCTTTGCAACAACGTTTGACGGCCATTGCGGGGCAGCCTGAGGCGAATGCCGAGGTCAATGTCGATGAGCTGAGTTCTATCCAGGCCGAGTGCACCCATTTCGGGCAGCTGGAAGAGACCCTTAACGGCTTGATTGCAGAAATCGGAGCGCTTGCCACCTCCGCGGAAGAGCGTGTTGAGCACATGGTTGGCGAGGCTGAACGGGTTCTTGGACAACTGGATGTGGTGATGCGCGGCCTTCACACTGCACAGACTGGCATCCAGGGGGCTGACAAAGCACAGGAAGCGCTGGCGTCAGCTAAGGCTGTTGTTGGGGAACGGCTTGGCGTCACGACCACCGAGAACCAGAAAATCCATGCAATATCGGATGATCTGAGCGCAGAGTCAGTCGTCACAATGCTGCTGCATCCGCCAGGCTTCGGAGCCTCGGAATCGCTTCGGGCTTTAAGCCGGGAGTTGAATAGCGCAACGAATGCGATGCCGACGAATCCGGCAGCCGACGCGCTGCCGAAGACGGATATTGCCGAAAGCCTTTCGTATGCCTTGGCGATAGTGAGCGGCGGTGACGCCCAACGCGCCACCGTGCTGTTGCGGGAATTGAGGGCACGCCCGACCTTGTCCATGGTCATGCGAGAAGATAGCGCAGGAGCGTCCAGTTCATCGTCGGGGCAAACCCCGGCCGACATCAAGGCCTTATTCCACCTGATGGCCGCCATGCCGCGCGGGATCGAAGTATTGCAATCGCTAGGCAATAACGCTGGTGAAGTCCTTGCCAGCAAACAGCTGGTTGCGTTGCGGGTGTATTGGCAATCCGACATGGCAATCTCCCAGTCAAAATCGGCGCCGGTCAAGGCGTGGCTGAACGACGCCAAACTGGTAGCTGCGGAAAGATTGCAGCTGGATCCCGGCGCCGACCTGGACCAGCATTTGTCTGAGCGGTTCGGCGAGCGCCAGCTAGGCGCTTACAATGCAGTTCGAAACGGCTACGTCACCAATGAGCCTGGCTCGCCTTACGGTGCTCGCGACAAGGAGTTGCGCAAAGTCGGCGAAGAATGGATGCAACGCAGGCTGGGCCGCTATGGCGAAGGCTTGTTGCGGGGACTCGCCCCGTCCCGCGCAAAAACACCGTTTACATCTCACGCTCTGGCAAACACGGCAGCAATGGGCGAGCGTTTCGGCATCACGACTCATGCGAGCAAGGTCGCCGCGGCGATCTCGGCGGCAGCTTCGTCATTAGGCGAAACTGCCAAAGGCTTGCCGATGAGCGCTCTCAACAGCGATGAACAGATGCATTGTCTGGCGGTGACGGTTTTGTGCGATCACATAAGGGAAAACTTCACCGAGCTGCGCGCGTTGACGCCGGCGGATTTCGACGCGATCAGAAAGCGCTTCAATCAAGCGCTGCCGACACCCGCCGCCGGCGCAAGCGCGAAGAAGCAAGCTCTACCTGAACCATTCGAGGAATATGCCGCCGAAGCCAATGCCATGGCACGCAGCAGCAGATCCTTTCCCTTGGGCCGTAAAGCCAATATCGGAGTGAGCGCGGAGTCTGTCTTGCGCGATGTGTCAGAGCAAATTCTGCAAAGGCATGCCGAGCACTTGAGCCCGCAACAGATTGATTCCATCGTTGTCGGACTTGGTTTGGACACATCAGAGGTTCAGGATAATTTCCGCCTCTCACATATTTCGCGTTACGGTCAAGGCCAGAAATTGCGCCTCGACGATAACCAGGACCTGGTCGAGTTTTACAGGCCGATGTTCGCGGAATGGGGGCTGCGCAATAAATTAAAGACATCGAACGGCGGGGCGCTGGGACTAGGCCTGCCTTTTCTGCCTTATATATCGCCCAATATTGTCGGCCCTATGCTAACCGCCGGCTATTCTGAGAAACAGGAAGCGTTTGTTCAATTCTTCCAGCCTATTCTTGGATTCGAGATGATGGTGGGGGAGAGCAAGAGCAAAACCACGGAAGGCAGCGTGGGTGTTACAGTCGGCAAGACGCATGGCAAGCACCTCTACGGCGGGGGAACGGCGACGATTCCCGCGACTCACGAGCGTATGAAGATGAATGGCACTGTTGTACGTTTTCTGCGTGCGCGGGGACAGGATGAGGTGCAGCGCCGGAATATGCTGAAGGCATGGGAATCCACTGTGTTGTGGAAGGACCTGAAACCCACGAATAGCGACGCAGGCGACACAGGTTTCTCTGGGCCGATGGAGGCCATCCTTTCCCGGCTGCCTGACGCGGTAGTTACCGGATTTGAAGCAGGATCTGTCGCTACCCAGGTAGAGGCCAGAGGAAGTGCCGGACTCCGGCTGCAAACCAAACCGGACAGCCGTAAGGCTGAATTTGGCCTGGGCGCGATATTGACCGGCAAGGCGAAAGCACAAAGGGCGTTTGAATACCGGACGGAAGACAAGGCAGCGGTATATGTGGTGTCCGACAAGTCAAGCACAGGCAAGCAAACCGCCGCGGCTTCACTGGACGTGCAGTTGCCGCTACCGCGCAATGCAAGAGCCCTTCCCCTATCGCACGATAAGCACGATAAGGACGGCACATTGGGTGGCGGCAGCGTACCCATTGATTTTTCGTTTGAAAGGGAGTTTGCCCAGCACCTGCAGAAACATGGATTGTCGCCGTTCCGCATCAATGACAAGCAGGATGGCGACCTCGATCGGCACTACTTCGGCGCCAAGGAAATGCTGGCCGAAATTTCTGCAAACCGTGACCAGTGGTGCGCTCGTGCCTTGGAGACGATGCCGGAAGTGAGTGGAACCAAGGACACGCCGGAGAATCGTGCCGAGGCCCAGCGGCTGCTCGCCCAGTTTGAAAAGGATATCGTGGCCTTGGAAAAAGAGGGAAAGTATTGCCAGTTCAACGTCAATTACTCAATGCGGCCGCAGGCATCTGCACGCATCGATGGCGCTCGGCTGGTCGGCGGACTGGCTGAAACTCTTGGCGATGCGAGCCGGGTGAATGAAAAGGTAAAACTGGCTGACGCCGTCTTGCAGCAACCGGCCACGTGGCGCCCGCTAATGCTGATCGTCCGGGAAAAGGGCAAGGAGGCAACAAATATTGGCCTCAACTATGGATTGCGAGTGCAAAGTGTCGCTACGGTTGATGGACAACGCACTGCCGCTCAATTTCCTTTAGCGTAGTTGAATTCGTCGTCCATCGTCCATGGCGCAGCGCTCAGCGCCCGGACGGAGCGGACAAGACGCTCACCGGCAGCATGTAGTTTCGCTGACAGATAACTGCCTTCGTTGCGATCATCGTGCGTGCGCGGCGCGTAAAGCTAGAGTTCCTCAATCCGATTAACTATGTCTGGGGTCGTGACCAAAAGCCACGTCTTCACTTTACTCATGACCATCGATCCCATCCGTTCCCCAGCGCCTTTGCTTGTCGAAGCTACTACCCCCAGCCATGCCGATGCGCAATCCGGGAGCGGGGCCAGCAGGAGCCGTGAGCGTTCATCCGAATCAGCGGCGAGCGCAACCGGTTTGCCGCCCAGCTATCTCCAGCGAGGTGTTACGGCAATCTCTTCCTTTGCGCCGCGCAACCACCTGAGGGCGCTTTCCAACGGCGGCTGGAACGCAGTCGCGCAGGGTGGCCAGACGCTTGACGCCGCTTACCATGCGATCGCCAATTTCGCCGGCGCCATCTTCACCAGGTCTGCTGCCGCTCCTGCTACGGCTGCCGCTGTCCTGGATGTAGCGCCGACCGCACTGGATCAGGAGAAAAACGATCACGGCGTCACGCAGACCCAGTTTGATCAATTCATGCGCAAGCATCAGGCGGTGTTCTCGCCATCGGCCTCTGCCGGACGGGATTTGCGCAGTCTCAATGACGCCGCCGGCGTGCTGATGATTCCGGCAAGGGATGGCAGGTTCACCGTGATGGAAAGGCTGAAAGTGGTGGCTGACACTGTGCGCGTCAGCAATACCGGGACCGAGCGGCGTTTATTCGTAGTGGGCTATGGCGGCCGGCCTGTGAAACTGGAAGAGCTGGATCTCGCGCTGGAAGAAATCAACGCAGCGCCGGGCGCCGCGGTCAAGGACAAGGGAAAAGCAAAGGCTGCGGCCACTGAAATGGAAACACCCTTGCGCAGCGCAATCATGGTTTTGTCCGAGCGTTCGCCGCTGTCGGCTCGCAGGGACGCCAAGGAATCCGACGGCAAGTTCATGCTGCTGCCGCCGAATCCTTCGCCGCTGCCGCGCAGAAGCACCTGGGCCAATGCCGAGCATGCCATGCCGCACGGCGTCGGGACGCGCGATGGGGACGGGTTTTTCCCCATCTATATGGACCACAACAAGATTGAAAACCATTTGCTGATCTTCAAGAAAGAAATGCAGGTAATACCCGGCAAGAACGAAGCAGGCCATCCGACTTCGGTCAATATGGATGGCGCGGTGCTGGCCGACATCCAAGGTATCAAAAGCATCGAAGTGATGGGGCCGGCCGGGCAGGAAATGGGTGTCAAGGGCGCCAAGCTGCGCAGCTGGGCCGATCTGGAACGCGGCCCCGCGCCGCGCGCGGATGTCACGCTGCATATCACCACCGAAGATGAGGCCGTGCATCGGCTTGTGCTTGGCGACAACGGCATTAAGATGTCGCTCATCAACCCGCAGCCGGCGCTGTCAGGCCATGCCTCCGGCAGGGCGTTTGGCGCGGATGAGACGGTTCATGCACGAGTCGATGTCGACGTCTATTCGTATCAAGGCCGCGATACCGGCAAGACCGGCAGCAAGGATGGTTTTCCCGATTCGGAATTGATCCTGTCGACCGGCGACAAGCTCAAGGCCGGGCCTTTGCTGAAAGGCCCTCCTGCCGCCGCATTGGCGTCTGCCGCGGGCGGCATCAGGCGGTTTACCGGCGACACCGTCGCCGACGCTGCGACCTCTGCCACCGAGGTGCTGGCGGGACATGGGCAATCGTTGGCCAAGTTGATGCTAGGAGCGGCAACCATGGCGCCGACGCTGGCCGGCGGCAGGGGAGCAGTCACTTATACCTTGAACCTGGCGACCAAATCCTTTGTCACCGCCGCCGTCGTGGTCGGGCTCAACGATGCGCTGAAATTCTACAAGCACGCGCCGAACGGCGCCATCGCAGGCGGTTCGCACGGTTTCAGCGCGGCTGGCGGACAAAGCGTCAGCCCCGAAGTGTTGTTTTGTGCGATCACGTCGATGGTGGTGGTGCAGGAAGCGTTAACCCATGTTTTCTCTTTCGTCGGCAAATTTGTTCCGGCGCAAACCAAGGACCGCGAAACCAAGGCCTCCGTCCTGCTGAATGATTTGCTGGTGCCTGCCATTCCAGAGTTCACCCGCCTGGTCAGCAATCTCTTGGTGCAGAAGGGCTTCGGCTTCAACCGCGGCAGCAAGGCAGACGTCGCCGGACTGCTGGCCGCCTCGCTGGTCAATGCCGGTATAGACCAGCTATGGAAAAATCGTATCGGCGAAGAGGAAAACCATCCGGCCGCACACAGTGCACGGGCGATTGTGCGCTTCTTCAACGACGTGACGTTCCGTTCTTTGGGCAATACTTACAATTCGACGAAATTCAATCCGGATACGGTTGTTGCCGACTATCGCGAAGCTATCGTGACGCGCCTGGCAACCCGCAGCCTGGACAAGCTGGTGTTGCCCATCGTGGCGACGGTGCTCAATGGCTTGGGCATCGTGGGACGCAATGCCGGCGCTTATGACGGCCAGATTGAGCGTGAACGCGGTTTCAACAATGCCATTTCAGTGCTGCTTGGCTTTGCCAACGACGTCGCCGCCATCGGCGACCGGATGGGAGCCCATTTTGGCGATATCAAGAAGATTCGCGACGCTGTTTTTTCCGTTACCGACAGCCTGGAACAGGTCAAGCAGTGGAGCAATCGCATCATGCTCAAGCCAAAAGGACGGATAGACGGCGAAATCATGGCGGTGCAGGACGCCATCGCGTTTCACCAGATGGCGCCGGAGCAGCAACAGGAGTACCTGGGGCAGCTGGAACAGACGATGACGGAGATGGTCGCCAACCTGACCGCGCAGGGAGCTTCCAGCAGCAGCCAGCCAGGACCCGGCAATATGCCAACGGCGCAACCGGTGCAAAACAATCGAAGTCAATTGCCGCCGAAGTCGGCAGCCTACATGGCCAGGCTGGACCAGGACCACACGCTGTACATGCAACAGGCAACCAAGGATACGCCGGGTTACAGCGCCTATCCGGTTAACGTCAGTTTCGACGGCAAGGCGCATCCGGCGGGCGCCACTGCAGCGCCGTTCGGCCTGAGCGACTCGGCAAAGATTCCCAAGACGCTCACCACCTGGAGCTGGAACGCGCAAGCCTATGCGCTGCCGACTCACGAAGCGATGTTGAAAGGCCCAGGACTTGATTCCATGCGCATGTCCAAGCCGGACTTGTCCCGCGAGCTGCAGAAAAACATCATGCAGGCGGTACGCGACTACACCATCGAGTCACAATATTTTCATTATCCGCTGCGCTGGGAAAACACCGGGCAGGCCAAGCATCAGCCGGTAGTGCCGGGCATCGACTTTGTCTACAACATCATGAACAAGCCGGGCAATACCGAGGGGCCGTCAGAGAGCCATCGCATGGGCGGGGAAGAGCATTTCGACCCGATCGAGGCGATCCATATCAATCTGGGCGCATTGCATTCAAAGAAATTTCCCGCCATCGTGCAGCGTGCCGTGGTGACCGAAGCTCCCTACGTAGAACGTAAAACCGCAGATACCCCTGATTGGCATGTTGCGACCGGCGACGTCGCCACGCTGACCGAAATATTGTCGGCCTCGATGTCGAGCCGGCTGGCAGCGGCATTCGGGCAAGCGCTTGGTTTTGGCGCTGCGCCAAAAGCACAAAATCAACGCCTGGTGATGCGCCAGCAAACGGCCCTGAATATTTCCGCCGAATCCGATCTGGGACAAGCCGAAGTGATTGTCTTGCCAGGCGCCCTGTACAGCATCCGGCATGTCGACAAATCGCCGCCCAAACCACAACTCCAGCCTGGCGAACCGGAGGACCTGAAAAAAGACATCGGCCAGGTGGTGTACATGGACAGTATCGATACCGGGAAACTGGAAAAAAAATACTGCGATTTTCTTGAGGGAAAATTAACCGAAGCCGATGATGGCGCCTCAATGGTTCATCCCGAATCCGGGCATTTCCACACTTACGACGCCCAAAGCAGGCAGGCCATCTATGTCGCACCGACCAAGAATTATTTTCTTGGCAAACCTCTCGAAACTTCTTCACCGAGCACCCAGCATGCACGCTGGCGCCATCCATATACATCGGATTTCTCGCCGCGCACCACCAAGGACGCGATCCATGCCGCGATCTTGCGCGGCGATCCCATCGTGGCGCATCTGGATGACGCCACCAAGAATATCCACCATGAGCATTTCCGTCTGCTGAACGGCTACTACGAAACGCCAACCGGCGTCCGTGAAGCGGAGCAAAAGGCTGCCGTCCGCAAACAGGCAGCCGATATTTCCGCGGCCTTTCCCGATCATTCCGACCAGGCCCTGACGGCCGTCGACGGCATGCCAGGCGAATTGCTTGCCTGGACCGCCGCCAGCATGTTGCGCAAGCCGATCAGCATGGTCAGGATCAAGGACGGGGCCGGACATGAAATCGACATGGAGAGCCGGATCGACATAAACAAGACTTACGACAAAGTGTCGCTGCATGCAGAGCCGGCCGTAATGATAGGTGTCGGGGACGACGGGTTTTACGCGATTCGCAACCAGGACGGCAAGCATACGGCGCTTAAAATGAATGTCAGCGGGGAGGGACACAGCGCCGGCAATCTATTGCATGTGTTTCACCGTGCCGCCTATGCCGACGACCGCCAATACAAGTTGGCGACCAAGGCAGACGGCAGCAGCCACCTGTCGGCCGGCAAGGCGGAGAAAAACACGGTTGACCAGTTGTTGGGCAAACTCAAGGGTTTTGCGCAAACCTCTTCCTACATGGTGTGGGAACAAGCCTTGGTGGATAAATTCACTGCACTAGGCGGCAATCCCGCTGCGCCGGCGGACGATATGACAGCGCGAGGAAAGCAAAAAGCATGATGCGGCCATGTGCATGTGTGTGTGCAAGTTCGGGTTTTTTCTCCTTAAGAGAAATGTCGAATATCCAGGCAGCGCCGGGCGGCATTTTCAATTTCGTTTTGCAATCCCTGCATTCGTGCTTGCATGCCGGTCGCGGCGCCGATCTGCGATCGTTGAGTTCCTTCTAACTCTTGGAGATTTAAATGGGCCACCATTCCGTAAATAATCATTCGTCACCTACCACGCACGCACCTGACACTACGCACAAACCTGACGAAACGAACAATTCCAAAAAAAATAAAAAAAAGGATGATTCCAATACCCAGAATCAGGACCAGCTGAATGCTTTGATAGTTAACTTCGCTATCTCTATCATGCAGAAATCGATAGCGCAAGCGAAAGAAGTCAATGCGGATCTTAAGGCCGAGGATCCAGATGCGTTTTGACCGGATCCATTTGAGACCGTATCGCCAGGTTGAATTTACTTCGATCTTCGGCGATATGACGCGCTTCGAATCAGAGCAGCCGAAAGTCCGTAGCGGCGATGACCGCATGCTGCTGATTGAGCATGGCCATCGGCTGATAAACAGGCTGAATGATCGGCTGAGAAGTAAAAACGTCGATGGCAAGTTCGCCATCTGAGTTGGACCGGCAGGTGACCGGGCGCGATCGCGATCGCGTCAATCTTTGGAATCCGCACATCGACCGTGTCGTGATGCCGAAGAACGTGTCACCTGTTTTTTATGTCTCCATTTCAGTTTTCATCGAAGTACATGACAGCGTAGATCAATAGTGAAAACAAAAAAAAATTGTGCTGCTTGCCGCATCGGCTGGATCGTCTTGTCCGGTCTGGCGTCGATGCTGCTGCCGACTGACGTCGCGCGCGCTGATTGTTTCGACGACGCGGCGCTTTACCAAAACGTGAATCCGACCATACTGCGGGCAATTGCCTGGCAAGAATCCCATAACAGAGCCGATGCGATTCATGTCAACGCGAACGGCTCTACCGACTATGGCGTCATGCAGATCAACTCGGTTCATCTTGCCGAACTCGCCAAGTACGGCGTTCACAGGAAGACCTTGCTGCAACCTTGCCAGAATGTTTACATCGCGGCCTGGCATCTGCGACGGATGGTAAGCAAATACGGCAACAGCTGGAAGGCGGTCGGCGCCTATCATTCGGAGACGCTGCCGGAACGTGACGCATATGCGCAGCGTATCCAGCGCATCGTCGCCGCCTGGGGCAAAATCCCGCCAGCTGCCGGGGATCAACGCCGTGCAGCCGCTCAAAAATTAAACGTGAAACCGTAGTTCAAAAAGAGGCAAGGAGAATTGTTATGAGTGCTGTAATTTCAATTAGTGAAAACAGCGTGCGCGCATCACGGATCGCGACGGAATGCAGAAGATTGCGCGAATACATCCATCTGCGCCTGAATGATGTTGATGAATTTCCTAACGTGGCGGAACAGCATGAGTTTCTGTTCGAAATGGTGCCAGCTCTGCGCGGCGAAATTCAGGGGATACTCACGCCGGCAATGCGCGCGGCGCTGCAAGCTGCCGGTGTAGACGTCAGCTGGGAGGCGGGCGCCCAGGTTGAAGGAGAATTGACTGACGACGAGAACAGCATCCGCTGCGACATCATGGATAATTTCCGCGGCAACGCCGAACTTGAAAGAGCTTGCGAAATGTGGTTGCTGGTCCGATACGGGGCATACTGGCTGCTCAAGGAATTCCATGGTTTGCAAGTACACTGCGCAATCGAGCGCCTGCCGTATTCCCCCGAGCTGGACGGCAGATATCCTTTCCGCGACGCCGAATCCCGGCCTGTGATGATCCGGAAAATATGGCAGTCGCAGCCCACCGCCTCGGGGGAAGTCGTTTCGGCCGATGCAGTCTGGCCGTTGATTGACCCGCTGGCAACTGCGCAGGCGAGAATGGAGCATTATCATTCGATGCTTCAATGCCGGCTCATCGAAGCCGGCGACCTGCAGGACCCGAGGGAATCGAGCCTGCTCGGCGAAAGAGGCGTTTTCACCGTCCGTCCGGTGCAGAAAGGGGAGTGCGTCGGGGTCTACGGCGGCCGCCTGATGACGCCCGCGATGTATTTCATGTTGCGTTCCGACTCGTTTGCGATTTCGTCGATCAGCGGTGCTGCAGTCTCGTTCCTGGATGGCGAAAATATCCTGGCGATGATGAACACTTCGCTCGAATATGACGAATCCGGCCGTTGCGCCCGGCAATCGCCTGACGCTTACAATGTCGAGCCGGTTGCTTTTGACGTCGAGTCGGATATCGGCGGAAAATTTTCGATCCGCGCTTTTTTTGCCACCTGCGATATTCCCGCCGGCGTTGAACTCAGATGGAACTATAGATATTCCGATGACATGGTTCGTCAGGTTTTTGGAAGGCGGTTGTAACTGTAAACCAGCCGCGTCTTCGTTCAGTGCCGCTTGCCTGCAAACCAGGATGTGCAGGATGATGAAATGGTTTGCCGGCGCCGGCAGGCGCACAAGAAAAGGGCAAGATCGTGAGCTTGACCTGGGCGCTGGGCGCCGGCCTGAATCTCTATCGGCAATAACCCTGCCCAGCATCAGTCTGGAAGTTGATCCGGCAACGGTAACTTCCGGCAAACGAGAACTTCGCTATCCATGCCGGAATTTCGCGTAACGGATCGGATGCGCCCGGACAGCTTCTACAATGGCATCAAACATTTCCAAGGTGCCCATCATGAAACTTCCGAAATTCGGTCTCCCCGGATTCCTGTCACCCGGTGTCGCGCAGCACGTAAAACCGCAAGCTCTGCCTACCGGCGAGAAAACGGCTCGGAAAAGTAACTCCTTATTGGATGTCCTGGCGAGGCGGGTGAATGGACAAAAAAGCGACAGCACGAGCACCGCAAGGCATGCAATTTATCGCGCCGGCCGCTCCGTTCAGTCGCGGCCGGCTCGGCCTGACGCTGGCGCTGGGCGTGCCGGGCTGGCTGAGAGTAGTGGGCTGAGCCCCGAGATACTTACCCGGTTTCAGGCATTGAAAGGCGGCCCTGTACCCCCCCAGGCAGAATTGTTTGCACGGTTTGAAGCGTTGAAACGCCCGCCGGTTCGGTCAAAACCGGAGTCCGTCGCCGTTCAGTCGCGGCCGGCTCGGCCTGATGCTGGTGCCGGGCGTGCCGGGCTGGCGGGGCTGGCCGAGAGTAGCGGACTGAACCCCGAGATACTTACCCGGTTTCAGGCATTGAAAGGTGGCCCTGTACCCTCCCAGGCGGAATTGTTTGCACGGTTTGAAGCGTTGAAACACTCTCCGGTTCAGTCAAAACCGGAGCCTGTCGCCGATTTGCATACGCTTTTGCAAGAACTGAAAAAATCTCCAGGCCCCACGCATGCGGCAGCCGCACCGGCTCGCCGCGCCGCCGTGCCGAAACTGTCGGTGCAACAGGCACGTGCTCAAGGGCTGGCAACACCGTCGCGGCCAGCGCCTCCGATACCTCTTGACGGTACGCCAGCCAAATTCAAGCAACTGCATTTGCAGTACCGGGATGCGCCAATCATGTTCCGGCGTACGAATAGCGGTGTAGCGCAAAAGCTGTCGATGCCTGAGTTGGGGTTTTTCACCAGCAAAAAAAACAATCTTCAGACACTGCTTGATAAACGCGCCAGCCTGACAACCAATCTGCAATCGCTGCATGGCTTGATCGAGAACAATCGATCTGCGCCGCATGATTTAGGGAAAATACAGCAATTCATGCAGGTAACCCGCAGTGAAATCAAGAATCTGCGCGATAGCGATAGAGCGGCCCCTGGCGCAGCAACCCGGCAGCAGATTCTTGCACTGGCAACTCAACTCAAGCAAGCTAGCGCGATTGCGCAAGATCTGGAAAGCATCATCAAGCAAGCCCAGCTGAGCATGTCGCTCTTCAATGACGCGCAAGCGCTGCTCGGCAAGGTCAATCAGCGGATCGGCAGCTATGGATAAAGGGCCCACCTGGTTTTCCCAAGGGCGCCAGAATAAGCTGCAACGATTCAGTCGCACACTATCGACTGTGGGAGAAATGAATAAATATACGGGATCGCGCGCGGATTTGATGCAACCTGATCAGGTTGTCAGAGAGTTACAGGCATCGCTATCGTCGCTCTCTGCCCGAACCAGCGCCGGAAGTTGTCCTGGAACGGATTGTTCAGTTTGCCGCAGGTCCGGTGAAATCTCAAGTTTGTAGCCTAGCGCGTACACCGTCTTCAAGCTGGCTCCGGTAGCCGTAGACGATAGGCCCAATTTCTTGCGCAGCTTATAAATATGCTGTTCCAGCGAGCGGGCTGCCACCTCTTCGGAATTGCCCCAGACGCTTGTGGTGATCTGTGATCGGCTCAGGAATTTTCCCGGATTGGAGAAAAGCAGCCATGCGATAGAGAATTCGCGCGGAGTGAGACTGACGTCAATGCCGCCGCAGGCGACCATGTCGCTTCCGCGATTCAGTACATAGTCGCCAATCTGTATCCTGTCGATGCGGGTGCAGTGCGCCAGGCGCCGCAGGGCAACGCATACCCTCAGCCCGATCTGATCAACGTCTGCGCGGCTTACGACGTCGTGCGCGCCGGCTTCGATCCAATCTTGCATCACGTTCCATGTCAGGAGCGAGGTCAATATGATCGCCGGGGTATAAAAGTCAGCGTTGCAGTTGCGCCATGACAGCAAGCTGCTGGCCAGTCCGACGGTGCTTTTGGCGTCAAGCAGCACCAGGTCATAGGTGATTGTACGCATCGCGCGCAGTGTCAGCAACTCAGTACAGTAAGCGTCTATGGTGATCGAATACTTCTCGAAATATTTCGCCAGTTTCTGCGCTAAAACTGAATCGTCAGTCAAAATTGCAAATCGCATGCCTAATCCTCTATCGGAATCACCCTGAAAGGGTGATTGAGCATTTCTGAAATTTTCCGATGCAAGCAAACCGGCATCGGACGCTGGATGATCTATCGAACATCTGTTCCTTTTCTTCCCGCGCCACGACCGTTTATTGTGAAAGCCGTGTTCTGGAACAAAGTTGTTTTCTCTCAGTGAGTACCATTTCGTGCGAAAGATGATGCATGCAGTGCAAATTTTTTTTGCGCCGGTTATTCAAGCGCCGACTCCCATTCGTATTAATGCGTATTGAATACACTTACTGTTTTTGCATAATTGCCAGATTCGAATGCAATTTCAATCAGACCTTCCTGAATTGCAGGTAGGCATTTCCTTCATTGTTGTGTGAATGATTACGGCAAGCGGGCGGTTGCCTCTATAACGCAAGGAGCGACGGTATCTCAACCGTTCGTCGGCGATTTGCGAAAAATTTCGTAAGAACGAACGGTGTTTCGCGGCGCAATTACAAAGATTATGTCAAACCGGTAATCTGCAATCGTCGAAAAAAAACGAAAGCCCTTATGCACATTCCTTCATCCACGAGCAAATCGGCGGCTGCCGATGATGCGGTAATACATGAGCGATCTGGCGCAGTTGACGAAGCAGATCCCCGTTCCGTGCGACGCTCATCGAGCGAGCCGAGCGCTGCGTTGAGAGTTCTGGCGCCATTGCGCAATTCGACCACAGACGTTGCCGGCAGTTCAGGCATGGGGGAATCGGATAACGCGACGACGTCGCAACGACCGAGGTTGCCTGCGAACAGATTAAAGCCGCCTGTCGCGATTCACACTGCAAAAGTGCTGCCGCAGCACATGCAGGATATCGCTTCAAGTTCTCATTCAATCGGTTCGCATACCGCTATTCACCATGAAGAAATCACCGTGGAAAACGCGCCATCGCGCATAAACCCGCTTGGTGAAGCCGGGAATGCTGCCGTGATCGATATGCCGACCGAGCACGAGCTGCATCGAGACTTGATGGCGCATAGCAAGGCCTTTGTCGAGGAAGACCGGATTGTACTGAATCCGGAACATGTCCAGGCATTCGTCGAAACTCGGGCGCATGCGCTTAAAACAGGTGACTGGACTCAGGCAAAACAGTGCTTTCACACGATGCTGAATCTAGACCAGCATGAGATGGACGCAGGGTTCAGGGAGGGCGGGAAAGCGTATTCCTGGCGCAATGCTCCTGCCTCGATACTATCCCTGCTGCCTACAATTTTTACCTTCAAGGCGCATGGCAAGGCGCCGGTTCCTGCGCGGAACCTGGCAGTGGGCTACTTCGGCAGCGTGATGGCGGCTTCCACGGTCAGCAGCCTGGTAAATACCTATACCTTGCTGCATGTCACACCCTATCAGGATATGGCGTTTCGAAACGCGGCCGATATTGCTCCGGAATTGAATACCCCGACATTCGACAAGATCGAAACGGAATTGAAACAGGTGCTGCAACACGTGCAGGATGAATCGCCCAGGCTGCAGGAACTGCTAACACGTTCCGTCGCAGATCCGGAAAATCAAGCGCTCAGGGATGCGGCGAATCACGCCGTCGATGAAGTCGCAAAGACACTTGATCACGCCATCAATCATTACACCACGCGCTGCCAGCTCAATCGTGTCTATTTCGAAGGGCTGCATCGGCAGTCATGTTTGCAGACACTGAAATTCTACGGCAATCTTTTGGCTGGATGGGGCGGGTATATTGCGAAGGATCCCCGCGTCGCAGCCGGGATCCAGATAGCGACGTCCATCTCGCAACTTGTGTTGCAGCGGCTGGTCGCGCCATCCGACGAGGTAGACAAGCAGAATCTGATGATCGACCTGAAAATGCTGACGGCGGATGATCCGGGCAAATTCAAGGAACTCATGCGAAGCCCGTTGCAAATACGGGTAAAGACACTGGATCAGATATTCACGGGGCAGGTCCGGGAACTGGAACAACAGATTGCAGACACATTGAATTTGGGCGCCAACGGACCGAACGAATGGCGGACTCACGTGACGCTTAAGGACCGCGCTGAATACCCGGCGCGGCTCGCAGCAGTGAGCGACATCAGGAGCGCCGCTTTCGAATCCTTGGGCGGCGCCGCGAAGGCCGAGGTGCAAGCTCTCGAGATCGAGTTGGCGTCCGCGATGGTTGTTCGGAATTATGAACGTGCGGACGAATTGCATGCAGTCATCGCCGGCAGGTTAAAGATCGACGCGGGGGTTTTCAAGAAGTACGCCAGCCTTCAGGCGCAGGCGAACAAATTTCCGCCATTGAGCGATGCCGAGCAAGAGCAGCTGGAGCTACTGAGCAACAAGATCGAGACGGCCTGCGGCGGTTTGCCGGATGGCCCGAAGAGCAAATTCGATACGCTTATCTCTGCCTGGGAATCAACCCGCCATGATCCTCAGCACGTACGCGAGGGACGGTTTACAGAGGTTTCTGACTACAACGACAACAAACGCACCGTCCATGATGGCATGCAAGTCACGGAACACACGAATTTGTTCGAACTATCACCGGAATTCAAGGTGGGATTCGTCAAGGCCGGCAACACACGCAGCGGGTTGCCGGATGAGGTCTCGGCGACTTACGGTGCGGCGTCCTGGCGCGCATTCCAGTTAGGGGTCGCGGGCATAAACGGGTCATTGATGATCAATTCCTTGCTGGGCATGGTCAGCGCGCAAAAAAAGACCTACGACCATACCTACCATGAACCCCTTTGGGAACGATATCTCTCCTTGGGCGTCACCATGAGCGCGGTACTGGTCAATGTTGCTGCCGCATATCAGGTTGCGAACGCCAAAACCAAGCCACTGGGTAAATTGTGGGGGCAGGTCGCCTCTGGACCGACATCGTCCATATCGGAAACCGTTTATCAAAACAATAAACTGGACGAGCGACGCAAAATTCGTGAAGCGACGGCACAGGGAGCGTATCCCTATGTCGGTGTCAGCATTAAATCGCTCTCCACTTATTGCCTGGATGCGCTGAAGCTGGGTTTCAAGGGAATGGCCTTTATGCCGCGGGACGGAATCGCTGCCTCAAAGGCGAGGGCGGCGTTCGAGAAAGCCGAGGGGAAGCAGAAAGAGCTGGAGCAAATGAAAAATGGACGGCTGCAGCCTGATCGGGCTTTAAATATCTCCGACGATACGGCTGGGCAATACGTTGCGCCTGATACCCGCGAGTCTCCGCTGCCGCTGCTGATTCCAAAGCGCGGTTGAAGCCGGAACCGTCGATAACTTCCTACAAAAGAACTGGAGAAATATATGGCGTCAGAAAATTATCGGAAACTGATAGATGAAATATGTGCGATCTCAAAAATCGAGAATCCGAAGTTGTTTTATACGACGGCCGATCTGACCATCGATGGCGTCAATTTCACTTTGATCGATGGCAGCACTGCGCAAGAAGAAGGCCTGGCCATGTATTGCGATTTCGGTGCGCTGCCGGTAAAAAATCGTGCCGAGGTGCTGGAACGGCTATTGGAAATGAATTTGACGATGCATGGCGTAAATACGCCGGTATTTACGGTTAACTTCGAAACCCGGCATGTTCTGCTGGCGCGGCGTATTCCTATTGGACAGATATCGGCACTTGATCTGATGAATACCCTGTCAGAGCATGCGGCGCATTGCAAGGATTGGCGCAAGACTTACTATCTGAATGAAGCGAGGTAATCAATGCCGGCAAATGGCAACACCTGACTTAAGCCAGTCACTTGAATTCACCGCCCTGGCGCCGGCGTTCGCGGAGCCTGGCGATGCGAAAGAAGCAAAGGCTTGTGTGGAAACGGCAATGCGGGTTGACAGTACTCTTCTATAATTTTTTTCGGTGGCAATCGTGTCCAATGAGGGAAGAATGAAGAATGCAAATGCACCCGTGGCCGGCGCCACAAGCCGCTATCAGCTGATTTCTCACGGCGTTGATCCCCAGAATGGCTACGGCGATCTGCTGGATTCCATCAGGTCAAGGCTAAGCTTGGCGGGAGACCTTCCCGGCGTCACGGTTGAGCAGCAAATTCGCTTGCTTGATGAATTGTCCGCTTGCGAACTCGGCCGGTTTTTGCTGGAGAATCGCGGCCTGAACGCCTACTGGACGCACCAATTGGTGACCTACCGTCAAGGACAGGCGTCAACAGACTCGGTGTCCGATATGGAGTACCGGATATTTGAGAAGTTGCCGGCGGTGCTGGCAACCCGAGAACGTTTTGGAATTTTCCGGCAGCAACTGCAAGCTTTGCTCAAGCCAGGGCTTGTCCTGGCGTCAATCCCCTGCGGCTTGATGGGAGAATTGCTGCTGCTCGACTATGACCAGCAGCCGGATATCACGCTGGTGGGCATAGATCTGGATCAACATGCTTTGAACGGCGCGTTGGAACTGGCGCGAGAACGCGGGTTGGCCGACCGCCTGTCGCTTCGTTGCGAGGACGCATGGACCTCGAGCCTGCAAGGCGAGATCGACGTGCTGACAAGTAACGGCCTCAACATCTATGAACCGGACAATAACCGTGTAACGGCACTGTATCGTTCATTCTTCGACATTCTGAAACCGGGTGGCACGCTGGTCACCAGCTTCCTGACGCCGCCGCCCAGCCTGTCGGCGGAATCTCCTTGGAATATGGCGGAAATCGACCAGGAGTCGTTATCGCTTCAGCAGCTTCTGTTTGTGCGCATCATCGAGGCGAAATGGAGCGCGTTTCGTACCCATGCACAGACCATGGCGCAACTCGTTGACGCCGGTTTTGCCGATATTCGGTTCATCAATGACCGCGGTTGCCTGTTTCCGACTGTCGTCGCGCGGAAGCCGTTCTGACGAATGCTGAGAGGACCGGCTGAGATCATGGCGCGGTCCGCAATGAGGCCCAGGGAAATCCCTACGCAAAAACAGGAATATCCTGATTTGCATCAAAGGAAATTTGAACGACCATTCTCGTCAATGCAGCCGTTGCTGGTGGATAAGCCGATGGGATAGCAACTCGCCACGGCAACCTAGCTTGACGTTTCCGTTATCGCATGGGCCGCTTCCATGCTTTGGACGGAATAAATATCAGCCCACCCTAAAATAGCAGGGAATCCGGAGTTGTAATGGTCTTGCGTTGCCGCCCTCGAATTACCATGCTGCTCTGGCTGCTTTCCTTCCCGTTGCTGGCAATCTGCCAGCAACTGCCTTTACGCTATTACAAGCAAGTGGATGGCTTGGGAAATCTGGCTGTTAACGCTCTTGCGCAGGAGAGAAGCGGCTATATCTGGATCGGCACGGAAAACGGCTTGTTCCGCTACGACGGCGCGCGCTTCGAGCGTTTTGAACTGGGCGATGGCGTTGCCGCCCCTAATATCTTCGCATTGCATGTGGATGCGGATGGCCATTTATGGGCGGGTACTTCAAACGGCTTGCATCAGTTGCAGGGACAACGCTTCGTTCTCACCCAATTTCAAAACACAAGGCTCACGTTTGACAAGGGACAGGTTTTTTCCTCCCTTGGATCGAATCGTTTTCTGGCGCTGAGCCAGGACCAGCTGTGGCTGCTGAAATCGACGGACCAGGGAGCGACATGGCAGGCACACCCGTTTTTTAGCGCCGAGCAACTTGCGCAGCATCCGGAAATGCATTCCCTGCGTAGTATCCATGTCGGACCGAAGGGTGATTTGTGGATCGGTTGCAGCCAATCGCTCTGTCATTATGATCAAGGCAAGTTGCTTGTCTTGGGAAGGAAGGAGGGTTTGCCCGCCGAGCGCTGGGTGGCCATGCTCCATGATCGGCAGGGGACATTGTGGCTGCGTGGCGAGCGCCATGTATTTGCCTTGCCGGCGGACGCGAATAGCTTCCTGGATCGTTCTCCGGCGCAGGACCAACAGAAAAAGGCGGGGCGTGTCCCGCTCCTTGTAGCGGATGCCAGCGGCAGGATTCTAAGCCAGCAGGATAGCGGCATCATCCGGTGGCAAGGCAATAGCTGGGAATCCTTTACCGAATCGAATGGCTTGGCGATCGGCGGCGGAATCAACTCGATCCTGGTTGACCGCGACGATGGCGTATGGCTAGGATCTTTCGGCCTTGGCTTGATTCATTGGCTGGGTTATCCAAGCTGGGAGAATTGGACGTCGACGCAGGGCTTGCCCAGCAACGTCGTATGGTCTTTTCTGCGTGACCAGGAAGGGTTGCTCCATGTCGGCACGGCATCCGGATCTGCGACGCTGCAGAAAACCGGCCGCTTTTCCATTTTTCCGGGGCGCTATGGCGATCGGTCCCACCAATGGGACAGCCTGGTCCAGGATGGCCGGGGCCGTATCTGGGCAAGCTCGCTTTCAGGATTCCTGGTTCGCCGCGACCCCGGAGCAAAGCGGGACGCCGTCGTCGCCAAGCTGCCGATGATCGTCAGATTGTTCTTTGACCGTTCGGGGCAACTCTGGATATGTACCCGGCGTGGGCTCTATGTCATCAAGCATGCCGATGCGAACGCCGTGCCGTTGCAGGTAACAGAATTTACGTCAATCACCGGGAGTGCGGACATTCGTTTTTTTCATGGATGTCAAAGTAAATCCGGGGCGCTCTGGTTTGTCTCCAATAAAGGGGTGCTGCGGTTTGACGGTGGAGGCTGGCGCAAGCGCCGGCTGAGTCCGGCAGCTCCTGTTGCCAGGTTGGAATCCATCGTCTGCTCGGACAATGGCGACTTGTGGTTTGGCACCGGCGGCGGCGGGATTTGGCGTGCTAGAGAGCAGGACGATAGGCTGGAGATAAGCGACGCGACGCCATTGCCGTTGCTAAACCAGGCAGTGCTGTCATTGCTTGAAGACCGGCGCGGCTGGCTGTGGCTAGCTACCGATACTGGAATCGCAGTCTGGAATCGCGCGCAATGGCGATTTTTCAACCAGGAAAGCGGCATGGTCTGGAACGACAGCAATCAGTACGCTTTGTATGAAGATAGCGATGGTTCGATTTGGGTGGGAACCAGCAATGGCGCTTCCCATATTGTGCACCCTGAGTCGCTTTTTGCTCCGGTACACCTGGAAGTGCAGGTGGCAAGCGTGACCGGTGACGGTCAGGTGCTTGCCGCTGATAAGCCGATCAGGCTGCCATGGACGACCGGTCCGCTCAACTTCAAGCTGGCGGTGCTTTCGTACCAGAATCGCGAGGCAGTCCAATTTAGTTACCGATTGAAGGGGCTGGAGCGGGACTGGTCGAAGACCGCCATCCCTGAAGTCCGTTACCCGGCTTTACCGCCTGGACGCTATAGCCTCCAGGTGGCCGCCGATAATGTCGCCATGCAAACGTCTTCTCCGATGGCCGAGATCGGGATCGTGATTCTCCCTCCCTGGTGGAAGACAACGACAATCTATGTCGCCTGTGCTGTCTTTCTTCTTCTGCTGCTGTTTTTGATAGAGCGCCATCGTGCCCGCAGCCTGCGCGCCAGGCAGCAGCTGAAGGCGCAATTGGAGCGTGAACGCGCCTATGAACTCGAACAGTCGCGAGAAGAGGAGCGCAAGCACCTGACGCGCGAAATTCATGATGAACTAGGCCAATATCTGTCGGCGCTGCGCATGGGGGTTTCAGTGGTAGGCATGGAATTTGGAGAGAAAAATCCATCGCTGCAAGGAAAAATACAGCGCCTGGTATCGCTGGTCGACGGCACCATCAGGGTAGTTCGCAACATCGTCTCCGCGTTACGTCCTGGGGCGCTGGATATGGGGATCGTGTCGGCGCTGGAATGGCTGGTGGAAGAATTTTCAGAAAACACCGGCATACCATGTACGCTGCGCGTCTGCGAGGAAACAATCACCCTGGATGACAAACGAGCGACGACCATTTTTCGCATTGTGCAGGAATCCCTGACCAATATCGGCCGGCATGCGGAAGCGAGCCAAGTGGGGATCCGGCTGGAGAGAAAAGACCAGCATTATCTGCTGGAGGTGTGCGACAACGGCAAGGGGTTTGATCCTGCTTTGCGCAAAAAGAAGTCATTCGGCCTGGTCGGCATCCGCGAGCGGGCCAGCATGCTTGATGGCCATGCGGACATCATCAGCGTGCCCAACGTCGGCACCACAATCAAGGTATTTATTCCGATTGGCGGCTAGATGCCGGCCCGAGTCTGCATGCATCGTCGTGGTGCATGAGGTTTCATGGTGCATCATCCAAATCTTCTGTTGAAGCACGTTACGTAAATAGTGTTTTACGCAATTATTGGTACGTACCAATAGGCATTGTGAAATAACGTAATCCACATCCATAGAATAAAGTTATTTTATTTTTTATAAAAAGATATTTTTATACGCATTCATCTGGTGCGTACCTCTATGGCGCGAAATTTGCATGTGAACGGGTTGCTACCACCGCGGGAGCCGTTTGATGCTGCGGTGGCCGGACAACCTTGATCTGAAACTGGAGCAATCATGCGAGAACTTGCAGCAAAGCGCTTTTCCGTCAAATTCAGCCTGGTGGCAGGGCTGTTCGCACCGGGCATCGACGTCTATGCCCAGGCCAATCCGGCAGCGCCCGATCAGGCGCCCGCTGCGGGACAATTGCAGTCGATGACCGTCACCGCCGAGCGCCGCGAGGAAAACATCAAGAATGTCCCGGTGTCGGCGTCGATCATCAGCGATGACATGCTCAATGTGCTCAATTCCGGCGGTCAGGATATGCAGATGCTGGCTGGCCGGGTGCCGAGCCTGAATGTCGAATCCTCTCTCGGCAGAGCATTTCCGCGGTTTTATATTCGTGGCTACGGCAACGTCGATTTCCATCAGAATGCTTCGCAACCGGTGTCGCTGGTGTATGACGACATCGTTCTTGAAAGCCCTGTACTTAAAGGTTTTCCGGCGTTCGACCTGGATCGCATTGAAGTGCTGCGCGGCCCGCAGGGCTCGTTGTTCGGGCGCAACACGCCGGCCGGCGTGGTCAAGTTCGATTCGGTCAAGCCGTCTTTCAAGCAGGAGGGATATGTCAGCGTCTCCGATGCCACCTATAACACGGCCAATCTGGAGGCCGCCGTCAACCTGCCCATCAACGGCGAGCTGGCGGCGCGCATTTCCGTGCTAGACCAGCATCGCGACGACTGGATCGGTAATTCCCATACCGGAAAAACCGATCAATATGGCGGCTACAATGACAACGCGGCCAGGCTGCAGCTGCTCTACAAGCCCAATGCCGATTTCAGCGCCCTGGCCAATCTGCATGAGCGCACGATGAACGGCAGCGCATCGCTGTTCCGCGCAAATATCATTCAGAAGGGCACGGATAACCTGATTCCCGGCTTCGACAAAAACAATATCGCGACGGATGGCCAGAACGGCCAGCATCTCGATAATTACGGCGGCAGCTTGCGCCTGCGATGGCAACTGGGGGATTACACCTTGCATTCGACCACCGGCTACGAGACCGTGCGCATGTTCAGCCGCGGCGACGTCGATGGCGGTTATGGCGCGGTATTCGCACCGCCGTCCGGTCCGGGCGTGATTCCTTTTCCGGTCGAATCTGCCGACGGTACGTCTGGCCATCATCAGTTCACTCAGGAATTCCGTTTGGAGTCGGACCGCAAGCAGAAGCTAAGCTGGCAGACCGGCCTTTTTTTCTTCGACGAGAAATACAATGTCGACAGCTACAGCTACAATTCTCTGGCCAATGGCGTGCTGACCGGCGACGTCAAGTCGCAGCAGAAAAACGATGCCTTGGCGGTGTTCGGTTCGCTCAACTATGCATTGAGCGATCGCATCGACCTGCGCGCGGGCTTGCGCTATACCCACGACAAGAAGGATCTGGAGACGGCTGCCGTCAACAAGCCTGACGGCAGCTCCGACCTTGACAAATCGAACGGGCTGAGTGCGTCGACCAGCGTTTCGAAAATCAACTGGGACTTGAGCGGTGTCTACAAACTGAGCGACACAAGCAATCTCTATTCCCGTATCGCCACCGGTTTCCGCGGCGCGACCATCCAGCCGGCCGGGTCCTTCAATCCGATGTCGGTCGCCAATCCGGAAACGGTCACGTCGTATGAAGTCGGATTCAAGTCCGACCTGTTTGACCGGCGCGCGCGCCTTAACTTCGACATCTACAATTACGACGTCAAGAACCAGCAGCTGAGCGCCGTTGGCGGTACCTCCAATTCGACCATTCTTCTCAATGCCAAGAAGAGCGTGGGACGGGGAGCGGAACTCGACCTCGAAACCTACCTTACGGAGAATTTGCTGATGACGCTCGGCGGCAGCTATAACTTCACCAAGGTCGAAGATAAGGACCTTGCCGTCGGCGCATGTGCGGCCTGTACCATACAGAACCCGACCTTCGTGAATGCCGCCGGCGCCACCTTGGTGCGCATCGACGGCAATCCTCTGCCGCAAGCGCCGCGCTGGGTCGCCAACTTCACTTTGCGTTACGGATTGCCATACAAGAATGGTGAATTTTTCGCCTACACCGATTGGGTATATCGCAGCGCAGTCAACTTCACGCTCTACCGTTCCGCCGAATATGTCGGCAAGCCTTTGCTGACCGGCGGCCTGCGCCTCGGTTACAAGTGGGACCATGAGCGTTACGAACTAGCGCTGTTTGGCCGTAACATCACTAATCGCGTGCAGCTGATCGGCGGCCTCGATTTCAATAACCTGACAGGCTTCGTCAACGACACCAATCCGCGTATCTTCGGCCTGCAGTTCACTACCCGCTTTTAATGGGGTTGGAAACGCGGTTAACCTATTTCAGTTAAGTAAGATTCCAAGAGAAGGGGCAGCATCAGCTGCCCCTTGGCATTTTCTTGCGAGAGACTTCAGTGCGTCTCGAAAAAAATCTATTACGTCAAGACGCCCCCATCACTTCCGCGCTCGCGGGAATGAGGGGGTTTTCAGAGCGCCCTTTCAGCGTCAGATCGGCGACGTTGGCAAGACTGATTTGAATGGCACGAATGCGGAGCTGCAATCCAGCGCGCTTCCGCTTCCCGGCGTGCCGCTGACGGTCACGCCGTTGGCGGAGGAGGTGATGATCGACGATGCAAAACTCACCGGCCCCGGGCCTAGCGTGAAGTGGGTGGCAGCGGGGGTGACCGGTCCGCCGTTGTGGGCAGCGGTAAACGTCGGCTGTGTACCGTCGAAGACCACATTGTCCAGTGTTATCGTCAGCGGATTGTTCTGGCCATTGATAGCGTATCCGGAAAAGGTCAGCCTGCCTCCCGCATACTTGCTGCTTCCCAGGTCATGAAATTTCCGGACCGCGATGTTGGTGAAGCTCGGGTACAAGGATCCTTTCGAGTTGCTATAGAACGGATCAAAGGTGAGCGGCTGGCTGACATTGCGCACGCAGATCTGGCTATAGCTTACGTTTGCGACTGCACCCCCCCGCGACTGGTCCGACTTGATGCGCAGACCACCGCTGGTGCCGCTGTTGAAGCCGTCGATCGACAGATCGGTAACCGCGATGTCGCTCACACCTGCATTGGTTTCGCTGCCGATGGACAGCGCGTGTCCGTAATAGAAGTGGTTATGCGCGTAGGTGTGATTGTGGGCTCCTGCGCCGGAGCTCGACTTGATTGCCACATGGTCGTCACCCACGCTGATGTAGGAGTAAGCGAGCAGCACCTTGCTGGAGTAGCCTGTGTCGAAACCGTCTGTGTTCACAGCCGTGTCCGGCGTGAAGCAGGTGGCAGGCGTGACGGCATCCGGCGTCGTGCCGGCAGGGCACGCATAGCCGTCCCTGCTGTAGGCCAGGCTCGGCGTCAGTATCTTGATGCCCCAGGCTGTCAATCCTGTCACGCCATAGGCCCAGATATGGAAGTTGGGGGAGTTCTGCAGCGTGATGCCATGCAGCGTAAAGTTACTGCCGTTCTGGATCTGCAGTATGCGCGGATTCTGCTGGTTCAGGCCGGAAGTGCGGTTCTGCCAGGCTACATCCCACCATGTACGCATGTTGGCGTTTGCCCCGCCGGTCACTACGCTGCCGCCGCGGCCGTCGATGATGCCGCCGCCTACGACGCCACTTTGCGCCGTCTTATCCGCCAGGATCAGCGGCTTGCACGATTTGATGCTGGATTTAGTGGCCGTGCCACAGGTGCCGACGCCGTTGTCGTAGTCCTTCGGGTTGCGCGAGGCAAAAAGCGTGACGCCGGTATCGACCCATAGCGTGACGCCGGACTTAAGATTTAATGGACCACTCAGGAATGCAGTTTGTCCTGCGGAACCTGCAACCAGCCTGACCGCCTGCCCGGCCGGGCAAGCGTTGATTTTATCCTGGATAAGCGACGTATCGGGCTGCGAGCGGGACGGGTCGCCGTCCAGCGAATCGACCGAACCGTTGACCGGTGTCAGCGTAGCTGCCAGCGTGCTGCAGACAGTGGCGGGAAGTGCAGGCTCGGAGACTTGCCCCCATTGCGTACTGACGGGCGTGCCGGCGGCATGCGCATTGGCCAATCCAGCGACAGCCAGTATTGTGAAACATCTGATCGGGCTCAACAACATACGTGCTCCATGTAAAAGGAATTGGATTTTGATACTGCAGGCCTGGAATGGCTGGAATAAGAAGATGTATCAGGATGGCCCCTGCACCAGGGGCCATCCTGCGGAAATGCCGATGGCATATTCAAGTCCTTGGTGGCCGACAGAACTCTCGTCGGCCCGTCAAGGATGGCATCCGGCTGCAGCATCTTGCGAGAAAAGTTGTTTCTTTCCGTAAATTATTCTACCCGCAAAAATATCGAAAATAACCATTGATTTCTCGAATCAAGAAACAAGGAAATCCTTACATAAAAACAGGAATTACCTTATTTTCATTGATGGGTATCCGTTGAATGATCTTGCGCGGAGCAACGGTCTGACGATGCGTGTAAAAATGCGCCGCGAGGTCGATAACGGATACATTGCGCATGCGTGCTTGGGTAAGGAATTTCTTATGCCAGCTTCTTTCTTGCCTACACAGAAATCACGATTTCCCGATGACTCAAGTCTTTGATGTTGATTAAAATTTCTAATTGGAAATATGTGAATTCTTCCAAGGATTCACATAGCCGGGCTTTTATCTCAACACTCGAAGGTTGCAAATGAAACGTAAAGACAGCACAGAAGAATATATAAATAACGCAAACAGATTGTTGGATGCGGTCACTGCCAAACTCGGGCTCAAGAACGACGCCGCGCTTTCCCGCTGCCTTAAAGTGCGGCCGCCGGTCATCAGCAAGATTCGCCATGGCCGGGTGTCGGTTGCCGCCTCCCTTTTGATCACTATGCATGAAACCTGCGATTTATCGATTGCTGAATTGAAGAGTTTCTTGCAATCGAATGATCTTTCTTCGAAGGGCTTGGCATGAGAAGCTGCCGGCCAGGCAAACCGGGGACTATCGCTGTCGCTCAGGAGCTGTAGATATCGGCTTGGCATGAATTAAAGTGTTTTTTCTGAGGAAACTCATTCATCCAACTATAAAAATAATAGCGATTGGATCAGGAATGCCGTTGATCTTGCGCTGGCGTTATCGATTGATTGTGCCGCTGTGGCTGGTTTGCATGCCGCTGCAGGTACTTTGCCAGCAACTGCCGTTGCGCTATTACGGTCAGACGGATGGCCTGGGGAATATGGCCATTTCGGCGCTGGCGCAGGAGCCGGGAGGCTATCTCTGGATCGGCACTCAAAACGGCCTGTTCCGTTACGATGGCGCGCGCTTTCAGCGCTTTGAGTTGCGCCATGGCGTTCCTGGCCCCAACTCCGGCCCCAGCCTCAGTCCGCACATAACGGCACTGCATGTCGATAGCAGTGGTCGATTGTGGGCCGGCACCAGTGAAGGCTTGTATCGCTGGCAGGGGCAGCGCATGGTGCCGATGCAATTCCAGAATGCCAAGTTCAGCTTTTATGAGGGACAGAATTTTGCCGCCTTTGGGCCGGATCGCCTGCTGGCGATAAGCCAGGATCGATTGTGGCTGCTGAAAACGGCGGATCATGGGAAATCCTGGCAGGCGCAGGAATTTTTCGACGCGGCGCAACTGGCGCATCATCCTGAAATGCGCACGCTTTTCAGCATTCATGTCGGCCCGCGGGAAGAGCTGTGGATGGGGTGCGGGCGAGCGTTGTGCCATTACCATCAAGGGAAACTGGAAGTACTGGGGAAAGAGAGTGGTTTGCCCGCTGAAAGCTGGCGCGCGATTATGCATGACAGGCAACAGACACTCTGGGTGCGCGGCGAGCACCACATACTTGTATTGCCGGCGGGCGGCCATGTGTTCCAGGATCGCTCCCCCCGGCAGGCTGAGCAGAAAAAGGCAAATGCGGTTCCTTTCCTGATGACGGATGCCGGCGGCCGGGTATTCAGCAGAAACGATCAAGGCGTCATCCG
The DNA here is from genome assembly GCF_038896935.1 of Collimonas rhizosphaerae. Lineage (NCBI taxonomy): Bacteria > Pseudomonadati > Pseudomonadota > Betaproteobacteria > Burkholderiales > Oxalobacteraceae > Collimonas > Collimonas rhizosphaerae. Next base: position 66,249 of record NZ_JBANDC010000001.1, read on the forward strand.
ATGGAATGGCAAGCACTGGGAATCCTTTGGCGAGGCCAACGGACTGAGCGTCGGCGGCGGCATCAACTCTGCTCTGGTTGACCGCGATGGCGGCGTCTGGCTTGGCTCGCTGGGACATGGCCTGATTCATTGGATAGGTTATCCGAATTGGGAGAACTGGACGCCCAGGCAAGGCTTGCCCAGCAGCGTTGTGTTGTCCTTCATGCGCGACCGGGAAAATCTGCTGCATGTCGGCACCCGTTCCGGTTCCGCGATATTGCAGAAAACCGGATACTTTTCCGTTGTGCCGGCAACCTATGGCGGCAGTTCGTACCAGTGGAGCAATATGGCTGAAGACGCCAACGGCAATATCTGGGCAGGCTCGCCGTCGGGCTTTCTGGTGCAGCGCGGCCGCGGCGCGGAAGCGGACGTCATGGTCGCAAAACTGCCACGCATCCGCGTCTTGTTTTTCGATTTGTCAGGGCAACTCTGGATTGCCACCGAGCGGGGCATTTACCGCATCAGGCATCCCGAGTCCAATCCAGTTCCGCTCAAGGTCACGGCATTCCCGTCGATTGAGAGCGTCAATGTATTCCAAGGATGCCAAAGCCCTACGGGAGTGCTGTGGTTTCTCACAGATAAAGGGTTGTTGCGTTTTGACGGCGCAGGTTGGCGCAAGCCGCGATTCAAGCCGGCAGCACAGGTCTTTCAATCTAATATCCTTGCTTGCGCCCATGATGGAACACTGTGGCTGGGAGGGGAACTCGGGGGGATCTGGCATGCTGCCGAACAGGGCGAGACGCAGGGCATCAGCGACGTCACACCGTCGTTGATGCAGGATCAAACGGTGCTAGCGCTGTTTGAAGATAGTCGCGGCTGGTTATGGGTCGCGACGGGTGCGGGAATCGGCGTATGGAATCGCAGGCAATGGCGGTTTTTCAACCAGGACAGCGGCCTGGTCTGGAACGATACCAGCATGAACTCTTTTTATGAGGATGGCGACGGTTCGATGTGGGTGGCAACCAGTAACGGCGCCTCCCATATCTTGCGGCCGGACTCCCTGTTCGCGCCGTTGCAGTTGAATGTGCTGGTGGAGAGCGTCGTGCGCGACGATAAGATCCTTTCCCCGGATCAGCCTGTCCGCCTGCCATGGGCATCGAGCCCGCTGAATTTCAAGCTGGCCGCGCTGTCATACCAGAGCCGCGAAACCCTCAATTATCGTTACCGGATGCAAGGCCTGGAGCCTGACTGGTCGAAGACCAGCGTGCCGGAAGTACGCTATGCGGCTTTGCCTGCCGGCCATTATCGCTTCCAGGTAGCTGCCGATAATCCCGCCATGCAGGCTTATTCGCCGACGGTGGAAGTCGAGGTCGTTATCCTGCCGCCATGGTGGGCAACCAGGACTTTCTATGCTGTCTGCGGCTTGCTGCTGGTGCTGCTGCCTTTTTTGCTGCATCGCTACCGCGTCCGCTGGCTGATCTCCCGTCAGCGTCTCAAGGAACAGCTGGCGCGTGAGCGCGCCTATGAACTGGAAGCTTCGCGCGAAGAAGAACGCAAGCACCTGACACGAGAAATTCACGACGAATTGGGACAACACCTGTCGGCGCTGCGCATGGGGGTGTCAGTGGTGGGGCTGGAGTTCGGTGGAAAAAATCCATCGCTGCAAGGAAAAATCGAAGGTATGGTAGCGCTGGTGGACGCCACCATCAAGGTAGTGCGCAACGTCGTCTCCTCGCTGCGGCCGTCGGCGCTTGACATGGGGGTGGTGTCGGCGCTGGAGTGGCTGACCGAGGAATTTACAGGGCACACCGGCGTTCCATGCAGCCTGGATGTATGTGAAGAAAACATTGTCCTGGACGATCAGCGGGCGACTACCATTTTCCGTATCGCGCAGGAATCATTGACCAATATCAGCCGCCACGCGCAAGCTAGCCAGGTGAAAATCAGTCTGGAGAGAATAGACGAGCATTACGTGCTGCAGGTACGCGATAACGGCGTGGGATTCGATACTGCTCTGCGCAAAAAGAAATCGCTGGGCTTGATCGGCATTCGCGAACGCACCTCCATGCTCGGCGGCGAGGTCGCCATCTTCAGCGTGACTGGTGTCGGCACCACGGTCAAAGTATCGATTCCCGTAGCCGATGAGGCGCAGAATCAATGAGGGCGGAGATCGATATTGTTCGCGACATTACGCAATCAATTATTCAATCAGATTGTAGGTAATCGCGTAGCGCACCAGCTCGGCGTTATTCTGGAAGTTCATCTTTTGCATCAGCCGCGCCTTGTGGGTGCTGACCGTCTTGTTGCTGATCGACAGCTCTTCGGCAACCTGGTTGACGCTTTTGCCGCCCACCAGCAGACGCAGGATGTGGAGTTCCCGATCGGACAACATTTCATGGGGCGGACTCTGATCGGAACTGCCGGATTCGAATACCATCTGTTCCGCCAGTTCAGGGTCGATGAAACGTCCTCCCGCGACCACTTTGCGGATCGCGTTCATCAATGTTTCCGGTTTGTTATCCTTGGTCAGGTAGCCGGAGGCGCCCGCTGCCAGGGCCCGCCGTGCAATCGGCAGCTCATTGTGCATGCTGAGGACCAGGACCGGCGGATAGGATTCATGGGCGCGGATGCGCTGGATGAGGTTGACGCCGCTGACGCCCGGCATGGTCATGTCGAGCAGCACCAGGTCTATGCCGCCCGCATGCAAGGCGTCGAGCACTTGTCCGCCGTTGACGGCTTCTCCCGCAACCTCCACCTCTTTGCCTAGGGCGAACAATTGTTTCAGCCCTTCACGCATTATCGCGTGATCGTCGGCGATCAATACTCGTATCATGAATCCCTCAATTTCTTGTGGACAGGAATGCTTACCCTGATTATTGTTCCTTGATCCGGCATGCTGGAAATCTCAACTTCACCTTCCAGCATCAGCACGCGTTCGCGGACGCCAATCAGACCGAAGGATTGTTTTTTCTGTAATAGCGAGTTGAATCCCTTGCCATTATCGCGTACCTCCAGCAGGTAATGGCTTTCTTTCCGCTTAAATGCGATCTGGACTTCAGTTGCGTCTGCATGACGGCTGATATTGGTCAGCGATTCCTGTGTAATCCGGAAAATTTCGGTAGCGCGTTTTTCATCCAGATGGATATCCTCTTCAACCACGTACAACATGCATCGTATGCCGGGATGTCCGCGGCTGAATTCCTCCACCAGCCATTCCAGCGCGGGCACAATCCCCATGTCGAGCGCTGTCGGGCGTAACCACGTCACCAGGTTGCGCACTATCCGGATCGTAGAATCGACCAGCGTTATCATGCGCTGAATTATTGCTTGCGACGAGGCATGATCTTCGTTGTATTGGAGCTCAAGGACCGACATGCCCATGCGCAAAGCCGACAGGCACTGTCCCAGTTCGTCGTGAATTTCACGCGACAGGTGCCGACGTTCATCTTCTCTTGCGGTTTCGTTGTGCGCAGCCAGTTGCCGCAGCAGCAGCTGTGATTCTTCAAGACGGCGCTGGGTTTCTTTCAGGACCGTGACGTTCTTGCCGATCGCCAGCGCGCCGATTACCTCGCCATCCGGATTGCATTCTGCGACGACGTGGAAGGCATAATCGGCAGTTTGCAGCTCCGCTTTGACCCCTCTGAGAAAAATCTGTGCAGGGATCCTGGTTTCCATGACTTTACATAGCGTCGCGTTGAATTCTTCGCCCGAAATGCCGGTCCGCCATTTTGCATCCGGCATTTTATTCATCGATTGTCTTGCCGGAATGCCGGTTTCCTGTTCATAGGCCGGATTGACGTAGGTGCGCCGGCAATTGCGGTCGTAGCGCACCACCAGATCTGGCAGATTTTCAGCAAGCGTGCGGAATTCCTGCTCGCGCTTACGCAATAATTCATCCGCTTGCTTGCGTTCGGTGATGTCGCGTCCGATCGCCAGCACGCCGATGGTCGACCCGAAGCCGTTCTTCTTGGGGATAAAACGTATTTCAAAAAGACGTTCCCCGTCCGGCGTCATCCGTCTGTTTTCTATCGTATGGGGCGCGCCTAGCCGGATGGTTTCCTTGAGGTATTTTCCCAGTTGTTCATCCGGATCCAGCTGCAACTCGTGCAGCGTTTTACCGATGAAATACTGAGCGGACTGACCGCAAGCCTTCGCCGCGGACGGATTGACGTATGTATGGCGGCCTTGCAAATCAAAGCGGGATATGAAATCGGGCAGATTCTCGACCAGGGTGCGCAGCCTCATCTCGCTTTCCTTGAGCGCGGTGATGTCCCGCCCCAGCGACAATACACTGATAACTTGCCCGTTCGGATCCAGTTCAGGCATCAACTGGAATTGCAGGCAACTGGTTTTGCCGTCCGGGGAGTGCATGAAGAGCTCGGTTTCCTGCTTCACGCCGCTCTGCAGGACTTGTTTTATTGCGTGTTGATATTCCGTTGTCCCGTTGTAATTCAATTTAAATTCGACAGGAGTTTTACCGAGCATTTCATGTGCTGGAATACCGGTGATATGCGTCAGTGCGGGATTGACGTACATGCGCCGGCATTCCCGGTCGTAACGGACAATGGTGTCGGGAGAGTTTTCCACCAGGGCGCGAAACTCCTGTTCCCGCTTGTGCAAAAGCTCTTCTGTGCGCTTGCGTTCAGTAATGTCGCGCACCAGCGCGACGTTGTAACTGCGTCCTTGGTATTCGAAATATCTGGCGCTGACTTCCACCGGGAAGGTGCGCCCGTCCTTGGCCTGATGGCGAGTTTCGATCTTGTTGGAGCCGTGGATCCTGATGTAATCAAAGCATTCAGGCCAGCGCGCCGCCGGCCAGTCGGGATCGATATCGGCTACACCCATGCGCAGCAATTCGGAGCGACTGTAATTGAGCGCCCGGCAGGCTGCATCGTTGACATAGTGAAAGCGGGCGTGCTGATCGATCAGGACCAGGCTGTCATTGAGCTGATTCAGGGTGAATTCGGCCAGCGCCAGATCCCGCGGGCGGATATCAAGATCTGGTTCGCCGACGAATTCATCGGAGGATGCGAGACTGGAGGCATCGACCAGCCAGGGCTTCTTTGGCGATGCCAGCTCGCTAATGCAGATAAGCTGAGAGAAAAAATACAGGAGTCCTCCGCACTCCTCACGCACTGGCGAGATGCGTAACATTCTCTGGATGATTTGGCCGTTTTTGCGAATATATCGCGATTCCAGGCATAAGCCGTCGGCCGTGTCATGGATCAATCGATCAAACGCGTCCTGGATTGAAAGCCGGTCATCAGGATGCAGGATGTCAGTGAAATGCTTGCCGATCAATTCTTCCGCTTCATGTCCGAGGAACGCGCACATTGCGCCATTGAGCGCCAGGAAGGTTTGGTCCGGGCCGACGATCATCGATGCAGTTGCAGACCGCTCGAAGATTCTTTTAAAAAAATCTTCCCCATTGAGTGGCAAATTGATGGATGGCTCATTTCGCATAGAGGTCATTTAGATAGTTTTTTTCGGCGAAGTCTGGTGTATCGCAAGTGCTCGGCTTACTCTTGCTGAGCACCTGAAATAACCGATCGCTATCGATTGTAGTGCGGCCATATCCATTTTTGCTATACATGATTTGATGCCTGACGGGTTCTTTCAACGGTTGCAACCGTGATCCCGGCCTGCGGAGGAACGCGCGGTCACGGGAAGAAGCTCGATTTCCATAGGGACGCGGAGTGATGACAGTTTTGGGAGTGGTCACACATGCAGGTATTGGCTTACATCAATGTCGGAAATGCCTACGATAAATTCAAGAAATTCCCACAGTGTTTTTGTCGTTTTTAACTTCATGCGAGCGAAGACCGTAGAGCCTTCAGCACAATCTTTTCATCGAATAAAATCGTATCTCTTCAAGGACCGTGCTTATGCAATCAATGAAGTGTAGTTGCGATGACAACGCGATCCGGCATCAACATGTGCGCGGTTTCACATTGATCGCGCTGATGGTGACTGTGGCGGGATTCGATTATTTTCCCAAGCGATAAGGCAGGAGATTGAAAACGCACTAAAAATACAAAAAAATAAGGCAGCCATCGATATCGATGGCTGCCTGGCGTGCTCAGGTCCCGAGGCAAATCAAGCCAGGAGAAATTCTCATCTGGCCTGCGGCAGTGCTCACATCACCAGCGCTTGCTCTGCATCCAGTACCTTGCGGCGGGCCAGCGCCAGATTGGCTTTGCTCTTGTCCAGGACGGCATAGATGAACAGGCCGTCTTGTTTATCGATAGGGCGCAAGATGTGATACTGCTTGCCGAGGGTAATCAGGATGTCTTCGATGTTGTCTTTCAGGCCGAGGCTTTTCATGGTTTTTGTCTTGGCGCGCACTACCTCGGTATTGCCGGCCGCTGCCAGTTCCAGGTCGACGCCGGAACCGCCGGAACCCAGGATCATGCCGCTATTGCTATCGACAATTGCTGCCGCCAAAGCACCATCGATGGCCAACAATTTTTCAACGATAACATTCATGTTACTCATATTTTTTCCCCTGCATATATTGATAGCGGCGTTAAATGGACCAGAAACATCACCGTCGGCCGGCCAGCGCCGGTGATGCATGAAGTGAACTTGGAAACGGCTTGGCGTTATTGGCTGAGCTCTAGCTGCTGGATGAAATTGCTGACAATCTTGTCGACCGTCCACAGCGTGTGCCCCAGGATGGCGTCCCGATTGACAACGATGCAAAGCAAATAGGGATATTGCATGCCGACTGGCCGGAAGATGATTTTCCCGTTCGGGGTTTCAAGCAGCAGGCGATCGCATCCGTGAAAATCCACTTCCTTGCCTACCGATCGCGCAATCGCGACCAGGGAGCTGGTCATTGCCGACAGGCGCGCCGCGCTGAATTTCCGCCCCGGGTCGTGGATGGCGATTTCCTGGCCATCCAGGGTGGTCATGACTATCGTGGAAATGCCGTTTTGGGACATGCCGATTTGATTGAATACGTGGTGGGCTGCGATTGATGCAGAAGCTAGTTTGGCTTTCATGTCTCTTGATAGTTGAATTTATATTGTTACCAGCAACGAAGAAAATATATCCAATGCGTCGAGCATTTGCGATTTTTCCCGTACGTCCGCAGCGATTACCGGCACCGGCATGCCTAGTATGTCGGTGATTGCAGATGTAAACCGGTCAGCCGCCTCGGCACTGATTGGGCGTGCCTGCAACAGCATGCATGGCATGCTCTCGGATACCGAAAGTACAGTACGGATATATCTGGTCGCCACCTGAACCGCGTCTGGCTGGTTAGCGTCGATCATCACGATGACGCCGATAGACATGGAGAGCAGCCAGCCGCGCATGAAGTCGAAGCGATCCTGTCCGGGGCTGCCGTAAATATGCAATTGCTCGCCGCCATCCAGCTCCACCACGCCGAAATCGGCGCCGACGGTGGTGCTTTCTTTGGCGCAGGATGACGGATCCATGTTGGGGACATCGCAATCGACCATGAGATCGCCGCACAGAGAGCGAATGGCGGTGGTCTTGCCGATTCCCATCGGCCCTAGCAGAACAATCCGGAGTATGCACACTATGAGGTTTTCTCCAATTCTTGTGAGCGAGTCCGGCCTAGCCATTGATTGATTTTTTTGACGAACAATCCGACGCCGCCTTCATGTTGCTCAAGAGAGATCGGCCGCGATGCGTGTGCGATGCGGTCGTGGACGAGGAACATTTTATTTCTCTCTACAAGTGCGCTTTTCTTTCTCAATTCGCCAAGAAACAGCATGGCGTCACGTTCCGTCAAGCCGCCATATGTCAACAGCCAGCCCCAGCTGATGTCTTGTTTTGTCATTATTGCCAGGATTTTCTGAAAGCGGAGAGTGGAAAAGCCGTGTTCGAGACTGACCCATTTCGAGATGCGGTAGGTTTTTTGTGAAAGCGGTTCCGATTCAATATCCGGGCTGTCATTAGCTGCTTTCATGTCTAGCAATCGCAAAGCAGCACGATCCAATGCGTTAATCAAATCCGAAACGCCGAAATTGGGTAGCAAAGTCATGTCGCCTTTACGGCCTGGATAGGCAGGGGATTCAGAGATCCAGATACACACGCAGTTAGCAGGAAGTGGCTCGCGAGCAGCGAAAATCGTCATGTCCAGCAATGCCACGGAGGCGAGTTTGAGATCGGATGGACGCCATTGGGATATGGTTTTTTCATCCGCGATCTGCATCAGGAGGTCATAACGCAGGAATTCTTTTTCAGCCAGGTATTTGACGGATATGAAGGAAGTTTTACGCATCACGCAAACCGATTCGAGTGCAGCCAATGAGGATGGCGGTGAAATCGCAGAATTGTGTGCTTGCACTTTCTGGTTGGCAATTCGGCATGGTTCTTCCTTCAAAGACGCGGTAACTCAGTCGACACTGCCTTGCCGGGCCAGTGGAGGACGTAAGGGATGTGCATGCAACGTATGTTTTTCAATCGCTGGGCATACGGCAAGACTAAGCAATGCGATGAATGGGGGGTATCAGGGGATCTTGATATTTCTGTAGGCTCACTGCTGTCGACTGTAAGAATTTCCCTAATCCTGCTATGAAAATCTGATCGCCGCAGTGTGCTAAAACTGCGAATTCTTGTTGTTGTTGATCCAATTTCCAACGGCCGGTCGCTGGAATTGTTTGCACTATTGAAGGAAATGCTTACATGGATTTCAGGATGGTCTGATTGGAATTTTCTTTGACACTATGCACTATCGAACATAGGACTGAAGCAGATCCGGAAGGTAGCCAGAGGTAGCGACTAATGAGCCCAACTCTTCGAAAAATTTCTCCGCCAGCAATGAGTGCGAGCGCGTCAGCGGCAACCGTTATCACAAGCAGGAAATTCTGCACAAATCACCAGGGAGAGGTGGTGGCAGGCGCGGGCAGCTACGTTTTGCGCAGAAAATCAAAACGCTGGATCTGCTTTCGATGCCAGGAAATCATCGAAATCATCCGCTGCCGTGGTTAATAGCTACTTTCAATATTTCCGATACTTGAGTTGGCGCTGCTTAAGCAGGCTTTGAATACATCGAACTATCTGTATGACCTTTTACAACTATTCGCGTTTTCAGACCGACGAGGTGGACAACATGGTGGAAAAGATTTCAGACGACGATGCTTTATTGCTGGCGCAGATATTGCGTTCTTTTAATCTGGATGAGACAACCAGTGCTGCACGATTTATAGAGAGCCTGACTTTCGACGCCATTTTTCTTGAAGAATGGGAGAGCATCTGCGGCAATCAGCCTCAGCTGCAATTTTACGGCACGCTTGCCGAGGCCATTCTGGATGGACTGGCGAACCATGGCGACGTAGACAATGCGGTACGCGAAAAAGCCAGTCAGCTGCTTGTCGAAATTGAAGCGCATTATGAATGGCTCAGCAACTATATGAATTCAAGCAGGGGTCGCGATGCAAGACCCAGGATGGCATTCCGGCCATATTGACGCGGATTTTTCCATTGCGGCGGTGATCGAGTTCGCTTTGTCTTGACGCTGGTCAATTCAAGCTCCAATTGCTTCGTCTTATGCAATGGGATTTCGCAGCGTTGGTAAATGCCCTTTGGCTTACCTGTAGCATTTCTTGAGCTTGAGGCCAGCCAGGCACAAAATGGAACTCGGGTAATCATTTGTTTTTCATGCTTGGCATGCCAGCCTAATGCCGCAAACCACCTGGAGCCTGCCATGCCTATTCGCCCCAATGTTGGCCGGGGAATTCCGGCCATAACGCAAACTTCCGCGCAGGAACCGCCATCCACTGCATCGTCGGCCGCACAGGAGAATCCGCCAACGGAGCGCGGACGGGCGAGTGGAATGTCGGTGCAATTGTCCACGCTTTCCGATATGTCTAGAGTAAGGCGTTCCAGATCGGAACTCAACCTCCCACGCAAGACGGATGCAGGCGTTTCCTTGTCACGCAGTTTTCGTGAACCGCCGGCGTCCGCCTCGGCGGCGCTGCTCGACAGTGTGGTGCGTAGCGACGATGGGAGGTGGAGTGAAGAATCATTGGCGCAATCCCTTGCTTCGAAAGGCAAGGCTAAACTTGAGGAACGATCCGGCGTGATCGATCTTCACACTTTGCCAGACATGGACTCGTCGGCCGCGCCGCTGACGAGTGAGGAAATCGTCGCCTCATGGCTGTCGAAGGCTGAATTGAGCAATCCGCGAAGGCGCGGTGAGGCAGAGCTTTCGTCGAGTGCATCGCGCGCACCGCCGATAGGCTCTTCCCGACGCAGTGTCGCCTCCTTGCCCAGCATTGCCGAGCAGCAGGACGACCGGCGGGATCAACAACGCACCGAGCCCTCTACCAGTTCCGGCGCGCGCCGCAATGGCAGCGTGAAGCCGCGGCCGGAGGTGCTGGAGCGCCAGTCGGGCACGCTGGCCGCCGCTGCTCCGCAATTCTCTCGCGGCACAGTCAAAGACCGATTTGCACAATTGGTCAATATCAAAAAAGTCCCATTCACGCCTCCCATCCGGGTCGAACAGTGGAATCTGGAGAGCACGCTGGAGATTTGCCAGGGGTGGCGCAACAGCCAGGCCGGCTCGCCGGCAATACCGGAATTGTCCAGGCTCATGGCGCTTAATTTCGAACGTGCCCATGCCGGCGCGATTCCCGAGGAAAGGCGAGGGCAGAGGCTTCTTCCCAAAGGAGCGGGAGACGACGACTACTACCGGGAAATGATCGCGACCTTCCTCAAAGCTGCAGGGATCGAGAATTCCGACGAAGTGCTCAATAGTTTCAAGACGACCGGAACCGGTGCTCTGCACCGGCAGCCGGTCATGTCTTCGTCTACGGTGGGCGGCGCTGTAAGCAGCATCGCGCAGATTGCCGCTTCCTCCCATCCGGCAGCAAAAACCGCACTGTCGGCGGTCCAATTGATTCTCACGGCCGTGACTGCCAAGCTTTCGTTCGACTCCGCCGAGTTGCGCATGCGTAACGCCGGCACCGAGGAAATCATGCCATTGGGAAAAGCCGATGCCTCTCCGAGCGCCAAAACCGGACCCAACGTATTGGGTGCGGCGGCAACGCTCGTATGGCGTTTGCCGAAGATCCGGCAATGCGTGCAGCGGATGGAAAAAGCACAGATCCTGCTCGATGCCGCGAAATCAAGGCTTGCCGTTGTGGACATCTCTCCCGCAGAACGTCTGCAAGCTGAAAACGATGTCCGTGCCGCAGGAGGAAAACTCGGCATCGAGTACGCGCGGTTCTGCTTGCGCAACGAGCTGAAGACGGACTACAAAACCGCTTCTGAAAGCGCCAAAATCGAATATGAGGGTAACAAGCGCTACCTGGGCGTCAGTGGCGCAAGTGCTGCGTTTTCCGTCACGTCGACCGTTCTGGGTATCTTGTCCCATGCTGTTGCAGCCACCGTGACGGGGGGCTTCAGTGCCGTAGCGGTGACGGCGGTGGCATTGATGTATGTGGGTTATCAGCTCAGTTCCGGACCGAGCAAAGATGGAGAGTCCAAGGCGAAGCGCGCCATCGTGGCGCTTGGGAAGTCGCTCGATCTGCTCGGCGGCAATGCGGCCAGACAGCAAAAGGAAAGAGCGCAAGCCTATCAAATTTACATCAAGGAAAAACGCCTCTGGCGCCGCCCGGAAGTGCGCGCGCAGGCAAAGACCAGGCTGCTCGCCGCGTTAGACGATATCGCGCGCCGTGACACGACAGAGCATGACGTCAAGCCGCTGGCGAACTGGACAGCCTATGCCGATTACCGGCAGCAGATGGAAGCCGCCGCCGCTGACCCGCATGCCATGCAGGAGCTGGAAGCGGCCTTTACGCAAGCGCACCAGGCCGAGTTCAAGGCTTCGACCCTCGCTGACTCCTGGAAAACACCGTATCGCATGCGCCTCGACAGCATGGGCCGTATCTTGCTCGGCAAGAGCGGCAAGACAATGGCGGCATTGCTGAAATCCGCCGCCCGCACCGGACAGGCATCATCCGGCCGGCCTGAGCGTCGCACATTTGTGCAGGCGGAGATTCATGCCGGCTTGCGCGCCGACGTCAAAGCCAGCCTGCGCGATTGGATCTCATTTGAGCTGGCGCAATCGAACATCAAGAGCGTGCTCTCCGAGGGTGAAGGCCCCGCTGCGGAAGCCGGTTTGCAATCGGCCGCCCGGGCTCTTGCAGCGATCAGGGATGGCGATGCACAGGCGCTGTTCACCGGCGATGGCCGCGGTCAGGTAGAAGCGACCGAATTGGCGAAGAGATTGACTGCCGGCGAGGCCGAGCGCTACTCCATAACCAATGCCGGTTCTGCCACGCTGGCAGGTGTCGCCAATACTTTCGGCGCTGCGGTGAGCCTAGGCCTCAACATCAAGAATGAAATCAAGATAAGCCACGGCATCCACGTTCCCAAGACGTACAACGATCAGAACGACGCGCGCGTGTTTGTGCAGGGAACGGCTCCGGTCACGGCGCCATACATTTCGGCCGAACGCGCCCGGTTCCAGAAGACCAGCATGGCGAAGCTGTTGGGAACGCTGGCGCGGGATGGCGATCCGGTTTCTCTCGGATTGGACATCGCCGAGGCAGATCCGTCGGCGATGGATATGAGCGATCCGCGGATCGATGTCGCACTCGACAGGCTGGTGGACGATCTCGAAAGACTTGCCGACTTGCCGGACGACATCAAGCTTTCGATTGGCGGGAAGAGCATCGCAACCGGCAAGTTGAGCGGCACGTCGAACTATTTCGATTGGCGCTACAGGCAGGCCTCGGCCGGTACCAAGGCCCGGTTTCAGATGCGGCGTACCGGGATGATTGTTAATAACATGCATGTACCCATCACGTCCCCGATCAGCCAGCTCGTGGCGCAGATTCCGCTATCCGTGACCCGGCGCGCGGCCAATCGCGGCCAAGAGATGAGCCATGACGTGCGCGACCGCCTCACCGGTCTCACCAGGCAATCGTCGTCCATCGGTCCAGTAGACGAGGGAGCGGCGCCGGCAGAAGCGGCGTTGAAGATTCAGGCAAACATTTAAGTGGAAATTCTGCTTCAATGAGAACGTCCGATGCGCGTATTAGGACAGTATTATGAGCCTTGACCGCGCCGAGCCGCTTCAATCGCAGCGATGTCTATCTTTCTCATCCCCATCATGGCATCGAACGCCCGCTTGGCCGCAGCGCGATCAGGATCGGTGACCGCGGCCGTCAGGACGCGTGGCGTGATCTGCCACGACAATCCCCATTTGTCCTTGCACCAGCCGCACGCGCTTTCCTGGCCGCCATTTCCGACAATCGCGTGCCACAAGCGGTCCGTTTCGGCCTGGTTGTCGGTCGCGACCTGGAATGAGAAAGCCTCGTTGTGCTTGATCGCCGGCCCCCCGTTCAGGCCAAGACAAGGAATGCCCATCACCGTAAACTCGACCGTCAGGACGTCGTTCTCCTTACCCGCAGGATAGTCGCCAGGCGCGCGATGGACTGCCCCCACCGCGCTGTCCGGGAACGTCTCGGCGTAGAATTTCGCAGCGTCCAGCGCCGCGCCGTCGAACCAGAGACAAATCGTGTTTTTGCTGACCATGTTGTTTCTCCTGAATTGGAACAGATAAAAGAAGCCTCATCCGCCTCTCAACATTTGGGCTGGGTATGCCTAGTCACACGCTTCTTCGATTTGATTTCCTGAAAATAGTGCCGGCAAAATTCCTGGCTCCCAGATGGTCCGCAGATCAAGATGGAATACATTACTTGATTGCTGAACAACAATGATGATTCTTTTCTATGGTCGATGGCAAGTGGCGCGGATGATGGCTTGCTATTATTTTATGCCTACATCCGGCCACAAGCGGACGATTAGCCATCTTCCGCAAATAGGTTTCCGTCTCACGGGTTTCGGCGCCGTACGTCTTGCACGGTGATTACTGCGCTGCGCGGGCAAGGAAACTGGTGGAACGGGAAGTGCGCAGCAAGATCGCGAACACCAGCACATGGGTCCAAAGCAAGAGAGGAACGCCGACAGTCGGGATAAACCAGGCAGCACCGAGCGCAGCCGGCTCGATGCCTACGCCGATCACGCCTTGGTAGAAGGCGAACAAAAGGTCGGCAAAACCCCACAAGTTGAACACCCAGATCGCGATGCGCGAATAGCGGCCTGATCCCATCGTCAAAGCCACCCACGCCAGCACCGTTGCAACGAGATCGCCGTACGCCGCGGGCGCGGCGAACCCCACGGCAAGACTCGGGCCGACGACGCCCGGCACGATGAAAGCCAAACCTATGAAGCGGAACAAGTGCAGATGCAGAATAGGACGTATCGCCGCGTGCAGCGGGAGCTCGCGCACGCGCGGCCAGACATAGGTAAGGCAGAATGCTCCCCACGCGAGCATGCCGAAGGCGACGCTCGCCGCAAAGGGAAGTAAGGTTGCAAGGTTTCTGATGGGTTCCATACAAGACTCCAATAGAATGTTTCCGACATCAACGCCAGTGAGCGATGCTTGACCTTGCCCAGCCGCGCTGCTCATGGCTCATGGCATGCGCCAGCGCCAATATCCTGTAGCTGCCAGGCGGCATCGGACTTAAACTTGCAAAATGCAAGTTCGAACTTGTATTTTGCAAGTATTTTGGATAAAGTCAAGCAATGGACAACAAAAACCCGATTCCGCCCCGACGACCGTTACGCAGGAGTTTCTTTGCCACGCGCTAAGCAGGGTGCTGCGCGCCCCCAAAACAACACGAGCTCGGCTCACAACGAGAATCGCCGATCGGTATGCCCGGTCGCGTGCACCTTGGATCTTTTAGGCGACAAGTGGACTCTGCTTGTCGTTCGAGATTTGATGTACGGTAAGTCGCATTTCAAGGAATTCCTCGCGTCGCCAGAGAGAATCGCAACCAATATCCTTGCCGAGCGGCTCGCCCGGCTTTCTGCCAGCGGTCTTGTCGAACGCTACCCGTCCAGCGATATTGCCGGCAGGGAGGCTTATCGATTGACTGAGAAGGGACGTTCGCTCCAAGGGCTGATGGCCCAGCTCAGGACCTGGGGACTGGATCACATTGATGGAACTGACGCGCGGCTGCAGACAGATAGTTCGAAATCCTTGTCCGACTGACCGATTGAGCAAATGTACTTTTGCTGTCGGCGAGGTCATTAGCCAGGGTCGTCTAGAAGCAGTGTTCCGAGGCAGGGAAGGACTTGTCCCTCACCGCCTTGATATAGGCGCGGACAGCAGCTTCAATGCTCGACTGCCCCTCCATGAAATTGCGCACGAAGCGGGCCTTCTTGCCGGGGAATACGTCCAGCATGTCGTGCATCACAAGCACTTGTCCCGAGCAGTCGGGGCCGGCGCCTATGCCGATGGTTGGGATGGCCAGCATCTCAGTCACTTCCTTGCCCAGCGCAGCCGGAATCGCTTCAAGCAGGAGCAGCGTTGCGCCTGCAGCCTGGAGCGCCATGGCGTCGGCTTTCAGCCGCTCCGCGCTTTCCGCTGTTTTTCCCTGCACCTTGAATCCGCCCAGTTGATGCACGGCTTGCGGCGTCAGGCCGAGATGGGCGAATACCGGTATGCCGCGCTCGGTGAGGAATTTTACGGTGTCCGCCAGCCATGCGCCTCCTTCAAGCTTGACCATCTGCGCGCCTGCCTGCATCAGCTTCACTGCATTGTCGAATGCCGACTGCGGCGTGGCATAGCTGCCGAACGGCATGTCTGCGGCCAGCAGCGCAGTCTGGTTTCCGCGCGCGGCGCATGCGGTGTGATAGGCAATATCCGCAATCGTCACCGGCAGCGTCGTGCCATGTCCCTGCAAGACATTGCCGAGCGAGTCGCCGACCAGCAACAAGTCAACGCCACAGTAGTCCATGAGCGACGCAAAGCTGGCGTCGTAGCAGGTCAGCGTCGCAATCTTTTCGCCGGCGGCTCGCATGGCCGATAGTGATTGCATGGTAACCGCCTTGCGGCGCACGGCGCCTTCGCGTTCCTGCAGGTATCCAGACATAGTCATTCCTTAATGTTGAAAAGTGCACACTTGCCACATGCTGCCGACGCGCCCAGGCGCCGCGTCGTTGTCCTGACCGTGCTCAATCAGGTTAAAGCTTTTCCTCTTGCATGACGCCAGGAGCGGGGAGGGGGAGTGATGATACCCGAAAAGGCTGCGATCTTTGCCGGCGCCAGGTAACGCGGCGCCTGGAATTGTTGTGCCGAATCGGCCGAGTCCACCTTCTTGCTGGAAATGGTTTTCCTTATGCATAATGACTGCATGCATATCCGGTCCGCCTAATGATCGTTAGGCGGTATCCACTTTCCTGACAAGAGGCAAATTCTCCATGAGTGGCATTCAAGAAAGAATCGCAGCCAGCTTCAACGCGCAGGGCCTGATGGCGACCCTCGGCGCCCGGCTGGTCTCAGTCGCGGACGGCGAGGTGCAAATCGAATTGCCGTTTTCCACCCGGCTTTCGCAGCAGCGCGGTTATGTTCACGCTGGCGCAATAACCAGCATTGTTGACAGTGCATGCGGGTACGCGGCGCTGACCAAGGCGTCGTTGGAAAGCGATGTTGTGACTGCCGAGTTCAAGATCAACTTCGTGCGCCCTGCGATTGGCGAACGATTCCTGGCAGTCGGAAAAGTGCAGACTTCGGGCAAGCTGCTCACTGTCTGCACGGGAGAAGTCCAAGCCTTGTCGGGAGGCGTCTGGAAAGTGGTCGCCATCATGCAGGCAACGATCGTCAATGTTGGCGCCTGACGCCTGATTCCGCTCCATATATCTGATCATGGATGACAAGGGACGTTTGCGCGCCGACAAGAGGGCAGCAGCGGTGCCTTCCTCGGGAGCGGGGCGGTCCGGCGTTGTCTTTACCGTTCTGTTCTACTGTTTCCTGCTGGTGGCCACATTGATGGTGTGGATTCCGCTTGCGGTGCTTGTCTTCTACCACGCGGCAAGCGCCATCGCGTTTCTCGCGTATGCACTTGACAAGGACGCCGCAAAGAAAAAACGATGGCGCACCAAGGAGAGCACGCTGCACCTGCTGGCGCTTGCCGGCGGCTGGCCAGGGGCTTTCCTGGCCCAGAGAATAATGCGCCACAAATCGAAGAAAGAAGAATTCCAGGCGGTATTCTGGATCACCGTCATCTTGAATTGCTGCGCGCTTGGCTGGATTCTCACGAAGCCTGGCGCCGGTTTCCTGCGCTCTGCCATGGCCTTGGGCGCATAGGCAATGTTGAGCAGATCGACATGAGGCGCTCCACGTTGCCGAAAGCACTCAAATATTAGCGAGAAAACAACATGTTGTAATGCTCGCTATCGCACATACGGCCGCGAAGGTTTCCGATAGATTCAAATTTTAGATCGGAGATCCATCATGCCAGCCAAGCGAAATTTTTCCTTATCCACGTTTATTGATTGCAAGGCAATACGGCAACTGGCCTTGGCGCTCTTTATCTCCGGCGCCTCGCTGGCAGCCGTGGCCGCCGGCAATCCGCAAGATGCGAATGCACGCTACCAGGCGGAACGGGCAGCCTGCCTGAACGGACAATCGAACCAGGCGCGCGAGACTTGCCTGCGCGAAGCCGGCGCCGCTTTGCAAGAGTCAAAAAGAGGCCACCTCAGCGACAACCCGGAGGCCGACCAAAAGAATGCCCTGTTAAGGTGCAACGCTTTGCCGGCCGACGACAGGGATGCGTGCCAGCGCCGCATAGCAGGTGAAGGCACGGCGACCGGCAGCGTACTTGACGGTGGCGTGCTGCGGGAATTGACTGTGCCGGATCGCAAATAGGCGTCCTGCTTTTGAATTGAAGCGGCCGGCCAAAGCCAAGCCGCGCGGCTTGCCGGCTGCGCGGTGTGGATATTGGTAAATGCTCAATACATCGATCGTGATGTATTGGGCTGCGGTTAAATGCGTATCTAAATGCGCATAAATTTTGAACTTGCGAAACGGGTGCGATGTCTTATTCCATCAGCTCCATCGCAGGCGTCCGCATGGTTTCAAGGCTGGCGCGACAGTTACTGTTCAATGCTGGGATGGGAATGCTGGTTTTACCACCTATTTTCAGGAGAGAAGAAAATGCGGATTTCCTTTCTCGGTGCAATAGTCCACGATCCCAATTCCAACAGCGTCATCATTCCAGTCGTCATTGATAACAAACTGACAAAATGCAATGTCACCAAGGAATGCCTGGATAATAAATTCTACGCGGGGCCGCAACCGGAAGACCGGCTTGCGACTTATCGCGGCCATAAGGTCGAGATCCAGATAGCGCTTGCCCACAAGCTCAGGGCAACGGGACGCCGCAACGGCGTTACACTGTTGGCTGACGATTTTAACGATTAGATAATTCTTCATTATTGCAGGCCGGTATTCAACCGGAACAGCGGATAATATCGAGCATGCATATCAAACCTGTCATGTCCCGGCTGATCGCTCTTGGAGCGATCAGCCTTGCCTTGTGCGCCAGCACTGTACAAGCCGATGAAATCGATGTGATGAACTCGGGTGGCTTTACCGCCGCCTATAAATCCTTGCAGCCCAAATTTGAAGCGGCTACCGGCCATGCGCTGGCAACCGCCTGGGGACCTTCCATGGGCAAGGCGCCGGAAGCGATTCCCAACCGCCTGCAGCGGGGCGAACCGGCTGATGTCGTGATCATGGTCGGTTATGCCTTGGACGAATTGATCAAGCAAGGCAGAGTGATTGCCGGCAGCCGCGTCGATCTGGCGGATTCCCGCATTGGCATGGCGGTCCGGAGCGGCGCCGCCAAACCGGACATCAGCACGGTGGCAGGCTTGAAATCGGCTTTGCTCGGTGCGCAATCGATTGCCTATTCAGATAGCGCCAGCGGAGTCTATATCGAGCGCGAGCTGTTCAAGAAGCTGGGCATTGAAGAACAGGTCAAGCCGAAAGCCCGCATGATCCAGAAAACCCCGGTCGCTGCACTGGTGGCTGGCGGCCAGTACGAACTGGGATTCCAGCAGGTGAGCGAGATATTGCCGGTGCAAGGCGTCGATTTTGTCGCCAGGATTCCTGAGCAGGTCCAGAGCATCACCACTTTCGCGGCCGGCATTCCAGTCGGCGCCAAACATCCGGACGCCGCGCGCGCATTGATTCGTTACCTGGCTTCGCCGGAGGCGCGCGCCGACGTGATCAAGAGCGGCCTCGATCCGCGCCAGTGAACTGCGCCGCGCGCAGGCACGCAATACGGATCAAATATTCGTTCGCAAGCAGCGGCGGCAATGGATTAACATGTGGTATCTGCCGACATGTATCCACTGCCCGTATCCGAGCTATATGAAATTACCGATCGCTATTGTCATAGGTTGCATCATCATCGCAGTTGCCATATTCCTGGGCCTTACCTACGACAAGCGCACCTGGATGGCGTCATGCACCAGCGGCAATGAACTTTTCCTCAAAGACCAGACGGCGCAAACCTGCGAGCTGCAATACGTCAAATCCAGGAAATAAATCGAGGGGCGGACAGCTTGCCGGCGGGCGCCGGCGCTGTCGTGAAAAATTTCTTATCTCTCAGTCAGCGCCAGCTTGACCGCCAAGGCGCCAAACGCCGCTGCAAAACTGCGCCGCATCCAGGTCATGACATGCGGCCGCGATACCACGCGATCGCGCATCACGGCGGCAAACACGCCATAGCCTGAAAAAATCACGAAGGTGGCCAGCATGAAGGCGCCGGACAGTTCCAGCATGCGCAACAGCGGATGCGTATCCTGGGGACTGACGAACTGCGGCAAGAACGCGACGAAGAAGATGGATAGCTTCGGATTGAGGATGTTGACGAGGACGCCATCGACGATCACGCGCAGGTCGGAGCGTTTGTCTTCGACGCGGTCCACCCGCAATGCGCCTTTCTCGCGCAAGGAACTCCAGGCCATGAACAGGAGATAGGCGATGCCCGCATACTTGACGGCGTTGAAGGCAAGCGCCCTGGCGTGCAGGATCGCGGCCAGTCCGAACATGGCGGCGCCGAGGTGCGGCAGGATTCCCAGCGTACAGCTGAAGGCGGCCAGGATGCTGGCCTTTGTTCCGCGCGACAGGCCGGCGGACAAGGTGTAGATCACCCCGGTGCCGGGCGATGCGACAATGATCAAGGTCGTCAGCAGGAATCCGAGTGTCATTGGCCGGTCCTCAATGATGTGGTTTGCGGGCAGGATGGTGAGTCGCGATTGCAAAGTCTATCATTGAAAACAGCTTTGGTATTCCGGGGCGTCATTACGTGGGGAAATGCTGGGGAGGGGGCACAAGGGGGTAAATGTATTGGCGCACGCGCCAGCTGTGGAAGCGTGCCGCTGCTCCCAGTGCGGTTTGTTGCATGCCAAGCCTGAACTCCACCGGCCGATCCACATATACATCAAATCGGTGGAAAGCGTCCAGCCCGGTTCAGGCAAGTCTTTCGACGCCAGGCATGTCATTCGAGAGCTGTAAAACGGCTCTCGGGGCCTGGCGCTCGTGATCGAGGTTCAGGGGTTTTGAATATTGGATGCCTGCTTGCCTTTCGGACCTTGGGTGACATCGAATGACACCTTCTGGCCTTCCTTGAGGGTCTTGAAACCTTCCATGTTGATCGCGGAGAAGTGCGCGAACAGATCTTCGCCGCCATCGTCCGGCGTGATGAAGCCGAAACCTTTGGAGTCGTTGAACCACTTTACTGTACCTGTTGCCATGATGATCTTTCAAATGTGTTAGCTACGGGCCAAGGTTAGTAGCGCCAGGAAAATGCTTCTGTACGCTATTTAACATAGCGCCGAGGGTCGGGCCGAAAACAAGCTGCGTCCCGGCATCGATCAGTATCCTCCTAAATTTCTGTTTTTGCCAAGAGTGTTGCTGAAATAAATACAGATATCCAACTATTGGATACCTGCCGTCCGTCAGCGCACGTTCGCCAGCGATTCCAGAAACTGTCCGCACCACCAGTGCACATCGTATTTCCGCACATTTTCCAGCAGCGCCCCGTGGCGCGCCTGGCGCTCTGCCAGCGGCATTTGCAGGGCGCGCTGGATGGCCTGCGCCGTGCCGGGAATGTCGTAGGGGTTGACCAGCAACGCCTCTTTCAGCTGCTCGGCGGCGCCGGCAAAACGCGACAGCACCAGCACTCCCGGATCGGCGGCATCTTGCGCCGCGATGAACTCCTTGGCGACCAGGTTCATGCCGTCGCGCAGCGGCGTCACCAGCGCGACGTCGCAAGCCTGGTACAAGCCTGGCAGCCGGCGCCGCGCCACGGCGCGATGGATGTACCGGATAGGCATCCAGTCAAGGTCGCCGTAATTGCCGTTGATGGCGCCGCACAGGCTTTCCAGTTCATGCTGGATGTCGCTGTAGGCGTCGACATCTTCGCGGCTGGGCGCTGCTATCTGCAGCAAGGTCGCGCTATGCCGGTTCTCCGGGTATTCCTTGAGCAGTTCGCCGAAGGCGCGGATGCGTTGCGGCAGTCCTTTTGAATAATCGAGGCGGTCAACTCCGATCAGCAGCCGCCGGCGCGAATATTCGCGGCAGGTAGTTTCATAGGTTTCCTGCGATTCGCGCGCCCGTCCCAGGCGATGAAAGTCGTCGATGTCGATGCCGATCGGGAACGCGCCGGCCTGCACCGTGCTGTTGAAGGCGCGGAACTGGCCGACGCCGACGGTTTCAGCAGTGGCCTCGGCTTTCACGTAGTGAGCGAAATTCAGCAGGTCGGCCTCGCTCTGGAAACCCACCAGGTCGTAGGCAAACAGGGCGCGCATCAGCCATTCGTGCGATGGGATGGCAGCCAGGATCTGCTGCGGCGGCAGCGGGATATGCAAAAAGAAGCCGATCTTGTTGCCGCAGCCCATGGCGCGCAGTTCTGCCGCCAGCGGGATCAGATGGTAGTCGTGGATCCAGATAAGGTCGTCCGGTTTCAGCAGCGGCATCAGCTTGCGCGCGAACAGGTGGTTGACGCGGCGGTAGCCGCTCAGGTAGCCGGACTCCAGGTTGGCCAGGTCCAGCCGGTAATGGAATATCGGCCACAGCACGCCGTTGGCGTAGCCGCGGTAATACGCATCGTGGTCTTCCTGGCACAGGTCCATTTCGGCCAGCGTCACCGGCCCGGCCTGGTGCACGCGCAGTTCGCCTTCGCCGGGCGTGCCGTCCTTGACTACGGTACCGCTCCAGCCGAACCACAGGCCGCCGGTTTTCTTGAGGGTTTCGCCTAGCGCCACCGCCAGACCTCCTGCCGCGGGTTTGCGCGGGTCAGCGAGTCGGTTGGATACTACGACCAGGCGGGGCATGGGCGGATTCCTTTCTTGTTGTGGTTGAGGGGCACTAGCCGGAAGATGTTCAGATGGCGCTCTCCCAGGCTGCAGACAGGCGCATGGCGCAGTTGATGATGCCGACCATGGAGTAGGTCTGTGGAAAATTGCCCCACATCTCGCCGGTGACCGGATGCGTGTCTTCCGATAGCAGGCCGAGGTGGTTGCGGGTCGCCAGCATGGTCTCGAAAATCTCGCGCGCCTGTTTTTTGCGGCCTATGCGCGCCAGCGCGTCGATACGCCAGAAGGTGCAGATATTGAACGCGGTTTCGGGCCGGCCGAAATCGTCGGGCGCTTCGTAGCGCCGCATGTAAGGGCCGTCGCACAGATATTTTTCCAGGGCGTCGACGGTGGCGATGAAACGTTTGTCGGTCGGCGTTACCAGGCCGACTTCCACCATCAGCAGCACGCTGGCGTCGAGGTCGCGGCCGCCGAAACTCTCGGCGTAAGCCTGGCGCTCCTCGTTCCAGGCTTCGCTCAGGATACGCTGGCCGATGGTTGCGGCGCGCTCCTGCCAATAGCGGGCGCGTTCGGGGAGTTCCAGCTTGGCGGCAATCTTGCCCAGGCGGTCGCAGGCGGCCCAGCTCATCAGTGCCGACGAGGTATGGATGCGCGAACGGGTGCGCAACTCCCACATGCCGGCGTCCGGCTGGTCATACAAGGTGAAGGCACGTTCGCCGCAGGCTTCCAGATGCTGGAACTGTTCAACGCCGGAACGGTGCAGCAGGCGCTCATCATGGAACGACTGCGCCGCGCCGAGCACGATATTGCCGTAGACGTCGTGCTGGAAATGCTCGTAAGCCTGGTTGCCGACGCGCACCGGTGCGTGATTGCGATAACCGGGCAGGTGGTCCAGGGTTATTTCCGGCAGCGCTTCTTCCAGGCCGATGCCGTACAAGGGCTGTACATGGCCGCCGGCGCTCCTGACCACGACATTGCCGAGCCAGCGCAGATAGTCTTCCATGGTGCCCAGTTCGGACAGGCTGTTGAGCGCGCGCACCACAAAAAACGCGTCGCGCAGCCAGCAATAGCGATAGTCCCAGTTGCGCGCGCTGCCTGGCGCTTCCGGCACGCTGGTGGTCATGGCCGCGATGATTGCGCCGGTGTCTTCGCACAGCGATAGCTTGAGCGTGATCGCGGCGCGGATCACGGCGGCCTGCCATTCCAGCGGCGTCGCCAGGGCGCGGCTCCAGCTGCGCCAGTAAGCCAGGGTCTCCTGCTCGAAGGTGCGGGCGGTGTCGCCGATGCCGTTGAGCAGGGTTTCGTCCGGTCCCAGGATAAAGTTGTAAGGGCGGCTGACGACGAACGCGGTTTCCGCCAGCAGGTAGCTGATGGGCGCGTCGGTGTTCAGGCGCAGGGTTTGTTCCGAGCCGACATAGCGCAGGTGGTTGCTGCCGCGCGTGATGACAGGTATCTCGCGGCCCCAGTCGAAGCGCGGCCGCAGCAATACGCGCAGGCGCGGCGCGCCGCTCAGCGGATGCAGGCGGCGCACCAGGGTCAGCGGGCGGAAGTAGCGGCCGCGGCTGGGAAAGCGCGGAGCGAAGTCGGTAATCTCCACGCCTTGCCCCAGGGTGTCGAACAGGCGCGTGTGCAGCACGGCGGTGTTCGGTTCATACCACTGCTCGCTATGGGAAAAATTCTCCAGCTGGAAACTCCACAAGCTGCCGTCTTCGCTGGGATCGAGCAAGGCGTTGAACACCGGGTCGCCGTCGAAGCGGGGCAGGCAGCACCAGACTACGCGCCCCAGCTTATCGATCAAGGCGTTCAGCGCGCAATTGCCGACGACGCCGAGGTCGAGAGAGGAGGTGGAGGGTATTGCGCCGTCTTCGATCACTGCGGCAGCGGCCAACGTTTCTGCGGGTGGCTTGGTCATGATTTCCTTCGACTTTATTGTTGTTCCAGAACTTGCGCCAGCATGCTGCGTACCGCAGCGGGGCTGGCGATACGCGCGCGCGCCAGGCTGGCGCCGTCGCCGACCTTGATGCCGAGGCCGCCTGCCGGTTCCGACTGGACCCAGGCAAAACCGATTTCATCCGTGATGTCGTCGCCGATGAAAATCGGACGGCGGCCGGCAAACGGCGCTTCTTCCATGAAGGCAGCAATCGCCTTGCCTTTGTCGGCGTCGGCGGCCTTGGCTTCGACCACCATGTTGCCGCGCAATAGCGAAAATCCTTGCTCATGGGCCAGGGCTTCGTTCATTGCTTCGACGCAGATCTGTTCCAGGTGCGGAGCGCGCCGGTAGTGCAAGGCCAGCGCGCCGCGTTTTACTTCCAGCAGCAAGCCCGCATGCTGCGCCGTCAGCGGTTGCAGGCAGGTCAGCAAGCGTTCAATGTCGGGGACCGCCAGTTGCGTCATGCGGCCGTCGGCGCTGCGGCGCTCGGCGCCGTGTACGCCGGCCACGGGCAAGCGCAGCGGTGCAAGGAAATGGTCGATCTGCTTTAACGGACGGCCGCTGACAATGGCCAGCGCTCCGTTTGCAGCATGTTGGAGCCGTTGCAAGGTTGTTATCAAATCCGGTGGCAGCACCACGCTTTCGGGCAGCGGGGCAAAATCGACCAGGGTATTGTCGAAGTCCAGAAACAACGCATCAGCGGCAAAGTCGTAGTCACGATTTTGTGGAGGCATGTTATGTATGGCGGCAGAATGCCGGAATAGTTCCATGACGAAAGTGACAAATGATGATTTGTCATCAAGGCCAGGCTGGAGAGGTGCTCGGGAAACTGGGCGGCAGTGCTGCCGATACGCCGTCCCGGCTTAATACAGCCGCGTTTTCATGACTTCGGATTCCATCGCTGCATTGCGCTCCTCGCTGGCTTCGATGGGATCGACTATGTCGTCGCTGAGCGCCGCCGCGCGCTCAGCGGCCGCGATGGCAGGATCCAGTCCGTCGCCGAATTCTTCCTCGTCGTCGCCCGGCGGCTCCAGCATGTCTTTCAGCATGGCGCTCAGCTCCGGCGTATCCCACGGCTCGCCATGGCGTTTTTTTACCGTGATGTAGTGCCGCACTTCTGCATCTTGCTCCGGAGTCAACGGCAGTCCCCGGAAACTGCTCTTGGGATCAATGTCGGTCATGATGTCACTCCCGTGTTGCGCTGGCTGGCGTGGCGCTGCATCGAATGGCTTGCGAAACACCACACTAGGAGTGTAGACCTATTGCGCGCGCTAGTGGGAGCCTTCGGCGGTTTTATCGCACCGCATCCGCCGCCCGCGGCCGGGCTTACAGTTTTGGAATCCGGATGCGGCTGACCATCAGGGCCCCGGACACGGCAAACATCAGTACCAGCGGGTGGAACTGGAAGCCGGCGACGTACACCACGCCCAGCCACAGCTGTTCGCCCACGGCGTCGTGCCAGGCAGCGGCGGCCAGCACCATGACCAGCAGCAGGGAAGTCGGGATCGGCGTGCCTTCGAAATATTTCACTTTGTCGCCGCCTTCGGCAAGCTTTTCGGAGGTGACGTTGTAGCGCGCCAGGCGCGAGACGCCGCAAGCGACAAAAAACACCAGGATGATGCGGTCCACCAGCCCCTGCATGCCGCAGCCGTAGGCGATGATTGCCGGGGCCACGCCAAACGAGATGATGTCGGCCAGCGAATCCAGTTCGCGCCCCATGGCCGAGCTTTGAGCGCGCCAGCGGGCGATGCGGCCATCCAGCACGTCGAACACCAGTGCCGCCGGAATCAGGCTGCACGCCAGCAGCAGGTGCAGCACTTCGCGCGTCTGCAGGTAAGTCATCACGGAAAACAGGGAACCGACTCCGCAGAACGCGTTGCTGAGCGTGAACCAATCGGCGAGATGGAATTCACGTATCATCGAAAAAGGCTTAGGTCTGGTCATTGATTCAATCCGGATGTGATAAAAAAGTAGGGGCAATCAATTGCCCGCACCAAATTTATCACATACGGCGCGCCAATCCGAAGTTGAATCTCCGATCTAAGGCCTGTTCGCACTCCCAAATCAAGTGTGAACACGCCCTAGCGCGATGCGACCTTGGTAAGCGCCGGCTGGGCGCGGTACACGGCTGGAAACAGGCGTTTCAGGTCGCCGATCTTCGGCAGGTCGTTGACCACGATATAAGGATAGCTCGGGTTGTGCACCAGGAAATTCTGATGATATGGCTCGGCAGGATAGAAACCGTTGAAGGGCTCTACCCGTGTCGCCAGCGCCTTGCCGAATACCTTGCTTTTATCTATCTGCCCGACATACGCCAGCGCCAGCTTGCGCTGCATGTCGTTGGCGGGAAACACGGCAGACCGGTACTGGGTGCCGGAATCCGGACCCTGGCGATTCAGCTCGGTCGGATCGTGGGCGACCGAGAAAAATATCTGCAGCAGCTTGCCATAAGTGACCTGGGCAGGATCGTAGGTGATCTGCACGGATTCCGCATGCCCGGTATCGCCCTCGCTGACGCGTTCGTAGCGGGCCGTATCGCGGCTGCCGCCGGCGTAGCCGGAGACCACGTCCGTCACTCCGCGCACATGCTGGAACACGCCTTGCACGCCCCAGAAACAGCCGCCGGCGAACACTGCAGTTTCCGAATGTGCCGCGGCAGACACCGGTTCGTCGCTGGCAGGCGGCGGCACGACTTGGGCCGCCTCCGACGAGAATGCGGGATTCAGGCCAAGCAGCAATGCCAACCCGAGTCCGCACGCCGTCAGCAGTCCCTTGGCCCAGAGCGCCATGGTTGCCGGTTGCCTTGTTTCAGTTGATAAGTTTCTCATGACGCCCATCCTCTTCGATATGATCAGTTTTTGCGGAGCTGATGGTTAGTCGGCGATGCCTGGATTTCCTTACGGGAGTGCGCACGATATGCGTAGATTTCCACGCCTCAGCTTACACCCAGGCTGGAATATCGACTGCGCCCGCAGCGCTCGATGTTGCTTTGCCAATTTTTCCATGGCAACATGCTTTGGCCATTTTGGGTTTGTTGTCTGGAAGAGAGCGTATGACAGAATTAAAGTTAAGACCGCCTGTCGCAGCCGATTACGCCGCGATCGCCGGATGGATCCCTGATGCCGCGGCGTGCACGCGCTGGGCCGGTCCGCAGCTGGCGTATCCGTTCGACGCCGGCGCGTTGCCCCGGCTGCTGGCGGTGGAGCGCGGCGCCAGCTACGCGCTCCATGACGCGCATGCCGAGCTGCTAGGGTTCGGCCAGTATCGGCTGCGCCAGCCGGGCACGGCGCATCTGTGCCGCATTATCGTGGCTCCGGCGGCGCGCGGCAAAGGCATGGGCAAGGCGCTATGCCGCCTGCTGATCGACGAAGCGCGCCGCGCCACTGCGGCAGAGGCCGTGACGCTGCGCGTTTATCGCGACAACCTTGCCGCCTTCGCGATCTATTCTGACCTGGGGTTTGTCCCGGCGGCTGCTGAATCGGACGCCGAAGTGCTCATGATGAAATTGACGCTCAAGGCCTGACCGCCGACGGCTGTTGCGTGACGCCCAGGAATGCCGCCCTGAGCCTGGCGTTGACCGGTTCCGAATAGAAGCGGGCGACAAGGCCGGCGACGATTGCCGAGACAGCCAGAAACAGCGCCAGCAGCGGCAGTTTGTAGGCATAGCCCATGGTCCCGCGCGGTACGGCGCTGCGCATCAGTCCAAGTACGATAATGTGGAACAGGTACAGCTCGTAGCTATGCCTGCCCAGCCAGCGCACTCCGGCGAGCAGCCGGTTGCGGCGCAGCCAGGCGGGTGTGGCGCGGCTGCCGGATCCGGCCAGCAGCACCGCGGTGCCGGCCGCGACCAGGCTGAAGCCAAACACCTCATGGCCATTGATGCCGCGCACATAAGTGACGGCGACCAGGCAGGCGGCGGCGACCTGGATTACCGCTCCGGCTTTCCCCTGCAAACTGTGCCGGCCCGCAAACAAGGCTGCGCAGCAGCCAAAGGCCACGGCGTCGAAACAGGCTGCATAGGCATACATGAAATAGATTTCATCGGTGGCGTGGAAGCTGCGGTAAACCGGGCCTGCCGCAATCGCCAGGATCCATATCGAAGCGATCGCCCATTCGCGTTTCAAGCCGAAGCAGAGCACGGGAAAGACAAGGTAGAACACCTCTTCCACCGACAGCGACCAGTAGATGTTCATCGCATAGTTGAAATACCAGGCATGCTGCATCAGCACGTTGTGCCAGAAGGTCAGGACAGACAGGACCGCGAGCGGATAGCCGACGTCGGGCCAGCCGTCCGCGGACGAATTCATGAATGCCGGTTGGCCGAGCAAGCCCAGGATGACGATGGCGGCAAGCGCGGCCAGCAGGCAGGGGATGATCCGCGACAGGCGGAAGACATAGAAGCTGCGGATATCGATATTGCCAAGGCTGCCGTAGCGTTTGACCGCAGTCGAAGTGATCAGGTACCCGGAGATCGCAAAAAACATCGTGACGCCATAGTTGCCGTTAACCGCAACCGCCTTGATTGCTTCCCTGGACAACAGCAGGTTGAGCGGACTGTCGGTGAGCGCGTAGGACAAATGGAAGTGAAGGATGAGGACCAGGAAGATGGCAATCCCTCTGAGCAGGTCTATTCTGAAATTGCGTGAATCGTCAAGAGCCATTGGGATTTTCATTTTCCAGGACGACCGGAACTGCCGGGCGGGCAAGCATCATAAACTTAATTTGCGACGATGGGCGGCGGCAGCAAATGCAATTGCGCGTATTGCAGCAGCATGATGGTCTTGCCGTCGGCGATTTCACCGCTGCCTATCATCTGCAGCGCCTGTTCCAGCGGCAGTTCCAATACCTGGATGTCTTCGCCTTCCGCATGCAAGCCGCCGCCATCGCTGACGCGCGATCCTGGATCATATTCGGCCACGAAAAAATACAGTTTTTCGGTGACGGAACCCGGGCTCATGAAGGCTTCGAATATTTTGCGCACTTCCGTCACCCGATAGCCGGTTTCTTCTTCCGCCTCGGCCTTGATGCGCTCTTCGGGACTGGCCTGGTCCAGCAGCCCGGCCGCGGTTTCGATCAGGAAACCGTCATGGCCGTTGCCGTAGGTGGGGAAGCGGAACTGGCGGATCAGGATCACGCTGCGCCGTTCGCGGTTGTACAGCAGGATGGTGGCGCCGTTGCCGCGGTCATAGGTTTCGCGCGTCAGGGTTTGCCAGCTGCCATCGCTGCGGCGGTAATCGAAGGTGGTTTTCTGCAGTAGGTACCAGTCGTTCGACAATACTTCAACCTTACGGATCTTGACTCTGTCATCTTGCACGGCGGATCTCCTGTTGGTGTTGCATCGGGCTTGCGTTCGGAGAATTTATCATGCAATATCGTTAAATATCAAGAAAAAACGTGCAAACCATGTGTGGAAAATTATGCTGACCCTGCAACGCAAGCAACACTTGCTGGAAATCCTGAAGCGCGACGGACAGATCGTCGCCAAGTCGTTGAGCGAGCAGCTCGGGCTGTCGGAAGACACTATCCGGCGCGACCTGCGCCAGCTGGCGAAGGAGGGCCTGCTGCAGCGGGTCCATGGCGGCGCCTTGCCGGCGTCCTCGGCGATGGCTCCTTTCGCTGAGCGGCAGCAGATTTCAAGCGACGCCAAATCCGCCATCGGCCGCGCCGCTGCCGCCATGATCCAGCCGGGGCAGGTGGTGTTCATCGATGGCGGCACCACCGCGGTGCAGCTGGCGCGGCAGCTGCCGCCAGCGTTGCGGGCAACGGTGGTGACGCACAGTCCGTCGATCGCGCTGGAGCTGGTTGAGCATGCCCACATTGACGTGATCATGATCGGCGGCCGCCTGTTCAAGCACTCGATCGTCAACGTCGGAGCGAACGCAATCGAAGCCATCGGCCAGATCCGTGCCGACCTGTATTTCATGGGGGTGTGCAGCTTGCATCCCGAGGCGGGCATCAGCACCGGTGATTTTGAGGAGGCTAGCGTCAAGCGCGCGCTGTGCAATGCGGCTGACCAGACCATCGTGATGGCGTCGCCGGAAAAACTGGATACCGCATCGCCGTTCCAGATTGCACCCTTGACTCAGGTCAGCGGCATCGTGGTTAGCGCAGGAGCGTCCGAAAGCCTGATCGCGCCTTATCGAAAAATAGGCATAGCGATCACCATGGCTTAGTTTTCCCCGGTGGCCGGATCCCATGATCTTCGGCCGTTGCCCGACAGGCTGTGAGGCCGAAGTGTTTTTATCTGAAAAGGCCAGGTGAAAATCTAACCCGGCCTCGGTGCGGCAGCCAAAAAATCAAAAAGATATTTTCAGGATCTGTGCTCCGTTGCCGCGGGTGCCGGCATATAGGTGCCCGCCGCTGTCTGCGACCAGCGAACTGATAAAGCCCGAGGTTATGCCCGTACTGAACGTCGTGACATTCCCTCTGGAGTCCAGGCGGACTATGTTTGAAAAACCGTCAGTTGTATAGATATTGCCAGATGAGTCAATGGCAATCGGACCACTCAAGTGCCCCAGTGTCGCGATAGTGCTGACTGTGCCGCCGGCCGTGATTTTCCGGATGGTCGACTTTCCCGGATTGGTGGTCGAGTCGGTAAAATACAGATTGCCGCCGGTATCGATTACCAAATCCGTCGGATTATTTAGCGTTGCCGCGGTGCCGATCCCATCGCCGCCGCCGCTTGTACCGCTTCCTGCAAAGACCGACATGACGCCGCTCGCGCTGAATTTCATGATACGGTTATTCAACCCGTCTGCCAGATATAGATTTCCGTTGCTGTCAACCGCAATGCCGCCAAAGCCGATGGCGGAGCTGGTAGTGGAAGTTTCCCAGTTCAGGGCAATGGTCTTGACCGCTCCCGCCACAGGCAACAGGTAAATCGATGCACCCCACGTGGCAGGAGATGTCGATACCAGCTGTGCGGAAGAGCCCGCTCCGTAGATATTTCCGCTACTGTCGATGGCGATCCCTTCCCAGTCTGCCGGCAGGTAGAGTGGAACCAGCGTGGTCACTATGCCGGCTTGCGTCACCTTTCTCAATGCTCCCCGGTCGGAAACGATGATGTTGCCGCTGGCGTCAAGAGCCAAGTGCCCGCCGCCCCAAAAAACGGCCGCTGTTCCCGTGCCGTCGACCGGGGCCTGGTTAGCCGTGGCCGAACCGGCTATCACGCTAACCGTGGCCGCCGTGGTCGCAAGAGCGCCATTTGCCGCCGGCCCGGTAGTTACCAGGTTGTTGGCTGGGCCGGTGGCGTTGGCTGGCACACTGACGATCGCCCCGGCCTGGGTATAGACGGTATTGGAAGTGCCGTTGATTGTGACGACGTTGCCATTGGGAGCGCTAATCGTGGTGCCGGCGGGCACCAGTACTGAACTGTTTTGCGTCATGGTCACGCTGGACCCGTTTGGAACGACTGGCGGCGTGCTGCTGGTGGTGGTTGGATTGGCGCCTGGCGCCGAGCTGCCGGAATCACCGCCGCCGCCGCATGCCGACAATATCGCGACAAGTCCGAGCACCAGTACCGACCGAAAATAGGGACGCATAAATTTGCCTTTTTGTTGTTGTTTGTTGTGTAGGGAGTTCGATTTGCGACCCGAAGTATAAATTGCCATTTTTTCTATTCGGAAACAAAGTTGTTTCTAAATGTTTCCGTATGCATATGCTTGGTGACGTCGAGAATTGGAGCCGATATGATGCATTTTTCTCAATCACAATCTTCCTCCATGAAAAACATCGTTCTAGGCTTGATTGGCGCGGCCCTTGCATTGCCTTGCGTTGCGCAATCCGTCGATGCTCCGTCGGTCAAGGCGGGCGACAGCTGGACTTACCGGACTACAGTGGAGAAAGGATCGTCCGGCTGGAGCCAGAGCCGTTCCGAAGTCACGGTTTCCCATGTCACGTCTTCCAGCATTTATTACTCGACAAAACAAAGCGGATCGACGCAAGCTGCCAATGACTTGTTTGCCGGCACCGACTGGAGCCGCAGCCGCGACGTGAACGGCAAGGAGATGGTGGTCAATAAACCGCTTTCATTTCCGTTGAATGCCGGGAAAACCTGGGAAGTCCAATACACCGAGCAGCACCCGAACAAGGCGCACAGGTTTGAGCAATGGAGCCAGAAGTTTACGGTGGTCGGCTTCGAAACGGTTGAAGTACCGGCGGGAAAATTCAAGGCAATCAAGATTGAAGAAGAAGGCCGCTGGAATGCGGAGATGGAGCCCGCTCAAAGAATCGTGCAAGGGGCGCAGACAGGACAAGGCGGCACCACCATGGTCACCCAGGTACAAAAGACGACAGCCGAGCCGGCGACCGGCAGAACCTACAAGGCATTCTGGTATGTGCCGGAAGTTAAACGCTGGGTCAAATCGGTAGAAGAATATTATGGGAATGGCGGCGTCCGTACCGAGCGTTACACCGGAGAGCTGGAATCATTCAAGTCGGGCGAGTGACTTCCCGGCCTGGATGAAATGCCATAGGATGGGAGCAACGGCTGGTTTCTAATGCATGAAAACGGCCTCATTCCTGTCAAATTCAATTTATGCGATATATCGATCTGCCTGAATTCGCACATGAACTCGTCTCTCTGCGTCCGCTGAGCCGCGCCGATGCGCCATCCTGGTATGCGTATTTGACCATGCCGCATGTGCTGGAACATACCAGCTGGCGTCTCGCCTCAATGGACGAATTGCAGTTGAAATTCGATGCCATGGAATCCTCTGACCCTGGGGCGGAGAGGCGGTTGGCGATTATCCGGCGCGACTCCGGCGCGCTGGCTGGCACTATCGGTTTCCATAGCGTATCGCAACTGAACCGGACCGCTGAAATCGCCTACGACCTTGCCCCCGATGTATGGGGCAAGGGCATTGCGGCAGCGGCATGCAATGCAGTAGTCGAATGGGGATTCTCGCATCTCGGCGCGGTCCGGATCCAGGCTACTGCGCTTGACACCAATGCGCGGTCTGTCAGGGTATTGGAAAAATGCGGCTTCCAGCGCGAAGGGCTGTTGCGCAGTTTCCGCATGGTGCGAGGCAGTCCGCGCGATTTCTGGATCTACTCTCGCCTCAATCCGCCTGCAGCGGTGGCATAAACCTGGATAGCGTCAGCCTGCTCGCCAGAGTCGTCGTCAGCGAGTACCATCGCCGCGTTGTCGCCTAACAAATAACGCGGTCCTGCGCCGCGCCGTTTTGCGGCATCGTCGGGATTGTATAGCGCGCATTTTTTCAGCGAAAGACAGCCGCAGCCGATGCACGAGGTAAGCTGGTCGCGCAGCGCGGTCAGGGTGTCTATGCGTTGCTGCAGCAGCGGGTGCCAGGAGCGTGAGAGCCGTTCCCAATCCTGCCTGGTCGGTGTGCGTTTTTGCGGCAGCGTGGACAGGGCGTCCTTGATTTCCTCGAGGCTGAGGCCTACCGTCTGCGCCACGCGGATGAAGGCGACCCGGCGCAATACGTCGCGCGAGAACTGGCGCTGCCGTCCGCTTTCGCGCGTGCTGCTCAGCAATCCCTGTTCTTCATAGAAGCGCAAGGCGCTGGCGGCCACGCCTGAGCGTTTTGCCAGTTCGCCGATGGTGATCAGTATCTCGCTCATCAGATGTTCCCGAAATGTCATTGGCTTCAAGTTTACTTGAACTTTGCGCTGCCTGCCCGATGTTGCGCCGGGCGAGGAATGCGGCGTGGGTGATCTGTGCTAAATTTGCATTCAACGTATATCGCCATGCAGGGCGGGGAGTAGTGAATTGAGCGAAAAAACCACCTCAGTGAATGCCGAAGGGGTATTCGAACCATTCCATGTCGGCAGCGTGCCATGGGAAGAAGCTTCACGCGGGGAGCGTTTTGGCATGCGTTTCCAGCACCTGAGTTCATTCGGCGGCGGTTCCCAGCTGAGCGTGTCGATGGAGGTGCTGGAGCCCGGCAAGCAAGCCAACCAGTCGCATTACCACCTGCTTGAAGAGGAGCACCTGTTCATCCTTGAAGGCAGCCTCACTTTGCAGCTCGGCGCCAAGAGCTACGAACTGTCGCCCGGGCACTATGCCTGTTTTCCGGCAGGCCAGAAAGTCGGCCATTGCCTGGTCAACCACACATCCGCGCCTTGTCGCTACCTGGTGCTGGGCAATCCGCAGCGCAACGACGTGGCGGTGTTTCCGGAAACGGGGCGGGTCAGCGTGAGGCTGACAGGGGAAAGTTATCGCCAGTCAGCCACCATGGAGTATTGGGATGGCGTCGATATCAACCAGCCGGCGCGGGCGCCCGGCGCCGGCTGACACCGGCGATGTCTTTGGAGCCAGGCGGCTGATTTAACCTAGCATTTGGCGAAGAACATTTTTGTCTTGGCGTCTTTGCGTTCCTTGTCTATCCATTCCTTGGTCTGGACCGGGCTTTGCTGCGCACCGGTCCGCCCGGCGCGGGCGATACGTTCATCGTCCATCCTGTCGAGTTCGCTGATACGGTCCTGCAGGCGCCGGCATTCGTCGGCGGCTTGCGGTTTGGCGGTATCCAGCGATGCGCGCGGTCCGGCTTCCTGCGCCTGGGCGGCGGCAAGGCTGGCCGCCGCCAGCAGTGCGGCAGCGGCGAGGATTTTGTGGATTGTCATGGCTGTCGTCAAGTTGATGCTCCTGTGAATCCAGGCGCAGGCTCTGCCTTTGCCTGTTGTCGTATGGCGTAGTGGTTAGCGGTGATGGCGGTCGTTGTCGCGGCGGTCGTAGCCGCGATGGTCATCGCCGCGGTGATGATCGCGCCTGCCGTCATATCCGCCGCGATGATCGCCGCCGCGCTGCCAGCCGCCGCGGCGCAGTTCCCAGCCGTGCCGCCCCTGGCGCCATTCCGGCCGGTTATACATATAGCCGTTGCGTGATCGTTCCCAGTGGCCGCCGGACCAGACATGGCGGCGGCCGTCCCAATTCCAGTATCCCGGCGCCCACATGTAGCCGTAGCGCGGCGGCGGCGCCACTTCGTATCTTGGCGGTGGCGGCGGGGTGCCGATGATGATGTTGACGCCGACCTGCGCCATCGCCTGGGTTGGCAATACCGCGGCAGCGCCGGCGGCGACAAGGGCAATTGCGCAGAGCAAACGTTTCATGGTTTTTTTCTAATGTTGTTGGGTTGGGCTAACTATACCTGTGAATGTTTGCCTGCCAAGCAATGATGCAAATAATTACATCCATTTGGAGACTGGCGCTGGTCATGTTCAAGCAAGGCTGAATGTCGGCCATCGCCGACGGTACTTCCAATGGCGTGATGAAAGGCAGGGGAGTGGTTCCACCAGATTCGGTGATTGCAGCGGTGCTGGCGGCGAACTTCGGCTCTCGTGTGTGGAGAATTCCCATTGTCAGGATTTTGTCAGCTTTCCTTCAGGTTCCTGACAGGATAGCCCGGTAGCCTGTGCGGGTCCCAGTTTGGTGGGACTGAATCCACCTTCGGAGCTGCGGCGGACGACATGCCTGGCATGCCGCCGCACGCGAGCTCCCTGCGCCGCTCTTCAGCCGCGCTGACCCAAACCGGTGCCGCCGGCAATGTCCGGCAACTATCCCGGTTGAAAAAAACAGCATTCCGCCCTCTGCATGGCGATCTAGCCAGGGGCTGACGTGAACCACAATCTCTTAACACGAGCACGATCATGAACAAGAATATTTTCCAGCGAAAACCCCTGATGACTCTCGCCATCGTCATCCTGATTGCCGGCAGGCTGGCCTTCGTCGTATTCGACAGCAAGGCGTCCGCGGGCGCTGCCGGCGCGCAACCGGCTCCTAATTTCACCAGGCAAGGCGAACGCATCACGATCCCGGAACATTCGCCGTTGCGGCAGCGCCTTGCCGTACAAACGGTGGCGGCGCTGGACGCGGCGCATGCACTGGAACTGCCGGCGCAGGTGGAGGCGGACCCTGCCCGCACCGTCAATATCGTGCCGCCGGTGGCCGGCAAGGTGCTGGAATTGAAGGTCGGCCTTGGCGACCGCGTGCGCAAGGGGCAGCTGCTGCTGGTGATGACGTCCGGCGATTTTGCCCAGGCTAGCGCCGAGCTGCAAAAGACCCGCGATGCGCTGCAGCTGGCCAAGCGCGCGCTGGAGCGGCAGCGCGGCGTGCAGCAGGCTGGCGCCGGAGCGGCCAAAGACCTGGAGCAGGCGGAAAGCGCTTATGTCCAGGCCCAGGCGGAATTCGCCAGCGCCGATACCCGCCTCAAATCGCTGAGCGCCAGCGGCGCAAGTGCTGCCGACCGCAGCGGCCAGCGCCTCAACCTGGTTGCGCCGAACCCCGGCAGCATCACTGAACTGGCTGTCAGCGCAGGACAGTCGGCCAACGATACGAACGCCGTCCTGATGACGATCGCCAACCTGGAGAATGTCTGGATTACCGCCAACGTGCCGGAAAACATGCTGTCGTCGATCAAGAAAGGGCAGGCGGCCAGCATCAGTTTGCCGGCTTATCCCGGTGAACGGTTCCAAGGCAAGGTATCGTTCGTCAGCGACGTGCTGCAGGCTGATACGCGCAGGGCGCTGGTGCGTATCAGCGTGCCCAATGCGGACGGCAGGTTCAAGCCGAACATGTTTGCCAATGTGTCTTTTGCCGTGGCCCAGGCTGCGGCGCCGGCGGTGCCGCCGTCGGCGCTGCTGATGAATAACGAAAACACCACGGTATTCGTCGAAGTGGCGCCCTGGACGTTTGTCCGCCGCGCCATAGAAACCGGTAGCCAGGAAGACGGCAGCGTGCGCATCCAGAGCGGACTGCAGGTCGGCGAGCGCGTGGTGACCAAGGGCGGAGTGCTGCTCAATGATTAACAACATCGTCCGTTACTGCCTGCAGAAGCGCTATGCGGTCATCCTGGTGACATTGATGGTGACGCTGTTCGGCTATTATTCCTGGACCCGGATGGCGGTCGAGGCGTATCCCGAGCTGTCCGATGTCACTGCCCAGGTGACGACCCAGGCGCCGGGCTTGGCCGCTGAGGAAATCGAGCAGCAGATCACCATCCCGCTGGAGCGCCAGCTGAGCGGTACGCCTGGCCTGGTGCATATGCGTTCGTCAAGTACTTTCGGCTTGTCGCTGATCACGCTGACATTCAAGGACGGCGCCGAAGATTACTGGCAGCGCCAGCGCGTCACCGAACGCATGACGCAAGCGGCGCTGCCGGCCGGCATAACGCCCAGCCTGGATTCGGTGACCAGTCCAGCCGGTGAAATCTACCGCTACACGCTGGAGTCCGACAGCAAGAACCTGATGGAGCTGTCGGAGATCCAGCGCTGGATCGTGATTCCTGAACTGCAGCAAGTGCCTGGCATCGCCGAGGTCGGCAATTTCGGCGGCCTGACCATGGAGTACCAGCTGGAAGTCGACCAGAAGCAGCTGGAACGTTTCGACGTTTCCCTGTCCGACGTGACTACCGCCATCAGCAACAACAACGCCAACGCCGGCGGCAGCCGCATCACGCGCGGCGAGCAGGGATACGTGGTGCGCGGCATCGGCCTGATGCGCAGCCTGACCGATCTCGGCAACGTAGTGGTCAAGCAGACCAACGGCGTGCCGGTGCTGGTGCGCGACCTGGGCAAGCTGCAATACAGCCATCAGGAAAGGCAGGGCATCCTTGGCAAGGACAATAATCCCGACACCATCCAGGGCGTGGTCAAGCTGCTGAAATACCAGAACGCCTCGGAAGTCATCAAGGGCGTGCACGCCAAGGTGGACCAGTTGCAAACGCAATTGGCGGCGATGGACGTCAAGATCGTGCCGTACATCGATCGCGACGACCTGATCCAGCTCACCATACACAAGGTCGGCCATACCGTCATGGAAGGTATCGGCCTGGTCTGCATCGTGCTGATCCTGTTTCTCGGCAGCCCGCGCAGCGCGCTGGTCGCCGCGGTGACGATTCCACTGGCACTGGTGACGGTCTTCATCATGATGTACCTGACCAAGATGCCGGCCAATCTGTTTTCGCTGGGGGCGATCGATTTCGGCATCATTGTCGATGGCGCGATCGTGGTCACCGAAGCGATCTTGCGGCGGCGCGAAGCGCAGCCTGATGCGGAACTGACCGAGACCGACGTACGCGACGCCACTACCGAAGTGATCCGGCCGATTTTCTTCGCCACCCTGATCATCATCGTCGCCTATCTGCCGCTGTTCGCTTTCGAACGCGCTGAAGGCAAGCTGCTCTCGCCCATGGCTTTCACCGTGGCCTATGCCTTGATCGGGGCTTTATTGTGCAGCATCGTGCTGGTGCCGGGACTGGCCTACATGGCTTTGCGCAAGCCGCGCCGGATTTTCCATAACAAGCCGCTGGAATGGCTGGGCGCCGCTTACCGTAAAACCCTGGGCCGCTTGCTGGATAATCCTGCGGTTTCCTATGGTATCGGGGCGGCGGCACTGGCCGGCGTCATCGTGCTGGGCGCGGCCACCGGCCGCGAATTCATGCCGAACCTGGATGAGGGAACGCTGTGGCTGCAGGTGCAGATGCCGTCCGGCCTGTCGCTGGAAAAAGGCAGCGAAATGGCCAGCGAATTGCGGCGTACCCTGCTGGAGTTTCCTGAAGTGTCTTATGCGGTTACCCAACTGGGCCGCAGCGACGACGGCACCGATCCCTGGACGCCGTCGCACATGGAAGTGCCGGTGGGCCTGAAGCCCTACAGTAGCTGGGCCAGCGGCGAAACCAAGGAACAGTTCGTGCGCCGGCTCAACGCCCGCCTGTCGCAGCTGCCCGGCTTTTCAATCGGCATCAGCCAGCCGATCAGCGATGGCGTCAACGATGCGGTGGGCGGCGCCCACAGCCCTCTGGTGATTCGCGTGTACGGCGACGATTTCAGGGAACTGCGGCGCATTGGCAGCCAGATCGTCGAAGTGCTGAACGGCGTGCCGGGATCGGCTGATGTGGCGATCTTCCAGGAGCCGCCGGTGCCGCAGGTGGCGATCGATATCGACCGTGCCGCCGCCGCTCGCCTCGGCATCAACGTCGCCGATGTCGCCAGCCTTATCCAGACAGGCATCGGCGGCGCGCCGGTGACCCAGCTGTACCTGGGCGACAAGGTGCATAACGTTACGGTGCGTTTCCCCGTGAGCAGCCGCAACAACCCGGAGGCGCTGGGCCAATTGCTGCTGACGGCAGCCGGCGGCGCGCGCATTCCCTTGTCGCAGGTGGCGCATATCCGCACCACTACCGGCGAGAGCACCATCGCCCATGAAAACACGCATCGCCAGCTGACCGTGCGGCTCGACTATGCGGACCGCGACCTGCTGTCGTACTACAAGGATGCGCAGGCGCAGGTGGCGCAGAAAGTGCATTTCGATAAAACCAGATACCGCCTCGAATGGGCCGGCCAGTTCGAGAACCAGGAACGCGCGCAGTCGCGCCTGATACTGGTGTTCGGCCTGGTGCTGGGATTGATGGCGATCATCTTGTATGCGGGATTCGGCAAGTTGCGCCAGGCGCTGCTGATCCTGGGTGTGGTGCCGCTGGCCGCACTTGGCGGCCTGATTGCGCTGCGCGTCACCAACGGCACCATCAACGTCGCTAGCGGCGTCGGCTTCATCGCCTTGTTCGGGGTGACGGTGCAGAACGGCATCATCATGGTGTCGAATATCAACCGCGTCAGGCGCCAGGGCATGGCCTTGCTGGATGCGGTCCTGGCGGGCGCCTACGAACGTTTCCGGCCGGTGCTGATGACGGCCACGGTGGCATCGGTGGGCATGTTGCCGGCGGCCTTGGCTACCGGCGTCGGCACCGATGTCCAGCGTGGCCTGGCGACTGTGGTGGTGGGCGGCCTGGTTGTCGCCACCATGCTGACGCTGTTCATCCTGCCGGCCTTCTATTATTCGCTGGAGAGCTGGATTGAAAAACGGCGCGGGATCAGCAAGGAAAATGACGGCCGCTAGCGCGCAACCGACCAAATCTTGAGCAGGTGAAGAATGAACGCAATCAAATTGAAACTACAGATGTCGGCGCTGGCGGTGTTGCTGTCAGGCTGCGCGGCCGGACCGGATTTCAAGCAGCCGGATGCACCCCAAGTGCAGGGATATACCAAGGAGCCATTGCCGCAAAAAACCTCTTCCGCGGCTACGCTTGGGGGCGATGCGCAGCAATTTGTCGAAGGCATGGACATTCCGGCCCAATGGTGGACGCTGTTCAATTCGCCGTCCTTGAATGCCGTAATCGAGGAAGCCCTGAAAGCCAGCCCCGACCTGCAATCGGCGCAAGCCGCATTGCGTGCGGCGCAGGAGCAGGTGTCGGCGCAGCAGAGCGCGTTCCTGCCGAGCGTCAACGCCAGCCTGGCGCCGACCCGGCAGAAGCAGCCGGTATCGGCCGGGCAGGGCGCCTCGCCGTTCAATCTGCATACGGCGCAGGTCAGCGTCTCTTACACGCTCGATGCTTTCGGCGGCAACCGGCGCCAGGTCGAGGGTTTGCAGGCGCAGGCGGAACAGCAGAAATTCTTGCTGGAGGCGGCGTACCTGACGCTGACTTCAAATGTAGTGGAAGCAGCGGTGCAGGAGGCCGGGTTGCGGGCACAAATTGCAGCGACTCAGGAAGTGCTCAAAGTGCAGGAACAATTGCTGGAGCTGTTGCAGCGGCAGTATGCACTGGGCGATGTCGCCCAGGCCGACGTCCTGACGCAGCAGGCGGCGCTGGCGCAGACCCAGGCCGGTTTGCCGCCCCTGCAGAAATCGCTGGCGCAACAGCGCGATCGCCTGACCGCGTTGGCAGGGCGATTTCCGAGCCAGGAGCTGGAGCAGAAATTCGACCTTGCCAGCCTCAGCCTGCCGCAGAAGCTGCCGCTCAGCCTGCCGTCCAGCCTGGTGCGGCAGCGGCCGGATGTGCGGTCGGCGGAAGCGCAGCTGCATGCGGCCAGCGCCGCGGTCGGCGTCGCTACTGCGAACATGCTGCCGCAGATCGCCTTGAGTGCGAATATCGGCAGCGCGGCGGCGGAAATGGGGAACCTGTTTACTTCGGGCACCGGCTTGTGGGGACTGGTGGGCGGCTTGACGCAACCTTTATTTGCCGGCGGCGCGCTGCTGCACAGGAAGCGCGCCTCCGAAGCGTTGCTGGAGCAGGCGGCCGCGCAGTACAAGAGTACGGTGATCCTGGCTTTCCAGAATGTGGCGGACAGTTTGCGTGCCTTGCAATACGATGCTGACGCCTTGCAGGCGCAAGACGCCGCCGAACGTGCAGCAGCGCGCAGCCTGGAAATTTCACGCAGGTCGGTGCAGCTTGGGGAGACCAGCCCGCAGACTTTATTGGCCGCGCAACAGGCTTACCAACAAGCGGTGATCAGCCTGGCGCAGGCACAGGCAGAGCGCTTCGCCGATACGGCGGCCTTGTTCCAGGCTCTGGGCGGCGGCTGGTGGAATCGCGGCGAGCTTGCGCTCAACAGTCCTGCCAAGTAAACCACCGGACGCGCATTTAGGCAGTTTAGCAACACGGCAGCTTGTGCACTTGCCATGCCGCAGCCATTTTCTGTTATGATCGGCGACATCCAGTTTCTGCTGTTGTTATTGCTGTTTTGCGGCAGGCAGGCTGAAACGAATTCCACATCTGTAAGAGCGAGAAAGGCATCCCGGTTATGACACCGCGAACTACCACCACAATCTGTGAGCGACGCTAGTCGAGGCCTTTTTCTACCTGCATGATGAAAAAAGCGCGGCTGGTCCGCGTTTTTTTTCGTCCGCGTTTTTGTAAAGCACACGTTAATTTCATTCAATCCGGCGTCGTCCCGAGTGACCGCCGATATGGGGCTCAAAATGATAGCAGTCAAACTTCCCGATGGTTCACAGCGTCAATTCGATGCGCCGCTGACTGTGGCGCAGGTCGCCGCCAGCATCGGCGCCGGCCTGGCCAAGGCGGCGCTGGCCGGCAAGGTCGACGGCAAGCTGGTGGATACCTCGTTTCTGATAGAGCGCGATGTCGAGCTGGCCATCGTCACCGACAAGGATGCCGACGGACTGGAAGTGATTCGCCATTCGACCGCCCACTTGCTGGCGTACGCGGTAAAGGAACTGTTTCCCGATGCGCAGGTGACTATCGGCCCGGTGATCGAAAACGGCTTCTACTACGATTTTGCCTACAAGCGTCCGTTCACTCCAGAAGACTTGCAGGAGATTGAAAAGAAGATGGCGGAGCTGGCCAAGAAGGACGAGCCGGTGACACGCAAGGTAGTGGCGCGCGACGAAGCCATCGCCTATTTCGAATCGATAGGCGAGGCTTACAAGGCCGAGCTGATCGGCTCGATTCCCCAGGACCAGGAAGTCTCCTTATATACAGAAGGCAAATTCACCGACTTGTGCCGTGGCCCGCACGTGCCGTCGACCGGCAAATTGAAGGTGTTCAAGCTGATGAAGCTGGCCGGCGCCTACTGGCGCGGCGATGCAAAAAATGAAATGTTGCAGCGTGTGTACGGCACCGCCTGGGCCAAGAAGGATGAGCAGGAAGCCTATCTGCACATGCTGGAAGAGGCGGAAAAGCGCGACCACCGCAAGCTGGGGCGCGCGCTCGACCTGTTCCATTTCCAGGATGAAGCGCCGGGCCTGATTTTCTGGCATCCGAAGGGCTGGACTATCTGGCAGCAGGTTGAGCAGTTCATGCGCCGTGTTTACCAGGATAACGGTTACCAGGAAGTCAAGGCGCCGCAAATCCTGGACCGCACTTTGTGGGAAAAGACCGGCCACTGGGATAACTACCGCGACAACATGTTCACTACCGAGTCGGAAAGCCGCAGTTATGCCCTGAAGCCGATGAACTGCCCCGGCCATATCCAGATTTTCAATTCCGGCCTGCATAGCTACCGCGACCTGCCGCTGCGCTACGGCGAATTCGGCCAGTGCCACCGCAACGAGCCGTCCGGCGCCTTGCACGGCATGATGCGGGTGCGCGGCTTTACCCAGGATGATGGCCATATTTTCTGTACCGAAGAACAGGTGCAGGAAGAGGTGGCGGCCTTCGACAAGGTGGTGCGCCAGGTGTATACCGATTTCGGTTTTACCGAAGTGGCGGTGAAGCTGGCTTTGCGCCCTGAAAAGCGGGTCGGCGAAGATGTGGTCTGGGACAAGGCGGAAGGCGCCTTGCGCGAAGCGATCCGGGCTTCCGGCACGGAATGGGAAGAATTGCCGGGCGAAGGCGCGTTCTACGGCCCGAAAATCGAATACCACCTGAAAGACTCGATCGGCCGCTCCTGGCAGTGCGGCACCATGCAGGTCGACTTTTCAATGCCGGGCCGGCTCGGTTCGGAATATGTCACGGAAGATAACGGCCGCAAGGTGCCGGTCATGCTGCATAGGGCGATTGTCGGTTCGCTCGAGCGTTTTATCGGGATACTGATCGAAAATCATGCCGGCGCGATGCCCCTGTGGCTTGCTCCCGTGCAAGTTGTTGTTTTGAATATCTCGGACGCGCAGTCGGAATATGTGAAAAATGTTGCACAAACGCTGAAAAAACAAGGGTTTAGAGTAGAGACCGATTTGCGTAATGAGAAGATTACCTATAAAATACGGCAGCATTCTTTGCAGAAGCCGCCTTATATACTGGTTGTCGGTGATAAAGAGCGGGATGCAAACACAGTGGCCGTGCGAGCGCGGGGC
Source organism: Collimonas rhizosphaerae (assembly GCF_038896935.1). Classification (NCBI taxonomy): domain Bacteria; kingdom Pseudomonadati; phylum Pseudomonadota; class Betaproteobacteria; order Burkholderiales; family Oxalobacteraceae; genus Collimonas; species Collimonas rhizosphaerae. The sequence continues at coordinate 109,862 of NZ_JBANDC010000001.1, forward strand.
AATGTCGACCTGGGTGTGATGCCTATCGACGTACTGGTGGAACGCCTCAAGAACGAGGTTGAAACCAAAGCCTGAACGGGGCAACCCGAAGCGCAAGAGCACGGCTTAATTATTTGATTTTTAAAGGAAACTGCAATAGCTACGGACAAGTCACATCGCATCAACGGCGAAATTACTGCGCCAGAATTGCGCTTATCCGGTGTCGAGAACGAAGCACTCGGTATCGTCAGTCTGGCTGAGGCCTTCCGCCTGGCGGAAGAGGCGAACGTTGATCTGGTGGAAATCGCACCGACCGCGCAGCCGCCAGTAGCCCGTTTGATGGACTACGGCAAGTTCAAGTACCAGGAGCAGAAGAAGGCGCACGAAGCCAAGTTGAAGCAGAAGGTCATCCTGGTCAAGGAAGTCAAATTCCGTCCAGGCACCGATGATGGGGATTACAACATCAAGCTGCGCAACTTGACCCGTTTCCTGGATGAAGACGGCGACAAGGTCAAGATCACGCTGCGTTTCCGCGGCCGTGAAATGGCTCACCAGGACATCGGCGTACGCATGCTGGAACGTCTGAAGCAAGACCTGGAGCCGTACGGACAGGTCGAGCAGTGGCCTAAGATGGAAGGGCGTCAGATGATCATGATCATTGGCCCCAAGAAGAAAAAGTAATTCGATTTTAGGCGAGCTGGATGAGCAATCGTCCGGATCGCCCAAAAGCAGCAGGCCAGATTCTGCTGCGAAATTCAGTTGCGGTCATTGGTGCAGCTGGGTTTAAACAAGTGAGAGCAGGCATCCAAGCGTAACGTCATGTTGCCACCTGCAATCATGTTAAAAAAGGAGCTGTCCCTAGAGGACAGATAGTGTCATGCCAAAAATGAAGACGAAAAGCAGCGCCAAAAAGCGCTTTCGTGTGCGTCCGGGTGGAACAGTTAAACGCGGTCAAGCGTTCAAGCGCCACATCCTGACCAAGAAAACCACCAAAAACAAACGTCAATTGCGCGGTTCCGTTGGGGTCAATGACCACAACATGGTATCCGTTTCGCGCATGTTGCCGAACGCTTAACCTCATACTAAGGAGTTATTATGCCTAGAGTAAAACGTGGGGTTACAGCTCGTGCCCGTCATAAAAAAATCTTGGTGCAAGCCAAGGGTTACCGCGGTCGCCGCAGTAAAGTCTATCGCGTAGCCAAGCAAGCGGTTATGCGCGCTGGTCAATATGCATACCGTGACCGCCGCAACAAGAAGCGCGTATTCCGTGCATTGTGGATCGCCCGTATCAACGCCGCTTCGCGTGAGCATGGCGTTACATACAGCGTATTCATGAACGGTCTGAAGCGTGCTTCGATCGAACTGGACCGTAAGGTTCTGGCTGATATGGCAGTGATGGACAAGCCAGCGTTTGCTGCGATTGTCAATCAAGTCAAGGCCAACATCGCTGCGTAACTCATCTTAGTTACGTAGTTTTGCCATCGCTGCAGCGTTTTTTGTGCAGCGTGGCAATCCCGAGCGGGGCAGAGGTCAACACCTTGTGCCCCGTTTGTGTTTTTAACCGCTGGTTTTTCGATTTTATCAGCGTATTTCGGCTTCATTGGAGCAGGAAAACTGCATGAACTCCCTAGAACAATTAGTAACGCAAGCCCAAGCTGATTTCACCGCCGCCGCCGACGCCGCCGCGCTGGAAAATGCGAAGGCCAAGTATCTCGGCAAGACCGGCCAGATCACCGAGCAGATGAAGGGGCTGGGCAAGCTGGCGCCGGATGAGCGCAAGGTCCAGGGCGCAGTCATCAACAATGCCAAGGAGCAGATCGAAGCCGCGCTGAATGCGCGCCGTGATGCACTGGCCAATGCGCAGATGCAAGAGCGCCTGAATGCGGAAGCGATCGATGTCACGTTGCCGGGCCGCGGCCGCGGCGTCGGCGGCATCCATCCTGTGATGCGCTCGTGGCAGCGTATCGAAGAGATTTTCCGTTCTATCGGTTTCGACGTGGCCGACGGCCCCGAGATCGAAACCGACTGGACCAACTTTACCGCGTTGAACAGCCCGGAAAACCACCCGGCGCGTTCGATGCAGGACACTTTCTACATCGACGGCAAGGACAGCGAAGGCAAGCAACTGCTGCTGCGCACCCATACCAGCCCGATGCAGGTGCGTTATGCGCGCATGAACAAGCCGCCGATCAAGGTCATTGCGCCGGGCCGTACTTACCGGGTCGACAGCGATGCTACCCACTCGCCGATGTTCCACCAGGTCGAAGGCCTGTGGATCGCCGAGGACATCAGCTTCGCCGACCTCAAGGGCGTGTACCTGAATTTCGTCAAGGCCTTCTTTGAAACCGACGACCTGCAAGTGCGTTTCCGCCCGTCCTACTTCCCGTTCACCGAGCCATCGGCCGAGATCGACATTGCCTTCGGCAGCGGTCCGCTGAAAGGACGCTGGCTGGAAGTGTCCGGCGCCGGCCAGGTGCACCCGAACGTGGTGCGCAACATGGGGCTGGATCCGGAACAGTTCATCGGTTTTGCGTTCGGCTCCGGCATCGAGCGCCTGACCATGCTGCGTTATGGCATCAACGATCTGCGCCTGTTTTACGAAGGCGACCTGCGCTTCCTGAAACAATTTAATTAAACTGGCTTCTGAAACGAGCCCATCGCCGAAGACGCCCGGGTTGTCTAGCCATCGTGCTCCGATGCCCCAGCGTTCCCTGCTTCTGTGACTAAAGGTTTTTGAAGGTTTTACCTATGCAATTCTCTGAAAGCTGGCTGCGTTCCATGGTCGATCCGAAGATGACTTCGGACGAATTGTCCCATCTGCTGACCATGTCAGGTCTCGAAGTGGAAGAGGTCGAGCCGGTTGCGCCGCCCTTTACCAATATCGTGGTCGGCCTGGTGGTCGAGACCGCCAAGCATCCGAACGCCGATCGCCTCAATGTCTGCCAGGTCGATGTCGGCACCGGCACCATGCTCAATATCGTATGCGGCGCGCCGAATGTACGGCCTGGCCTCAAGGTGCCTTGTGCGATGGTCGGTGCAATCCTGCCGCCAGGCGCGGATGGCAAGCCATTCGAGATCAAGCTCGGGCAGCTGCGCGGCGTCGAATCGCAGGGCATGTTGTGCTCGGCGCGCGAACTGAAACTGTCGGAAGACCATGGCGGCTTGCTGGAATTGCCGGAAGATGCGCCGGTCGGCAAGAATTTCCGCGATTATTTCGAGCTGAACGACCTGAAGTTCACCATCAAGCTGACGCCGAACAAGGCCGATTGCCTGTCGGTGCTGGGCGTGGCGCGCGAAGTATCGGCGCTGACCGGCACACCGCTGAAGCAGCCGGTATTCAAGGCCGTCAGCGCCAACATCGCTGAAACGCTGCCGGTCAAGATTTCGGCGCCGGACCTGTGCGGCCGTTTTTCCGGCCGCGTGATCCGCGGTCTGAACGCCAAGGCGGCAACGCCGCGCTGGATGAAGCAGCGCCTGGAGCGCAGCGGCCAGCGTCCGATTTCGGCTTTGGTCGACATCTCCAACTATGTCATGCTGGAGCTGGGGCGTCCTACCCACGTCTTCGACCTGGACAAGATCCACGGCGGCCTCGATGTCCGCTGGGGCAAGGCTGGCGAATCGCTTAAACTGTTGAACGGCAATACGGTCAGCGTCGACGACTGGATCGGCGTGATCGCCGACGACCGGCAGATCGAATCGCTGGCCGGCATCATGGGCGGCGACGCTACCGCGGTGTCGCTGGAAACGCAAAACATCTACCTGGAAGCCGCATTCTGGTGGCCGCAGGCGATACAAGGCCGTGCCCGCCGGTTCAACTTCTCGACCGATGCCGGCCATCGCTTCGAGCGCGGCGTCGATTTTGCGACCACGGTTGAGCACATCGAACGCATCACTGCCTTGCTGATCGACATTTGCGGTACGCCCCAGACCCAGGTCGGCCCGGTCGACGATCAAAGCGTCAACCTGCCAAAACGCGATCCGGTCAAGGTGCGCACGGCGCGCGCCATCAAGGTCATCGGCGTGCCTTTGTCGGATAGCCAGATCGCCGACATCTTCACCCGCCTGGGCCTGGCGTTCACGCAAGAGAACGGCGTGTTTTCGGTGACGCCGCCGTCGTACCGTTTCGATATCGAGATCGAGGAAGACCTGATCGAGGAAATCGCCCGCGTCTACGGTTTTGAAAATATCCCGGCCTTGCCGCCGGTGGCGCCGAACGCGATGTACATCGCGCCGGAGAACCAACGCTCGCTGTTCACGATCCGGCGCCAGCTGGCTGACCTGGATTACCAGGAAGTGATCAATTTCAGTTTTGTCGAAGAAGCCTGGGAAGCCGACTTTGCCGGCAACCTGGAGCCGATCAAGCTGCTCAATCCGATCGCCAGCCAGATGAGCGTGATGCGTTCGTCGCTGATCGCCAGCCTGGTGGCCAACGTCAAATACAATCTGAACCGCAAGTTGAACCGGGTCCGGATTTTTGAAACAGGCGCGGTGTATACGCGTAACCAGGAAGTCCAGGACGGGCCGCTGGCAGTCGCCGGTTTTGAACAGCCGAAGCGGGTCGCCGGCCTGGCCTATGGTCCGCAAGCAGATGAGCAATGGGGGCAGGCTAGCCGCACCGTCGATTTCTTCGACGTCAAGGCGGACCTGGAAGCCTTGTTTGCACCCGCAACTTTGCGTTTCGCCAAACTGGAACATCCCGCTTTGCATCCGGGCCGTTCGGCGCAGGTGCTGCTGGGCGACGTCGCGGTAGGCTTTATCGGCGAGTTGCATCCGCGCCTGCAGCAGAAGTACGAGTTGCCGCTGGCCCCGGTTTTGTTTGAAGTCGACGCCTTGGCCTTGCAGCAACGGCAAGTGCCTGCGTATGCCGAGATTTCGAAATTCCCGGCGGTGGTGCGCGACCTTGCGGTGGTGGTTAAACAAGCCGTTTATGCACAAGATTTACTGGATGTTTTTGCTGCTGAGCAGCAAGGGAATCCAGCCTGCCGGATTCTGCAAGCCATTGTTTTATTTGATGAATATCACGGCAAAGGACTGGAAAATGACGAAAAAAGTCTTGCTTTCCGTTTTACCTTGCAAGATACTGAAAACACCCTTCAAGATGACACCGTAGAAGCCGCCATGTCGGCTTTGATCGCTGCTGTCAGCAAGGTGCCAACAGCTAGATTGCGCGCCTGATCTGTAATTGAATGGCTTTAATGATATCTAAACCTGCAGCAAATACCGGTGCGCTCGACACACAGCCGCACCGGCTGCAGCAATCCCAAAAAGACGGGGGCGTAACAACAGAATGAACAATATGCAGACAGTAGAATTTGAATCCGTTCTGGACGCCGATCTGAACCGGGCGATGCGCGAAGCGCAAGCCCGTTCGCAGGCAGAAAAGAATTTGCCGACATTGACCAAGGCGGAACTGGCTGAACTTTTGTTTGAACAGGTAGGCCTCAACAAGCGTGAAGCCAAGGACATGGTTGAAACGTTTTTCGATGAAATCCGGGATGCGCTGGAACGCGGCGAATCCGTGAAATTGTCCGGTTTCGGCAATTTCCAGTTACGCGACAAGCCGCAGCGTCCGGGCCGCAATCCGAAGACCGGGGAAGAGATTCCCATCACTGCGCGCCGCGTGGTCACTTTCCACGCAAGCCAGAAACTCAAGGGCATGGTTGAAGCCGCAAGCCTGCAACCGATCCAGCCTATCCAACAGTTTGCCGCCGCTCTCCCAGCTAATTCATGAACGATCGCATTAGTAAGTCCGAGCTTGTCGTATTGCCGCCGATTCCGGCCAAGCGTTATTTCACCATAGGCGAAGTCAGCGACCTGTGCGGCGTCAAGCCGCATGTGCTGCGCTACTGGGAACAGGAATTCACCCAGCTCAAGCCGGTCAAGCGGCGCGGCAATCGCCGTTATTACCAGCACCATGAAGTGCTGCTGATCCGCCGCATCCGTGAATTATTGTATGAACATGGCTTTACCATCAGCGGCGCCCGCAACAAGCTTGACGGCCGCCTGGGTGGCGCCGCCGAAGCCGAGCTTGCCGAGGCCAGGCAAAACGAAGTCAACCTGACAGAAGTGCGGCATGAACTGGAACAGATACTCGATTTGCTGATACCCAAGGTAGAGCAAGCCGCTCAGTGAATATTGAATCAACGAGGGAGAGCAATCTCCCTTTTTTGTATTTGGAATAATTACACTTATGCTTAGCGACCCGCGTTTCCCCAATCTTTTCATCCTCAACCATCCGCTGATCCAGCACAAGCTGACGCATATGCGGAGCAAGGAAACATCAACCCGCACGTTCCGCCAGCTGTTGCGTGAAATCACGCTGCTGATGGGTTATGAAATCACGCGCGACTTGCCGCTGACCACGCAGCAGATCGAGACGCCGATGCAAAGCATGGAAGCGCCGGTGATTGCCGGCCGCAAGCTGGCGGTGGTGCCGGTACTGCGGGCCGGGATCGGCATGAGCGACGGCTTGCTGGACCTGGTGCCGTCGGCGCGGGTCGGCCATATCGGCGTGTATCGCGATCCCGACACGCATCAGCCGGTTGAATACCTGGTGCGGTTGCCGGACCTTGCGGAGCGGATCTTTATCGTGTGCGATCCCATGGTGGCGACCGGTAATTCGGCAGTACACGCGGTCGATGTCCTGAAAAAACGCGGCGTCGGCGACGACCAGATCATTTTCCTGGCGCTGGTGGCCGCGCCTGAAGGCGTGCAGGTATTCCAGGACGCGCATCCCGGAGTCAAGCTGTACGTTGCCAGCCTCGATTCGCATCTCGACGCGCATGCCTACATCGTGCCCGGACTAGGCGACGCCGGCGACCGCATCTTCGGCACCAAATAATCCGCGCACCAGTTAAATAGGGTCAGAGTCGAATTTTTGACCGCTTAATAATTCGACTCTGACCCTATTTAACGAATAATTCGACTCTGACCCTATTTAATCGGCGACGGGATGCAGAGTTTTGCATCTCGCCGCCGGTATCTTTCCGTATTACGTCAACCCAGCAATTTCAACACTTGCTGTGCTACGGCAACCGAAGAGGCTGGATTTTGTCCGGTCACCAGGTTGCCATCGGCAACGGCATAGCTCTGCCAATCGGCCAGCTTGCTGTAGTTCCCGCCCAGGCGCTTCAATTCGGCTTCGACCAGGAACGGCACGATATCGGTCAGCTGCACGGCAGCTTCTTCGCTGTCTGAAAAACCGGTTACCTTCTTGCCCTTTACCAGTGGCGCACCATCTGCACCACGCGCATGGCGTAATACGCCGGGTGCATGGCAAACCGCAGACACTGGCTTGCCTGCCGCATACATGGTTTCGATCAGCGCGATCGAATCCTTGTCTTCCGCCAGGTCCCACAGGGGGCCATGGCCGCCCGGATAGAACACTGCGTCAAAATCGCTGGCCTGCGCCGCCGATAACTTGATGGTGGAGGCTAGCGCTGCCTGCGCAGCGGTGTCTTTCCTGAAGCGTTCGGTGGCTTCGGTCTGCGCGTCCGGTTCGTCGCTTTTCGGATCCAGGGGCGGCTGGCCGCCTTTCGGCGAAGCCAGGGTGAGTTTGGCGCCGGCATCCAGGAACGCGTAGTAGGGCGCTGCAAATTCCTCCAGCCAGAAACCGGTTTTCTTGCCGGTGTCGCCCAACTGGTTGTGGGAGGTAAGCACCATTAATATTTTCATTTGAATTCCTTTTGAGTGTGTGCTGCGTAATGCTTCATTCGTCGCCGGCCCGTATGACCAGCTTGCCGAAATTCTTGCCTTCCAACAGGCCGATAAAGGCTTGCGGCGCATTCTCCAGGCCGTCGACGATATCTTCCCGGAATTTGATTTTGCCGGCGGCGAGCCAGCCGCTCATGTCCTTGAAGAATTCCTGGTAGCGATGGTAGTAGTCGAAGATGATGAAGCCTTGCATCTTGATGCGGCGTACCAGCAACTTGCCCATCAGTCCGGGCAGGTGATCCGGTCCTTCCGGCTTGCCGGCGGCGTTATAGTTGGCGATCAGGCCGCATACCGGGACCCGGGCGCGCAGGTTCAGCAGCGGCAGGACGGCGTTGAAGACAGCGCCGCCAACGTTTTCAAAATACACGTCGATACCTTTGTCGCAGGCGGCCGCGAGCTGTTGCGGGAAGTCGGCGGCGCGATGGTCTATGCAGGCGTCGAAGCCCAATTCTTCCACTGCGTATTTACACTTGTCGGCGCCGCCGGCGATGCCGACCACGCGGCAGCCTTTGAGCTTGGCAATCTGTCCGACCACCGAACCGACCGCGCCGGTGGCCGCTGCCACCACCACGGTTTCGCCGGCTTGCGGCTGGCCGATGTCGAGCAAGCCCATATAGGCCGTGAAGCCTGGCATGCCAAGCACGCCTAAGGCGTAGGACGGTTTGCCGAGTTTGGCGTCAAGTTTGGTCAAGCCCTTGCCGTCCGATAGCGCGTAATCCTGCCAGCCGCTGTAGCTGAGGACCAGGTCGCCGGGTTTGTAATCAGCGTGCTCGGAAGCTTCTACCCGCGCAACGGTGCCGCCGACCATCACTTCACCGATTTCGACATGCGCCGCATAGGAAGGTGCGTCGCTCATGCGCCCGCGCATATAAGGATCAAGCGACAGGTAAACCGTGCGCAGCAGCACCTGGCCGGCGGCCGGCGCCGGCACCGGGCTTTGCTCCAGCTTGAAATTGTCCGGCGTCGGCGCGCCGTGCGGACGCGAGGCTAGCAGGAATCGGCGATTGATGGTTTTGCTTTGTGACATGTTGGCTACTCCTTCAGTGGAATGAATGCCGACGCTGGCCTGCCGGCATGGTCGAAATCAGCTAAACATCAATTTCACAAGGCGGCTTCGAGGATGGTGCGGCTGACGGCCAGGGTATGGTCCTGGTGTTCGCCCAGCGCTGTCATGCCATGCTTGTCCAGTTGACCAAGCACGGTCTCGACCGCATCCTGGCCCAGTTCATAGTCCGCCAGGCGAGTCTTGATGCCCAGGCTTTCAAAGAAGTCGCGGGTGCGCTGGATGGCCAGGTCGATGCGTGCATCTTCGCTGCCTTCGGTGATTTGCCAGACGCGTTCGGCGTATTGCAGCAGCTTGGCGCGCTTGCTGTTGCGCCGGACCGACAGCAGCGAAGGCAGCACGATCGCCAGCGTGCGCGCATGGTCGATATCGTATTGCGCGGTCAGTTCGTGGCCCAGCATGTGCGTGGCCCAGTCTTGCGGCACGCCGGCGCCGATCAGGCCGTTGAGCGCGAGCGTGGCAACCCACATCAGGTTGGCGCGGGCGTCGTAGTCGTCAGGTTCGGCCAGCACTTTCGGCCCGGTTTCGATCAGGCTCAGCAGCAAGCCTTCGGCGAAACGGTCTTGCACCTGGCCTTGCACCGGATACGTCAGGTACTGCTCGACGGTATGCACAAAAGCGTCGACGACGCCGTTCGCAATCTGCCGCGGCGGCAAGGTGAAGGTCTTGGCCGGATCGAGGATGGAGAATTGCGGGAACACCAGCGGGCTGTGGAAGGCCAGCTTGGCTTGTATCGATTTGCGGGTGACGACGCCGCCGTTGTTCATTTCCGAGCCGGTGGCCGGCAAGGTCAGCACGCTGCCGAAGGGCAGGGCGCTGCGGATATTGGCGCCGCGCTTGACCGCGATGTCCCAGGCTTCGCCTTCAAAATTCGCCGCCGCAGCGACAAACTTGGTACCGTCGATGACCGAGCCGCCGCCTACCGCCAGCAGGAAATCGATCTTTTGCGCTCGCACTTGTTCAACCGCCTGCATCAGCGTTTCGTAGCTTGGATTGGGTTCGATGCCGGCGAACTCGTGGATTTCGCGTTTGCCCAGCGCTGCCTTGACTTCGTCCAGGGTGCCGGTTTTCTGGGCGCTGGCGCCGCCGTACAGGATCATTACGCGGGCGTCGCGGGGAACCAGGCCGGCCAGTTTGGCGATGGTGTCGCGGCCGAAGACGATCTTGGTGGGATTGTAGAATTCAAAATTCAGCATGGGGTTTCCTTGGGAAGTGATCCGCGCATCGGCGGAGTGGTAAAAAAATGCACGAACTGGTGTCGTGCTTCAGCGTGGGGGCGGCGGCGCCAGGATGTTGAGGGTAACGTCCATGGCGTTTTCCAGCGCGCTGCGGTCGCGCTGGAGCTTGGCCAGCAGGCTGGCTCCCAGCCAAAGCTGGTACAGCATCTGTGCGGTTTTCTGCGGTTCCAGCGCGATCCGCAAGGAGCCATCCGCTATGCCTTCGGCGATGCAGCCTGCCAGGCGCGCCATGACCAGGCGTGTGCCTTCGCACAGGGCCAGGCGCATGTCCTCCGACAGGTCGGCGACTTCGGCGCTGAGTTTCACCACCAGGCATTTGTCCATGGCTTCCGCGCCGGACTGGGTGTCGAGCCAGTGGCCCCAGTAGCGCAGCAGCCGTTCGCGGGCGGGTTCTTGCGCCGGCTGTACGCCGACCTGCAAGACTGCATCCATCGCCTGCAGGTAGTTGTCGACATACTGCTCCATCAGCGCCCGGCCATACTGTTCCTTCGATCCGAAGTAGTGGTAGAACGAGCCCTTGGGTATCGCTGCCGCGCTCAGGATCTCGCTGAGGCCGACGCCGGAAAAGCCTTTGACGGCAATGATCTTTTGTCCGGCGTCCAGGATATGGCGCTTGGTGGTGTCGTATTTTGCTCTCATGGTGCGGCTATTCTAAACCTAAATTAGACCGGTCGTCTAATGACAGGTGATTTTGAGATTGTTGCTGAATGGAAAAGTGCGTCCGATTCGATACCTGAAGTCACGCCAGTCATGCTTTGGCGATGGCTACCCATGCCTATGCATATCCGTTATGCTAGTGAGGTTTATTGTGCAATTTTCTTGTCTGAACATTCGCATTCCCATACTAATTTTACTGTAGTGTTTCGCACATGATGACACTTGATAAACGGCGTCTTTCCGTGCCATACGTCGTTGCAAATCCTCGCGATAGCTCGCTATCGCTCCGGTTTGCGCGGGGCGGCCATCCGCCTAGCCTGGCACGAAAATCCACCATTTCTTAAGCGCCATTATGTGCGAAATACTACACGAGCGCCGCCCATGACATCGCGTACCAACCACCATCTCGATACCTACCTGCTGCGTGTTTTGCACACCTTGCTGGTGGAAAAAAGCGTATCGCGCACCGCCATCAAGCTGGGACAGTCGCAGCCGACCATCAGCAATACGCTAAAACGCCTGCGCGAACTGACCGGCGACGCCATCCTGGTGCGCGGCAAGACCGGCATGGTGCCCACCGAACGCGGCCAGGAATTGCTGGCGCTGGCGAAGCAGGGCCTGGAAGTCATCGAAAAAATCGCGGCGCCGGTAGCGGCGTTTGAAGCCGACAGCACGGCGCGGGTATTTCATATCGCCACGCCGGATTACCTGAACATGCTGTTGATCCCTTCCATCATCGAACAGCTGCGGCGGCGCGCGCCCGGCGCCAGCCTGATGGTGCACGCGCTGGACGCCAACCTGGACTATGCCAACGCGCTGGAAAACGGTCGCTTCGACCTGGTGATCGGCAACTGGCCCGATCCTCCCGAGCACCTGCACCTGGCGCAACTGTTCGATGACGACGTGGTATGCATGATGCATCGCGACCATCCGGTGGCGAAGAAGGGCCTGACCCTCAAGTACTACCTGGAAATGCCGCACCTGGCGCCGACGCCCTATATCGAAGGCCATCGCAGCGGCATCGACGCCGCCCTGGCCGAGCAGGGCTTGAAGCGCAACGTGCAGGTGACGATCCCGTATTTCGCGCTGGTGCCGCACGTGCTGGCGAAATCGGACCTGATTTTCACCACCGGCCGGCAGTTTGCCGAACATATCATCGAGGACTGGCCGATCGGCATGTTCACGCTGCCGTTCGACATGCCGAAGATGCGCTTCTACATGTTGTGGCACGCGCGTTCGCATGTGGCGCCGGATGTGGTGTGGCTGCGGCGCCTGATTGCCGAAGTGTCGGCCGATCTCGGCAAGTCCAGCGGCAAGCCGCCGGCCCTGTAGCGCCAGCCACGCCGGCAGAGCCGGGCTTGGCTCACTTGCCGCTGTAGTCGACGTTCGGCCGCTGCGGCGATTTGCGTGAAGTCGCGCGCATGTATTGCGGCGCCCATGAGGTGACGTCGTGCAGCGCGTCGGCGGCGTGCAAGGGCCAGTAAGGATCGCGCAGCAGTTCGCGCGCCATCAGCACCAGGTCGGCTTGTTCGGTGCGCAATATGTGCTCGGCCTGGCCGGGATCGGTAATCATGCCGACCGTGCCGCTAGGGATGCCGGCTTCATTCCTGACCCTGGCTGCGAACTGGGTCTGGTAACCGGGCCCTACCGGAATCGCGGCGGCTGCGATATTGCCGCCGCTGGAGACGTCGATCAGGTCAACCCCCGCTTCGCGCAACAAGCGGCTCAATGCCACGGTTTCATCCACATTCCAGCCGCCGTCGATCCAGTCCGTGGCCGACAGGCGCACCAGCAGCGGCAGCTGTTCCGGCCAGACCTGGCGCACGGCTGCCACCACTTCCAGCACCAGGCGCGCGCGGTTTTCAAACGAGCCGCCGTATTGGTCGGTCCGGTGATTGCTGATCGGCGACAGGAACTGATGCAGCAGGTAACCATGCGCCGCATGGATTTCGACGACCTTGAAGCCGGCTTGCTCGGCGCGCCGGGCGGCGTCGGCAAACGCCTTGACGACATCCTTGACGCCATCGGCAGTAAGCGCGCTGGGCGTGGTGTAGCTGGCATCGAACGGAATCGCCGACGGACCGTCTGTGCGCCAGCCGCCCTGGCCGGGATCGACCCGCCCTTGCTGTTCTTCCCATGGCCGCCAGACGCTGGCCTTGCGGCCGGCATGCGCCAGCTGGATGCCGGCTACCGTGCCCTGCTGCGCGATAAAGCGGGTGATGCGGCTTAGCGGCGCGATGTGCTCGTCTTTCCAGATGCCCAGGTCCTGCGGCGAGATACGGCCTTGCGGCAGCACCGCGCTGGCTTCGAAAATGATCAGGCCGGCGCCGCCGACCGCGCGGCTGCCGAGGTGCACCAGGTGCCAGTCGTTGGCGAAGCCGTCTTCCGCGGAATACTGGCACATGGGGGCAACGGCAATCCGGTTCGCCAGGGTCACGCTGCGCAATGTGAGCGGAGAAAATAAGAAAGTCATGTTCTTTTCCTGTAAGTTGGTTTATGCATCCGCCAGGCCGTTGAACTGCAATGCCGCGAGGCTTGCGTACAAGCCGTTTTGCGCCACCAGTTCGGCATGGCTGCCGGTTTCCACTATGTGCCCGTGTTCCAGCACGATGATGCGGTCGGCGCGCTGCACGGTGGCCAGGCGATGGGCGATGACCACGGTAGTGCGTCCCACCATCGCCGCTTCCAGCGCGCCTTGCACCGCACGTTCGGATTCCGCGTCGAGCGCGCTGGTGGCTTCGTCCAGCAGCAGCAGGGGCGGATTTTTCAGCAGCGCGCGGGCGATCGCAATACGCTGCCGCTGGCCGCCCGAAAGGCGCACTCCGCGCTCGCCGAGGAAGGCTTGGTAACCTTCCGGCAGGCGTTCGATGAATTCGTGCGCCGCGGCCATTTTCGCCGCTGCGATGACTTCAGCATCGCTGGCGCCGACCCGGCCGTAACGGATGTTTTCCATTGCATTGGCGGAGAAGATGACGGTATCTTGCGGCACGATGCCGATGGCGTTGCGCAAAGTGTGGAGGTCGAGATATTTGATGTCGACGCCATCGAGCTTGATGCTGCCTTGCTGCGGATCGTAGAAACGCAGCAGCAGCTGGAACAGCGTGGTTTTGCCGGCGCCCGAAGGGCCGACCACGGCGACGGTTTCACCCGGCCTGATGTCTAGCGACAGGCCGGACAGGGCCGCGCTTTCAGGGCGCGACGGATAACGGAAGCCGATGTTTTCCAGGGCCAGCGCCGCGCCCTGCGCGGTGCGCGGCGGCAGCGTTTCGGGCAACAGCACGGATTGCACCGGCGACTGCGCCGCCAGCAATTCCAGCAGCCGTTCGGTGGCGCCGGCAGCGCGCTGGGCGTCGCCCAGCACTTCTGCCAGGGCGCCGATGGAGCCGGCCAGCAAGGCCGCATACAAGATGAACTGGCCGAGTTCGCCGCCGCTCATGCGGCCCTGGACCACGGCGTGCGCGCCCAGCCACAGCACAAACACGATGGCGCCGAACACCAGCAGGATCGCCATCATGGTCAGCACCGAACGGGCGCGTATGCGCTCCATCGCAGTGCCGAAAGCGTTTTCGATAGAGACGTCGAAACGCTGCGCTTCGATATTTTCGTGGGTAAACGCTTGCACGGTCGGCATCGCATTGAGGATTTCGCCAGCCATCGCCGAGGCGTCGGCAACCCGGTCCTGCGACGCCCGCGACAGCTTGCGCACGCGGCGCCCGTACCAGACTATCGGCAGCACCACCAGCGCCAGCATCACCAGGATGATCGCACTCAGCTTGGCGCTGGTGATGAACAGCATGACCATGCCGCCGGCGAACAGCAGGGCGTTGCGCAAGGCCATCGAAATGCTGGTGCCGACCAGCGCCTGGATCAAGGTGGTGTCGGTGGTGATGCGCGACAGCACTTCGCCGGTCTTGGTGGTTTCAAAGAACTGCGGGCTCTGCGTGACGACATGCGAATAGACCGCGCTGCGCAGGTCGGCGGTAACCCGCTCGCCCAGCCAGGACACCATGTAGAAGCGCGCCGCGGTAGCTACGCCCAGCACGCAGGCGACGCCGAACAGCGCCAGGAAGTACAGGTCGATATGATTGGCGCCTTGTATGCCGCCGGTGCTGAAGCCGAGGTCGATCATCTGCCGGAATGCATAGGGAATCGCCAGCGTGGCGCCGGCCGCCACCAGCAAGGCCAGGCTGGCCATGACGAATTGCCGTTTATACGGGGCCAGGAAAGGAACCAGCCCGACGAGCGTGCCCAGACTGCTTTTTTGAGGTTCTTTGGAGGTTATGGTTGTCATGTCTGTTTCGGTGGGGGCGGCGCAATCCGCTGCGAGCTTGGCCTGGCAACGTTGAAGCACGGTGCAGCGGATAGGGCGGAAAAATGTATTTGTGCCAATATTTTCTGCATTTGTCTTGCAATCAGTTAAGAGACTGGCCGCAGCTTGTCCGCAATATGCATTCTCTTGAACGGGAACTTCAACCGTCAATCGAATATCGATATACTTTGTACAGCATGCTTAGCTCAGAAGAGCAGTTTGCTAGTGTAGTGGATGTTGCGCGATAGCGCAGGATCTCGATGCAATGGAGCGGACTTGAATCCCGGTAGTGGAATGCGTAATTTTTTTAATGATTGCCATCTCAGGAGAATCCTTTGGCTCAATTGTCGCAAGCGATGCAAAACAGCGTGGCGCCGGACGAGATCCAACAGCAGCTGGCGGCCGGCCTGCTGGCGGCGCACGCGCACACCTCTCCCAAATATCTCTACGATGTCCTTGGTTCACGGCTGTTCGCCGCGATTTGCGAACTGCCTGAATATTATCCGACCCGCACCGAAGCGGCGATTTTCACGCAGCATGAGCAGCAGATTGCCGCCGCGATCGGGCCGGGTTCGGTCTTTATCGACCTGGGAGCGGGCAATTGCAGCAAGGCTGCCCGGCTGTTCCCGAGCCTGCAGCCCCGGCAGTATGTGGCGGTCGATATCTCCGTGCAGTTCGTGGCGGAAGCGGTGAATGCGCTGCAGCAGCAGTTCCCGCAGATCAGGATGACTTGCCTGGGCATGGACTTTTCTGCCGAACTTGAACTGCCGGCGGCGCTGGACATGCACCATCGCCAGTTCTTTTATCCGGGATCGTCGATAGGCAATTTTGCACCGCTGGAGGCATTGATGTTCCTGCGACGGATTCGCAAGGCCATGGCCGGCAGCCAGAGCGGTTTGCTGATCGGGGTTGACCTGATCAAGGACAAAGCGATCCTGGACGCCGCTTACGACGATTCGCTGGGCGTCACCGCGGCGTTCAACCTGAATCTGCTGCATCATTTGAATCGTTTGCTGGATGCCGATTTCCGGCCGGCAGACTGGCGCCACTGCGCTTTCTATAATAGCGGCCAGTACCGCGTAGAAATGCATCTGGAAGCCAAACGCGAGCTCACCGTCCACTGGCAGGGTGGCGGCGAGCGGCGGTTTGCGCGCGGCGAGCGCATCCATACCGAAAGCAGCCATAAATATACCCGCCAGGGATTTATCGACATGCTGCAGCTGGCCGGCTTCAGCGCCGTGCAGACCTGGTCCGATCCCGACAACTGGTTCATGGTCTGCCATGCCCAGGCCGCCTGAACCAAAACCTCCAGACAGGAACGCGATGCACAAGCTGGCGAAAGCTTTTTCCACGGTACGCGACCAGACTTGCCGGCTGGTGCAGCCGCTGTCGGCAGAAGATTGCTGCGTACAATCGATGCCCGACGCCAGCCCTGCGAAATGGCACCTGGCGCATACCACCTGGTTTTTTGAAACCTTTATCCTGGAGCGGTTCGAGACTGGTTTCCAGCCGTTTCATCCTGCTTTCCGGGTACTCTTCAATTCGTATTACGAAGGCGTGGGCGAGCAGCATCCGCGCGCACAGCGCGGCCTGGTGACCCGGCCCGCCTTGAGCGAAGTGCTGGCTTATCGGCAAAACGTCGATCAACGGCTGCTGGCGTTGCTGGGACAAACGCTGGCGCCGGAGCAAGCGCAGCAGTTGTCGGCGCTGGTCGAGCTCGGATTGCAGCACGAGCAGCAGCACCAGGAATTGTTGCTGACCGATATCAAGCATCTGCTAGCCATGAATCCTTTGCTGCCGCCTTACCTGGCGTCGAATGCGATGGCGGAAGCCAGCAACGGCGGCAACCCGGCGGCAGCCTTGTCATGGCAGCCGTTCGAGGCCGGGATTGTCGAGATCGGGCATGCCGGGCAAGGGTTTTTCTTCGATAACGAAACGCCGCGCCACCGGCAGTTTGTCGAACCGTTTTCGATGGCGTCGCGGTTGGTCAGCAATGGCGAATACCTGGCGTTCGTGGAAGACGGCGGCTACCGGAATCCCTTGCTGTGGCTGGCCGCCGGCTGGGAATGGGTGCAACAGCAAAAGCTGTCGCGGCCGCTGTACTGGCAGACCGCGCATGCGCAATTCGATTCCGCCTGGCGCGAATTCACCTTGAACGGCTTGCAGCCGCTGGCCTTGCATGAAGCGGCCACCCATCTTTCCTTTTTCGAAGCCGAGGCTTATGCGCGCTGGGCAGGCGCCCGCCTGCCCACCGAGGCGGAATGGGAGCGCGCGGCGGCGAGCCAGTCGGCAGATTATTTCGGCGTGGCGTGGCAATGGACCACCAGCAGTTACGCACCGTATCCCGGCTACGTCGCCTTGCCGGGCGCGGTGGGCGAATACAACGGCAAGTTCATGGTGAACCAGTATGTGCTGCGCGGCTCTTCCTGCGCCACGCCGGATGGCCACGCGCGCCTGAGCTACCGCAATTTTTTCCCGGCCACCGCGCGCTGGCAATTCAGCGGGATCCGCCTGGCGCGTTCCTAGGGCCTGTTAACATTTAATTTGGGAGGTGCGTTCAAACCAAAACGTGTGCTGGCAAGCCATGCAACGCCGCCAGCGCACGTTTTGGTTTGAACCCTCCGGGAACGGCTGCAGGCGTCGCATGCCGTTGTTGTCCGGGGCGGCCATCCGCTCCTTGCCGTAGCACCGCTACGTCGCGTCGTCATGCCTAGGCCTGCAACGCCTGCCGCGCGTTCGCACTCCCAAATTAAATGTTAACAGGCCCTAGTACTGCGCTAGCGCGGACAATTGCCGGGAGCCGGCTGCAGCTTGCTGAGATGCTCGATCAGGAAGTCGACAAATACGCGCACCGCCGGCAGCAAACCTCTCTGGGTCGGATAGACCACTTGCAGATGGCCGGCCGGCATGCTCCAGTCCGGTAGCACATGCACCAGGCTGCCCTGGTTCATCTCCTCGATGCAATATTCGGTCGGCAGCATGGTCAGGCCCAGGCTGCGCAGCGCCGCCCGCTTGCGCAAGGAGAAATCTTCGACCGACAGGCGCGGCTCCGCCACCAGTTCGAAACGTTCCTTGTCCGGGCCGTCGAGGAACAGGTGGACGCGGCGGTCGCGCTCGACCGCGCCCAGGAACGGCAGTTTGGCCAGGTCGCGCGGATGCCGCAGGGGCGCGTAGCGCGATATCAGTTCCGGCGTCGCTACCAGCACACCGGAGGCGGCGCGCAGGCGCCTGGTGGCCAGGTTCGGATCTTCGTCCTCGGGCGCTCTTACCCGCACCGCCACATCCACGCCTTCTTCCAGCAGGTTGACGCGGCGGTTGGTAAACAGCAGGTCGATATTCACCTTCGGATAACGTTCCAGGAAAGCCGGCAACGCCATCGCCACTTCCGACTGGGCGATCGCCACCACGCAAGTCACCCTGACCGTGCCGCTCGGTTCCGCCAGCGAACTGGTCACCGCCAGTTCCGCCGCTTCGGCCGCGGCGATCACTACCTGGCAGTGCTGGTAGTAGCGGTTGCCAAGGTCGGTGAGAGAGATGCCGCGCGTATTGCGCTGTAGCAAGCGTGCTCCCAGCCGGCTTTCCAGTTCCGATATGCGCCTGGACAGGCGCGACTTGGGAATGCCCAGGCTGCGTCCGGCGGCCGTGAACCCACCTTCCTGCACTACATTGGCGAAGAAATAGAGGTCGTTCAAGTCTTGCATGATAATCATCCATTGTTCTGTATGTAGAACAATATATCTTGTTTTTGCTATCTAGTTCTATTTTTGAGGCGGGGGTAGGATGGCGTCAATGGTTCAGGTAACCAGGTAAATCAAACTCTGTTGGCATCGTGATGTACGGATCGCTATAGATTTTGACCCACTCTTAATTTAATCGAACGGCATATATCATGAAACTCTTACATATTGATTCCAGCATCCTCGGCGACGCTTCGGCCTCGCGCCAACTGACCCGCGAAGTAGTGGCGACGCTGCAAGCAGCGGATTCCGACCTTGAACTGACTTACCGCGACCTTAGCAAAGACGTCACTGCCCATTTGAGCGGCGCCACCTTCGCTGCCAAGGGCACGCCAGCGGAAAAACGCAATCTGTCGCAAAAGCTGGAAGTGGAGCTAAGCGAAGCGATCCTCAATGAATTCATGGCAGCCGATGTGATCGTGCTCGGCGCACCAATGTACAACTTCAGCGTGCCGACCCAGCTCAAGGCATGGATCGACCAGATCAGCATCGCCGGCGTCACTTTCCGCTACAGCGAAAAGGGCCCGGAAGGCCTGGCCACAGGCAAGCGCGTCGTGATCGTGTCGACTTCCGGCGGCAAGCATGCAGGCAGCCCTACTGGCGTCGCCCATGAAGACTATTTGAAATTGGTGTTCGGTTTCCTCGGGATTACCGATATCGACGTGGTTCGCGCCGACGGCCTAGCCTACAGTCCTGAAGCGAAAGAAGCCGGCTTTGCGGCAGCGCGTGCACGTATCAGCGACCTGACCAGCGCAGTGGCAATGGCCTGATCGACAGGGCTGAAATGAAAAAACCGCTACCTGGTAGCGGTTTTTTTACGCCTGCTATATTTAGCCCGCGCAGAAGAAATGATAGCGCGGCCGGACATCATGGGTAACTGAGGTCCGGCCGCGCCGATGAAAGCATGTAGTACGGTAATACCCAGCCTGCACGATACCTGCCTGCCGCGTGATCGCCGCGGCAGGAGGATTAAAGAAAACTGCTGTTTACGCCGCGGCCGCGCTGTTGCCGATTTCCTGGTTGGCGGCCTGGCCGGCGATTTCAATCTGGCGGTTGACCGCGCTCAGGATCGCCTTGAACGAGGCGGTCAGGGTATTGGCGTCGATGCCGACGCCGAAGCCGGTTGGCGCATCGTTCAGGCGCAGCTCGATATAGCTGGCGGCCTGGGCGTCGGCGCCGGCGCTGATCGCGTGCTCATGGAAATCCATCAGCTTGATGTCCAGCCCCAGCGCATTGACAAAGGCGTCGATCGGGCCGTTGCCGTGGCCGCTGGAAGTGTGCTGCTGGCCGTCGCGCACGATGTCGATTTCGATCTTCACCGGCTGCGCCTGGCTGGAATCTTCGCTCATGCGGTGGCCGCGATACACATATGGCGTTTGCTTGTCCAGGTACTCCTGCTTGAAGATGTCGTAGATGTCGCTGGCGGCAATTTCCTTGCCCGTGGCGTCGGCCGCTTTCTGGATCGCGCGGCTGAATTCGATCTGCAGGCGGCGCGGCATCGCCAGGCCGTATTCCTGTTCCAGCAGGTAAGCCATGCCGCCTTTGCCTGACTGGCTGTTGACGCGGATGACGGCGTCGTAGCTGCGGCCGAGATCGGCAGGATCGATGGGCAGGTAGGGGATTTCCCAGATAGCGTCGGCTTTTTGCGCGGCGAAGCCTTTCTTGATCGCATCCTGGTGCGAACCGGAGAAAGCGGTGAACACCAGGTCGCCGACATACGGATGGCGCGGATGGACCGGGATCTGGTTGCAGTCTTCGACGCACTGGCGCACTTCGTCGATGTCGGAAAAATCGAGGCCCGGGTTGACGCCCTGGGTGTACAAGTTCAACGCCAGCGTCACCAGGTCGACATTGCCGGTGCGTTCACCGTTGCCGAACAGGCAGCCTTCAACCCGGTCGGCGCCGGCCATCACGGCCAGCTCGGCGGCGGCGACGCCGGTGCCGCGGTCGTTATGCGGGTGGACGCTGATGATGGCCGCGTCGCGCCGGGCCAGGTTGCGGTGCATCCATTCGATCTGGTCGGCGAATACGTTCGGCGTGCTGCATTCGACGGTGGTCGGCAAATTGAGGATGACTTTGCGGGTAGGGCTGGCTTGCCAGGCTTCGACCACGGCGTCGCAGACTTCTTTCGAGAAATCCAGTTCGGCCATGCTGAAAGTTTCCGGCGAATATTCATAGCGCCATTGCGTTTCCGGGCGGGCGTCGGTCAGTTCCTTGATCAGGCGCGTGCCGGAGACGGCGATTTCCTTGACTTCGTCGCGGCTCTTGTCGAACACGATGCGGCGCCAGGCCGGAGCGATCGGATTGTACAAATGGACGATGGCTTGCTTGGCGTCCTGCAGCGAATCGACGGTGCGGCGGATCAGGTCTTCGCGCGACTGGGTCAGGACGATGATGGTGACGTCGTCCGGGATATGCTTCTCTACGATCAGCTTGCGCACGAAATCGAAATCGGTTTGCGAACCGGAGGGGAAACCGACTTCGATTTCCTTGAGGCCTATCTTCACCAGCAGCTTGAAGAAGCGTAGCTTGCGGTCGGCGTCCATCGGTTCGATCAAGGCTTGGTTGCCGTCGCGCAGGTCGGTGCTCATCCAGATCGGCGGAGCGCTGATGACCTGGTTGGGCCAGGTGCGATCGCTTAATGGAATCGGCGGGAACGGACGATATTTGACAGCAGGGTTGTGCAACATCATGGTAGGCCTCTCTTGGAGCTAGTGATTGTGCTGAAGAAAAAAAGAAACGAAATGGTGCGGTGGCGGGAGGGTTGCCTGGCGGCCACTCGGAAATCAACGCGAGGCCAGGCAACCGATCGCTAGCGATAGCAGGAATTGCGCTGGCAAACGCAAGGCGGCAAGCGTGTTGCTGTAGCAAAAGAAGGTAAGGCGGATTGGCTGGGATTGCATGGAATCGTGCTCTTTAAAATCGAGATCCCTTATCGGAACCTCAGTTTTACTACCGTTGATTTCTTGACTGGCGCTGGTGTTGCCTGTTGCTGCCAGTGGCGTCCCCGTCAGAACGGGGTCGAGATCATAGTGCGCGTAGTAGCGATAGCGCTAGTAGCGGCACTAGCAGCATTGCTGGCAGGGCGCCGGCAACGTGCAGTAGAGAGCGGGATTGGATGCGTGTGGAAAACATGCAGTTAATGTATGAGATAAAGCCGGACCTTGTCAAGCGCCGCTTGCCGCCTGGCTGAAAATACAGCGGAATCGGTGCGGATGTGTGGCCGGGGCAAGCTTTTTCAGCGGCCGAACAAGCCGATCAGGCCGATCACGATCAGGTACAGGGCGATGATGTAGTTCAGCAGGCGCGGGATCGCCAGTATCAATACCCCGGCGATCAGCGAAACGATGGGGGTCAGGTGCAGGGCGGTAATCATATGCGCTCCGTTTCGAGTGAGGAATGGCGTTGTTGCTGACTCGATGATACGGCGCCGGCGGTTTTACCCGTGTAGGACAACGCCGTCCGATAGCGTAGGAGTTGCACTGATTCTGGACGAAAAAAAACGGCTTGGCTATCCACCGCTGCAGGAGGAGATTCTGCAGCAGTATTGGCTAATGCCGATAAGGACACACACTCCGTCAGGTGCACGAGCTGGAACTTGGCGGCCTTCGTCAGCAACGGGCAGGTCGTTGGCGATGGCCATTCCAGATCGGGCAAGAGACGGATTTACTCCCTTCCCGGGGAATATCTTGGCGGTTTCAGATGTTTGCTGAAACCCGCACTGAATCACGCTTGATTCATCAATATGGTGCTAGAGCGCGCGGGTGCCCGAAATCAGGCGCGTGATAAACGCCGAACGCTCATTCTTTTGCTTGGGCAAGGCGCGCTCGATTACCGAGGTCCATTGCTCCGACAGCTGCTGGCAAGTGGCGCGCAGCACCGGCGCCAGTTCAGGCCAGTCGGACAGGGTGCGCAAATGCCGTTCAATCGTCCGGGCCGACTGCACGCAAGCGTCATTGGCCAGGGTGTGCATGTTGTACTGGGAGATCAGGTGCAGCACCGCCGAGATCAGGAGCTCCGGCGGCGTGCGATAGTCCTCGGCCGCGGCCGGATCTGCTGCATTGCGTGAACCGTTCATCAGGTGCTCCTTGATCAGCTGGTTTTAAATAGTAATGATTCTCATTTAAATTATTATCCAAGCCGGTCGTGAATGCAAGTGTTTTGCCGTTTTTTTATCTTGGACGCGAGTCCGGCCCAGCGGGCGGGGTTCAGCCTGTAGCTGAAACCCGCTCCTGGCGGGGCGGGCAGACCATCAGGTGCTCAGCGTCTTCCTGGCTGGTTTCCCTGAAACCGAGCGCTTCGTATAGCCGCCTTGCCGGATTGCCGGTCAATACCTTCAGCGCCGTAGGCAGCCCATCGCGGCGCGCCTGGTCCAATACATTTTCAATGATGGCGCGGCCCAGGCCTTGGCCCTGGAATTGCGGCGCGATCTGGATCTGTGCGATATACCATTGGCCGGGCTCGCGATACGCTTTCAGCAGGCCGACATCCTGGCCGTTGACGGAAACGATCCGGGCGTGCTCGAACCGGACCAGCACGCGCGCCAGCTGCGAAGCGTCATCGCGCGCGGCATTAACGCGCGCCAGGTGTTCGCTCATGGTCGCATGGCGCAGGGCAACCAGGAACGGCAGGTCTGCCGCGGTAGCGCTTCTGAATTCCAGGGCTTGCATGCCATCCTTTCAATAAAAGACGTGAGCCGCTGCAGGCGGTTGCGGTTTATTTGTTGACCAGGTGTTTCGGCACCGAAAGCGTCAGCAAGGCGCCCAGCACCAATGATGCCGCCAGCACGAACATGCCGCTGTTGGTGCTCTGGGTCTGGTCCTTCAGCCAGCCGACCAGGTAGGGGCTGACGAAGCCGGCCAGGTTGCCCAGCGAATTGATCAGCGCAATCCCGGCCGCCGCCGCCGCGCCGCCGAGGAATGCGGTCGGCAAGCTCCAGAACAGCGGCAGTACGGTAATGATGCCGATGGTCGCCAGGGTCAGCGCCGACATCGCCAGCACGGTATTGTGGTCGTACACGGTGCTCAGGATCAGTCCGACGCTGCCGAGCAGCGCCGGGATCGCCACGTGCCAGCGCCGTTCGCGCCGGCTGTCGGCGCTGTGGCCGATCAGGATCATGGCGATGGCGGCGCTGGCGTAAGGGATCGCGGTCAGCAGGCCGATATTGAAGGTGTCTGTCACGCCGGTAGCCTTGATGATGGTCGGCAGCCAGAAGCTGACGCCGTACAGGCCCATGACAAAACAGAAGTAGATCAGCGCCATCAGCCATACGCGCGGGTTGGCGAACATCTGGCCCAGCGAGGCTTCCTGCTTCTGGCTGCTTTCGGCCTGTATCTGTGCTTCCAGCAATTGCTTTTCGGCTTCGCTCAGCCAGTCGGCGCCGCGGATCCGGTCTTTCAGGTAAAAGATCACGAACACGCCCAGCAGCAAAGAAGGAATCGCCTCCAGGATAAACATCCATTGCCAGCCCGCCAGGCCGTGCACGCCAGGCATGGCTTTCATGATCCAGCCCGACAGCGGACCGCCGATGACGCCCGATATCGGCACGCCGGTCATGAACAGCGCCGTCATCTTGCCGCGCCGGTGTGCCGGATACCAATATGTCAGGTACAGGATGACGCCCGGGAAAAAGCCGGCTTCGGCCACGCCCAGCAAGAACCGCATCACATAAAACGTAGTGGGGCTGTCGACAAAAATCATGGCCCCGGAAATGATGCCCCAGGTGATCATGATGCGCGCGATCCAGAGCCGGGCGCCGACCCGGTGCAAAATCATGTTGCTCGGTATTTCAAAGATGAAGTAGCCGATGAAGAAAATCCCCGCGCCCAGGCCGTAGACGGTTTCGCTGAATTTCAGGTCGTTGAGCATCTGCAGCTTGGCGAAGCCGACATTCACGCGGTCCAGGTAGGAGGCGACATAACAGAGGAACAGCATGGGCAGCAGGCGCCAGGTGACCTTGGCGTAGGTTGCGGTTTCGAATGCACTGCTGGCAGGCGCGTTTGAATTATCTGGCATGTCTCTCTACCTTGGTTTAGTTATAAGAAACGGCGGGGGAAAACTCAGCTCGGCCGGGATGCCGGATTGCAATGCATTGTAGCCGCACGATGGTGGAATGGCTACGGCGCGCTTGCGTCCGCCAAGGTATGGGGAGTGGCAGCTCGCGGTGAAATGGGCCGTTGGCTGTCCGATGGCGTGGCGGCCGGGATCAAAAAGCGCTCCCGTTGCAATGATCTCAACTATACTCGGCAGCATGCGGCAAAAGCCCCGATTTGCACTCCTGCCGTGCCCGCAAGAGAGGAATGCAGATCCACCCACAGCACTGAGGTTTCTATTTCATGGAGTTGCGTCAACTGCGCTATTTTGTCGCCATCGTCGACCATGGTTCGCTGTCGCGCGCAGCGCGGGTCTTGCATATCGCCCAGCCGGCCCTGACGCAGCAGATCAAGCAGCTGGAGGATGAACTGGCGGCGCAGCTGCTGCACCGCTCCGCGCAAGGGGTGATCGCCACCGACGCCGGCAAGATTTTTTATGAACATGCGCAGGCGATCCTGAAGCAGGTGATCGACGCCCGGTCGGCCGTCGCCCAATCCACCGACAAGCCGACCGGCACGGTCGCCCTCGGCATCCCGCAAAGTGCCTCCGGCATCCTGGCCTTGCCTTTGCTGACTGCAATGCGCGCCCGCTATCCTGATATTTCCCTGCAATTGACGGAGGAACTGACCGGTAACCTGATCGAACAATTGAAGACCGGCCGCATCAACCTGGCGATACTGTTCGACGACGGCCAGCTGGCTTCGTTTGCCACCACGCCGCTGGTGGAAGAGGAGATGATGTTCATCACGCGCAGCGGTTCACAGCATGCGGGCGGGCGCCGCTCGATAACCTTCGCGCGCGCCGTCAAGGCCCGGCTGATATTGCCCGGCATGCAGCACGGGGTGCGCCCGCGCATCGAGAGCGTGGCGCGCGCCGCCGGCCTGACGCTCGACAACGTGATTGAAATCAGTTCGGTGACGATCATGAAATCAGCCATCCTGGCCGACATCGGCGCCACCATCCTGCCGGTAGCGCCGCTGCTGCCGGAAATCAAGCGCGGCGAGATGAACGCTTATTCCATCAGCGGCGAAAAGCTGTCGCGCACGCTGACGCTTTGCGCGTCGAAGAATATTCCGTTGACCACGGCGGCAGCGGCGGTAGAGCGGCTGGTGCTGGAGGTGACCGACGAATTGTGCCGCAGCGGGCAATGGCTGCATGCGAAGATCCTGGCGCGGCCGTGAGTCCGGCATGCGAGCCATCGTTTTTTCTTATATCCATATCCAGAATCAGTATTTCCTGCCGGCGGCGCCAGTCACTTAGACTTCAGTCACAGCAGAGTTCAATGCGTGCTGCGAGGGCCGCCACCATGGCCGTTTGGCCTGACAGTCGGACACCTTATCGGGCGTTCACATGGCAGGTTGTTTCCGGATCATCATCCTGGAAATCGTATGGAAAATCGCACATGCAGTGTCGTCTGCCGTTATCCGGAATCTGTGCTGCAGCTCCGTCCTGATCAAACGGAGCGAGCCGGAGCCACGCACGGTCCCGGCTGTTTCCTTAAAGTCCGTTTTACTGGGGATGGGCCAGCCTGTCGTGTTCAGCGAACACTTCCTTTGCTGCAAACATGCCGTTCAATGCCGCAGGAAAACCGGCATACAGCGCCATCTGCATGATGGTTTCCGTAATTTCCTGGCGCGACAGACCGACGTTCAGGGCGGCTGCCAGGTGCACTTTCAATTGCGGCTGCGCGGTGCCCATCGCGGTAAGCGCGGCCACTGTCGCCAGCTCACGCTGCTGCAGGCTGAGGCCGGGACGGGAATAAATTTCGCCGAAGCCGAATTCGATCACATAGCGCCCGAGGTCGGGAGAGATGTCGGCCAGGCTGTCGATCACCTTTTCGCCGGCGATGTCGTCGACTTCCTTCAAACGTTGCAAACCTCTTTCGTAAGTGCTTTGTTCCATGTGTTTCTCCAAGTGAATCATGCGTGGTCAAGGGCTTTCAACTGGCGTTCCATGCCGGCATACAGGGCGACTTTGTCGCGCAGCATCTCCAGCGTTTCCTGCAGCTCCAGCAGTTCGGCTTCCAGCGCAACCGCATGCTGTTGCAGCAACGTCTTGCGCTCTGACACACTGCCAAGCTGATCCCCCAGCCTGCGCAGTTCGGCGTAGCGCAGCATCTGCTGTATCGACATTCCCGTAGCGCGCAGCCTGAGCAGGAATTCAATCCAGCGCAGGTCTTCCTGGCGGTACAGGCGATGCCGGTTGCTTTGCCTCGGGACAGGGTCGATCAAGCCTATCTTTTCGTAGTAGCGCAAAGTGTGGACGCTGAGTCCGGTGGCTGCCGCAGCTTGCTGGATCGTGATGGAAGTGGCCATGGAATAAAGTTTAGAAATTAGAGTGCACTCTAGGTCAAGCGTTTATTATCGCAGCACTGCGATTTATCCGGCCGACGGCGCGCCAAAAGTCCGGATAGCCGTTACGGGATATGATTACCGGACGACTTTTCCCTGCTTTTGCGGATTTTTTTCATCCCGTTTCTTTAAACGAAAGGCTCATCATGGACTACCGACGTTTAGGAGCATCCGGATTCAAGGTGCCGGTACTGAGTTTCGGCACAGGCACGTTTGGCGGCAAAGGCGATTTTTTTGGCGCGTGGGGCAATACCGATGTTGCCGAGGCAAGGCGGCTGGTGGACATCTGCCTTGATGCCGGGCTGACCATGTTTGACAGCGCAGACATCTATTCCGACGGCGTCGCCGAGGCGGTGCTTGGCGAAGCGATCAAAGGCCGGCGCGACCGCGTGCTGCTGTCGACCAAGGCGACTTTCCGCACCGGCGAGGGACCGAATACGGTCGGCTCGTCCCGCTATCACCTGATCCAGGCTTGCGACGCCGCGCTCAAGCGCCTCGGCACCGACTACATAGACCTGTTCCAGCTGCACGGATTCGACGCCCTGACCCCGGTCGAAGAAGTGCTGTCGACGCTGGATGACCTGGTGCGCGCCGGCAAGATCCGCTATGTCGGCGTATCGAATTTCTCCGGCTGGCACCTGATGAAGTCGCTGGCGGTCGCTGAGCGCTACGGCTACCCGAAATATGTCGCCAACCAGACCTATTACTCGCTGATCGGCCGCGATTATGAATCGGAACTGATGCCGCTGGGCCTCGACCAGGGAGTCGGCGCCGTGGTCTGGAGCCCCCTCGGCTGGGGCCGCCTGACCGGCAAGATCCAGCGCGGCCAGCCGCTGCCGGAACATAGCCGCCTGCACAAGACCGCTGACATGGGGCCGCCGGTGGCGGATGAACTGCTGTACCGGGTGGTCGACGCATTAAAGGAAATCTCTGCCGAAACCGGCAAGAGCATCCCGCAGATCGCCCTGAACTGGCTGCTGCAACGGCCTACCGTCGCCACGGTGGTGATCGGCGCCCGCAATGAAGAACAGCTGCTGCAGAACCTTGGCGCCATCGGCTGGAACCTGGACGCGGGGCAGGTGGCCAGGCTGGATGCCGCCAGCGCGGTGACTGTCGCCTATCCATACTGGCACCAGCGCGGCTTCACGGAGCGCAATCCATTGCCGGTCTGACGGCCGGGGCTCGGTTCTTGATCCGCCATCGGAATTGCCAAAAATAAAATGTTCAAAATAGCTGCATCATCATTAGGGCCTGTTAACATTTGATTTGGGAGATGCGTTCCAACCAAAACGTGTGCTGGCAAGGCGCGTGGCGTAGCAGGGGCTGGCCGCCCCTGCAAGCCATGCAACGCGGCCAGCGCACGTTTTGGTTGGAACCCTCCGGGAACGGCTGCAGGCGTCGCATGCCGTTGTTGCGGCTCCTTGCCGTAGCACCGCTACGTCGCGTCGCCGCGCCTAGGCCTGCAACGCCTGCCGCGCGTTCGCACTCCCAAATCAAATGTTAACAGGCCCTAAAATCAGCGACTTATTTGTGAGTAACCGTTGCAGCTAAGGAAATCAAGTGCATATTCTTTTGGTGGAAGACGATTCGGTGCTGGCGGACGGCATCTTGCGCATTTTCAAAGGCCACGGCATGGTGGTCGACGTGGTGAAGAACGGCAACGACGCCGACGCGCTGCTGCAGCGCACGGAAATTTCGGCGGTGGTGCTGGATATCGGCTTGCCAGGCATCGACGGTTTTGAAGTGATCCGCCGCCTGCGCGCGCGCGGCAGCCAGGTCCCGGTGCTGTTGCTGACCGCGCGCGACTCGGTGCAAGACCGGGTCTACGGGCTGGAGCTGGGCGCCGACGATTACCTGGTGAAGCCGTTCGCGACGCAGGAGCTGGTGGCCAGGGTGCGCGCGCTGCTGCGCCGTAGCGCGCCGCAGCCGCTGGAAATGCATCTGGGCGGGCTATCGCTGAACACCTCGTCGCGGCGCGCAAAAATCAACGGCAAGGCGATCGAGCTGTCGGTGCGCGAGTGGGCCGTGCTGGAATACCTGCTGCAACAAGCGTCGCGCGTCGTATCCAGGCAGCAGATCATCGACGCCATCCTGCCATGGGGCGCGGAGCTGACCCTGAATGCGGTCGAGGTGTACATATCCAGGATCCGCTTGAAAATCGCCGACGCCGGGATCGAGATCCGCACCATACGCGGGTTTGGCTACATGCTGGAAAAAACCGAACCATGAGCAAGCCCAGCATCCGCATCGGGCTGCTGAAGTGGCTGCTGGTCCCGCTGCTGGCCGTCAACCTGGCCGGCGTCGGGCTGGCTTATTGGCTAGCCTGGATTCCGGCCCGGACTGCTTTCGACCAGACCAGGATCTTGATGGGGCTGGTGTGGCTGGAGGCGGGGTTGGCGCTGGTGCTGGCGGCCGTCATCTGGCTGGCGCTTGGCAGGGGATTGCTGCCGCTGAAGAAAATGACTGCCGACCTGGAGGCGCGCAGCAACGACGACCTGTCGGCGCTGGATGAACGGCATGTGCCGCTCGAACTCAGCCCGGTGGTGCAAGCCATCAACCGCCTGTTGGACAAAGTGCAGCAGGACGCCAAGGCGCAGCAGAATTTTCTCGCCAACGTGGCCCACCAGCTGCGCACGCCGCTGGCCGGATTCCGGACGCAGCTGGAATGGCTGCTGCAGAAGCATGCCGGCGAACCGGAAAGCGCGCACTCGATCGCGCTGATGACGTCGTCGACCGAACGCATGATCCGCCAGACCAACCAGCTGCTGACGCTGGCGCGCGCGGAACCGGCCAAGTTCGAGAAGGAGCGCTTGCGGGTGGTCGAGCTGAACCGGCTGGTGGAGGAATCGATCCAGCATTTTGTCGAACAGGCGGACCGGAAGAACATCGACCTTGGCTTCAATCTGCAGCCGACACGGGTGATGGGCGATCATTTCCTGCTGCGCGACCTGATCGACAACCTGGTCGACAATGCTATCCGCTATTCACCCTCGAACGGCAAGGTGACGGTGAGCACGCTGCATGGCAAGGACGGCGGCATTTTTTCAGTGGAAGATTCCGGTCCGGGGATTACGCCGTCCGAGCAGGAACTGATCTTCAACCGTTTCCGCCGCCTCGACGACAGCGTTGCCGGCAATGGCCTGGGGTTGGCGATCGTGCGAGATATCGCCAAAGACCACGGGGCCAGGATCAGCGTCGAATCCGGCGTCTCTGCCGGCACGATTTTTTCGGTGCATTTTCCATTCCCGATTTTGGGCATGCCGTCGAAATTACCCGCATAAATACGTGCACGGCTCACGCGTGTAGCCGCTTGTAACCGTCTATTGCTGGCGTACAAACAACTGTTGTCGAAGTGCCAGCGGCGAGGTCTCGGAAGCTAGTCGAGGGCCGACACTATGCACTAAATCATTTCCCCGGAACACAATTTTTACGCTTGTTACTCTTTCAGAGCACGAAATGTTGTATCCCATTTACACCAGCATTCTTCCATCCCTATTATTAGTTTCTTTACGGTAATTTACATCCAGAGCGATCGCTCCTCCGCGCTCTGGCGCGCCATTGCTGGCGCTCCAGGCGGAGAGGCATGGCTTAGCGTCGATATGTTTTGTGGCATGTTTGTTGCTTAGTGTGTCTGTGGAAATGTTTTTGAGTGGCAATTACAAATCGCGATTTGAAAACGGATCCACAAGAAAGAGCCTCACCGCTGAGGAACCTGTTTCAGTTGCGCATGGGTTTCGAAGCATCGCTCAGAAGGCGATTAACAAATCTGTTTGATTTTTTACAAAACTGTAAATTTCTACTCTGAAACTTACCTATAGGGAGTTGTGATGATAAAAGAAAGAAGATTGCCGCATTTGCTACGACTGATGTTTTCCGGCAGCGTAGTGGTGGGAGTGGGGCTGCTGGCTCACTCAGTGCAGGCACAGGAGACAAAGACCGACGATGCGCCGCAGCAAATGCAGCGCGTTGAAATTACCGGCTCTTCCATCAAACGCATCACGAAAGAAGGCGCTCTGCCGGTGCAGACGCTGACCCAGGAAGATATCGCCAAGAGCGGCGCCAACAGCGTGGCCGACCTGATCCAGGCCCTGCCGGCGATGCAGGGGTTCATCCCGCAATCGAGTTCGGTCAACGGCAACGGCGGCGGTGTCGAGACGGCCTCCATCCATGGCATCGGTTCGGGTTACACCCTGGTGCTGCTGAACGGACGGCGCATCGCCAAATCGGCGATTTCCCACAACGACTATGCGGTCAACCTCGGCAGCATTCCGCTGGCGGCGGTCGAGCGGGTTGAAATCCTGACCGACGGCGCTTCCGCGCTGTACGGCTCCGACGCGATTGCCGGCGTGGTCAACTTCATCCTCAAGAAAAATTCCACTGAAGCCACCATCACCGCAACCTATAACGCCCCCACCAAAGCCGGAGGCAAGAGTTTCAATGTAGGCCTCTCCAAAGGATTCGGCGACCTCGACAAGGATGGCTACAACATATTGCTGGCATACAGCCACGACGAGCAAAAGAACCTGGTTGCCGGACAGCGCGGGTTCGCCAGCAGCGGCGTGGTGCCTTTCAGCGTCGGCGGCCAGAATTATTCGCTCTACCAGCTCAGCAGCTATACCGCACCCGGCGGCGTTTCATTGCGCCATGCCGACGGTTCCGATCCAACCCAGTTTTCTCCCAACTTCCTGAAAAACGGCAGCTGCGGCCCGAATACTTTCCAGGCCGGGAATTACTGTAAATTCAACTACGCGGCAACGGTCGAACTGATACCGGAATCGCAGCGCGACAGTTTTGTCTTGTCGGGCAACCTGAAGCTCAACAGCGACACCACCCTGTTTGCCGAGGCGGTTGCTTCGCGTTATTCCATCACGCCGCAATATGCGCCGTCGGCCCAGCCTTTGGCGCTGTCGCTGAGCAGCCCCCTGTATGCCAAATACGTGACGCCTTACCTGGCCCAGCTGGGAGAAAACCCTGCCAACATCTCGGGCGCGGTGATGAACCTGCGCCTGGTCGATGCCGGCGGCCGCACCGATGAATACCGCACCGACGCCGTGCATGTGGCATTCGGCGTGGACGGCAACTTCAAGGGCTGGGATTACAACGCGTCCTACACCCATTCGCAAAACAAGTTCTACGACAAGGCGATAAACGGCTATCTCAGCAACAATGCGTTCCAAAGCATCGTCGCTGCCGGCAATTTCGATCCGTTCGCGCCTTCGGGCTCCGGGGTGGCGGCGCTGGCGCCGGCGGTATTGCACCAGACGCTGGACGAAGCGACCTCCAAGCTGGATGTGATCAACCTGCACGGTTCGCATGACCTGTTCAAGGCGCCGGGCGGCATGGCGCAGATCGGCCTCGGCGTGGAAGCGACCAAGGAACAGCATACCGACAGTCCTAGCGCGATTTTGCAAAGCACCAACGCTTTGCAGCCGAACTATACCGATTCCATCATCGGCGGCAACGCCGGCGCCTTGCCGTTTTCGGCAAGCCGGATGAACTACGGCACGTTTGCTGAAATGCTGGTGCCGGTCATGAAGAACCTGGACGTCACGGCAGCACTGCGTTACGACAGCTACGATGCGGCGAAAAACGACGCCAACTTCGACAACGCCGGCAACCCGCTCGGTTCAGCGACCCAGGGCAACTCCGCCAGCAAATCGACGTACAAGATTTCTGCGCGCTGGCAGCCGGTCGAATCGCTGCTGCTGCGCGGTTCCTACGGCACCGGCTTCAAGGCGCCGACCCTGTCGCAGATCACTTCGCCGATCCAGTTCAGCGGCAATACCGCGCAGCAGCACCCGTGCCCGGTTTCGGCGCCGGATCCAAGGGCTGCCGGCTGCCAGGGCGTGACCCAGTATGACGTGCTGCAAGGCGGTAACCAACTGAGCGGTTCCAGCGGCCTGAAGCCGGAAACCTCGAAACAGAGCACCGTCGGCTTCCGTCTTGAACCGATACGTAATGTATCGATCGGTTTCGACCTGTGGACCGTCAGCATCAAGAACCAGATCAGCATCCTGCAGGAAAATATTGCATTCGCCAATCCGGCGGCTTATTCCAACCTGTTCACGCTGTTCAACGATCCGATCCAGGGATCGCAGACGATCGCTTTCATGCAGACCCCGGTCAACCTGGCCAGCGCCAAGTACCAGGGGATCGACTGGGACCACAGCTTCAAGACCAAGACCCCGATCGGCGACATGAGTTTGCAATGGACCGGCACCTACATGCTGAAAGCCGAGCAGGATTTCCCGGGAACCGGCACCCAGAGCAGCCTGGGCAAATACGGCGCCGACCAGAACGTGGTGTTCCGCGTGATTTCACGCCTGGCGGGATCCTGGAAGCAGTCGGATACGTTTACCCATACCCTGACCGCCAACTATCGCTCCGGTTATCATGACCAGACCTATACGGCCGACGACGCCACGGTCCGCATCGTCAATCCTGACGGCTCGTACGGCGCCTTTGTCGCCATGCCTAACCATAACGTGGCTTCCTACACCACGTTCGACTGGCAGACCAAGATGACGGTCAAGAAGGGCCTGGAATTCACGGGCGGCATCAAGAACCTGTTTGCCCGTACTCCGCCGCTTTCGCTGGTGACGGCGGGCGGCGGCAACCAGGTTGGTTACGATGCCCGTTACACCGATCCGCTGGGACGCCAGTTCTATATAACAGGCACCTACAAGTTCTAAGCGTTTTTGGTTTGCAAGCTGCCAGGCCGGCCGGATGCGATGTTTGCGTCCGGCCGGTTTTTTTTCGCCGCGCGGTTTCCTTGCACCAAAATGTTCCAGTGAAGAACTGATAAGATAGGCCGGTCAATTTGATCGAAACAGACGGCGAGTGCTGTCGATTTCCTAACAGGAAGGCCTGCCCATGAACTTATCGAGCCGCCCAGCGGTGCTGGACCTGATCGGCAATACACCATTGATAGAAGTGACGCGGCTCGATACCGGCTGCTGCCAGCTGTTCCTCAAGCTGGAATCGCAAAATCCCGGCGGCTCCATCAAGGACCGCATCGGCCTGTCCATGATAGAAGCGGCCGAGCAGGATGGCCGCCTGCGGCCCGGCGGCGTCGTGATCGAAGCTACTGCCGGCAATACCGGCCTGGGCCTGGCGCTGGTGGCCTGCGCCAAGGGCTACCGCGTGATCCTGGTGGTGCCGGACAAGATGTCGGGAGAAAAAATACAGCACCTCAAAGCACTGGGCGCGGAAATCCATATCACCCGTTCGGACGTCGGCAAAGGCCACCCGGAGTACTACCAGGATTATGCCGCGCGGCTGGCGCGCGAAATGCCGGGATCTTTTTATGCCGACCAGTTCAACAACCCAAGCAATCCGCTGGCGCACGAACAAAGCACCGCTCCCGAGATCTGGGAGCAATGCGGGCACCAGCTCGACGCCATCGTCTGCGGCGTCGGTTCGGCCGGCACGATCACCGGTCTGACGCGGTTTTTCCGCAAGGCGCAGCCGGCGCTGGAATTTGTGCTGGCCGATCCCAAGGGTTCTATCCTGGCCGAATACATCAATACCGGAAAAATAGAATCGATCCCCGGTTCGTGGGCGGTGGAAGGCATCGGCGAGGATTTTGTGCCATCCATCGCCGACCTGTCCGGCGTCAAGCACACCTATACGATCAGCGACGAAGAGAGTTTCAGCAGCGCGCGTGAACTGGTGCGGGCGGAAGGCATCCTCGGCGGTTCTTCTACCGGCACCTTGCTGGCCGCGGCGCTGCGCTATTGCCGCGAACAGAGCCAGCCGAAGCGTGTCGTCACCATCGTTTGCGATACCGGCACGCGCTACCTGTCCAAGGTGTACAACGACAACTGGATGCACGACCAGGGTTTGCTCAAGCGCGAGATCGTGGGCGACCTGCGCGACATCATCGGCCGCCGTTATGAAGAGGGCAGCGTGATCAGCGTGGCGCCCGGCGATACCTTGATGACCGCATTCAACCGCATGCGCAGCGCCGAGGTTTCGCAGCTGCCTGTCATCGACGGGCAAGAGCGGCAGGTGATCGGAATCATCGACGAATCCGACCTGCTGCTCAAGATCGCCGCCGACGCCGCCAATTTCAGCGAGCCGGTAAGCAGCACCATGACCAGCGCGATCGAAAAACTGGCGCCGACCGCAAGTGTCGATGCGCTGCGCAGCACCTTGGCCCGCGGCCTGGTCGCCATCATTGCCGACGGCGACCGTTTCTACGGCCTGATTACCCGATTCGATCTACTCAACCATCTTCGAAGGAGTCTCTCATGAGCAGCAGCAAAGACGCCGGACATCAATCCGACCTGCATTTCGCCACGCGCGTGATCCACGCCGGGCAAAGTCCCGACCCTACCACCGGCGCCATCATGCCGCCGATTTACGCCACGTCGACTTTCGTCCAGCAAAGCCCGGGCGTCAACAAGGGGCTCGACTACGGCCGCTCGCACAACCCGACACGCTGGGCGCTGGAGCGCTGCGTGGCTGACCTGGAACAAGGTTCCCAGGGGTTTGCCTTCGCCTCCGGCATGGCTGCTGCCGCAACCGTCCTGGAATTGCTGGACAGCGGCGCCCACGTGGTCGCCGGCGACGATTTGTACGGCGGCACCTATCGCCTGTTCGACAAGGTGCGCAAGCGCAGCGCCGGCCTGTCGTTCAGTTTCGTCAACCTGGTCGATCCTGCCAACCTGCTGGCGGCGATCCGGCCGGAGACCAAGATGGTGTGGGTCGAGACGCCGACCAACCCGATGCTGAAGCTGGCCGACCTGGAGGCGATCGCTAAGATCTGCCGCGAGCGCGGCATTATCGCGGTCGCCGACAATACCTTCGCCAGCCCGATGGTGCAGCAGCCGCTGACCTTGGGTTTTGACGTGGTGCTGCATTCCACCACCAAGTACCTGAACGGCCACTCCGACATCATCGGCGGCATCGCCGTGGTCGGCCGCGAAGCGCGCCAGGCGGAATGGCGCGAACGCCTGGCTTTCCTGCAAAACGCGGTGGGCGCCATCGCCGGGCCGTTCGACAGCTTCCTGGCCTTGCGCGGCGTCAAGACGCTGGCGCTGCGGGTCGAGCGCCATTGCCAAAACGGACTGGAGCTGGCCGGCTGGCTGGAAAGCCAGCCGCTGGTAAAACGGGTCCACTATCCGGGCCTGGCTTCGCATCCGCAGCACGAACTGGCGCAACGCCAAATGCAGGGTTACGGCGGCATCATCTCGGTGGAGCTCGACAGCGACCTGGCCGGCGCCAGGCGTTTCCTGGAACGCTGCGAGATCTTTGCGCTGGCCGAGAGCCTGGGCGGGGTGGAAAGCCTGATCGAACATCCGGCCATCATGACCCACGCCACCATTCCGGCGGAACACCGGGCCAAGCTGGGGATCAGCGATTCGCTGGTGCGGTTGTCGGTCGGAGTCGAAAATATCGAGGACCTGAAGACCGACATGCGTAACGCGCTGGCAGCCATCAAGCAATGAGCGAAGGTCTGCACGATTGGGAAGCGCGGGTAGCCGCGCTCTGGAAGCAGGTGGATGCGATGCCGACCGAGGACCTGGTCAGCCGCATCGATACGCTGGCGGCGGAGCGGCCTGCGGATGACGCCCTGGCCTTGTTCGAGCGCGCTTGCGCGCGCGATACCGCCGGGCTGGAATCCGCCGCGGAGCCGCTGTACCGGGCTGCCTTGGCAAGCCATGGACTCGATCCTTATCGCCAGGCGCGGGCAACCATACAGCTGGCCAGCACCTTGCGCATCCTGGGGCGGCTGGAGGAGAGCGAGCAACTGGTCAAGGCGCAGCTTGAGCGCTATGCAGATGCGGGCTATGGTTTGGCGCTGTACGACGAAACGCGGGCGACCCTCGCTTTGACCTACCTGGTCCAGGGACGGGCGGTTGAAGCAGCCTGCCTTGCGCTCACTACGCTGGCGCCGCATTTGTCGCGCTACAACCGTTCGGTAGCCGGCAACGCCGCGGAAATTCTCAAGGGCAGCGTTGCCAGCTGGTCCTGAACAAACTGCTTGCGTTGAACAAGACCCCGGCCGCGCCTGAGCGGCCGGGGTCTTGTTATCTTGCGCTTACTGGTAGTTCGCTACCAGCGAAACGCCGCTGATGGAGCGGTAGGCGTTCAGCAGCAGGTAGTAGGTGCCTGCCGACGGTGCGCCTATCGTCACATTTTCCGAGGTGGTGCTGCCGTCGGATTTGCCGTCGTAAGACGAAGTGGTCGGCGTAGCGTTGAATTTGACATAGATGTCGCCGTCACCGCTGCCGCCGGACAACTGGAAGCTCAGGTTCCTGGCGCCGGCCGGCACTGTGATGCTGTACACGTTGCTTGCGCCGGTGGCAAGCGCGATGCCTGTGACAGGTACGCCCTTGACCAGCACGTTGCCGCTGCTGGTGCTGCAGCTGACGCCGACAGCCTTGAATGCCGCCGTCACGTTGGCCACGACATAACCGCGGTTGGCGGCGGCCTTTTCGACGCCGCAAGCGCCTTGGTTAAAGGTGCTGTTGGCAGTCCAGTAGAGGTGGTTGGCGTCAGCCATCACTTCGAACGCCTTGCGGGTGCTCCAGCCGGCGGTGGTAGCCAGCAGGTAGAACGCCTTGTTGTACACGCCGCTGCTGTAGTGCACGTCCAGGCTGCTGGTGTAGTTCCTGGCGTTGTCGATGGAACGGCCATCCTGGGTCGGGTTTGCCATGTAGCGCAGCGCGCCGCTGCCCTTGAAAATATCGGTCCCGACCAGGAAGTCGTTGGCGCCCTTCATGTAATTCTCGGAAGCTTCGCCGGCCATGTCGGAAAAAGCTTCATTCATGCCGCCCGACATGCCGCTGTACACCAGGCCGGAATTCTGCTCGGTGAAACCATGGCTGACTTCATGGCCGGATACGTCCAGTGCAACCAGCGGATAAAAAGTGGAAGCGCCATCGCCGAAATTCATGGCGCTGCCGTCCCAGAACGCGTTTTCATAGCTGTTGCCGTAGTGGACCTTCATGTACAGGGTCTGGCTGATAGGGCGCAGGCTGAGCCAGTCGCGGTACATGTTGAACACGACGTTGCCGAAGTAGTGGGCGTCGTTCAGCGGCGAAAACGCGCCGTTGACCGCCTTGTAGGTATTGCGCGGGCAGGTGAAGTGGAAGGGCGTGCTGCCGCTGGTGCCGTTTTGCAGGTCGACTGTCACCACGTTGGTAGTGATCATGTTGCAGTTGCTGTCGACAACCAGCGGACCGTATATGCCGCCTGGCTGGTACTCGTACTGGCCGGTCTTGGCGTTGCCGCCGGGACCGCTGGCTTCGTAGTGCGTGATGCCTTCCCATTTTTTCAGGACGGCGCCGGTGTTGGCGTCAATGATGAAATATGGACGGCTTGGCTTTGCTGCGCTCTTGTTGACGAAGGACACCACATAGATCAGCTGCGCCACATTGTTGCTGCCGAGCTGGACGTACAGCTTGGCCTGCTCGTTTTCGGTGACCGCGGCGCGGGAAATCGACTTGGCTTGCAGCAGCACGTCAGCTGCGGCGTAGGCCGGCTTGGCGCTGGGCAGGTCGTTGTCGATATTGCGGATCAGGCTGCCGGACATGGCTGGCAGCGCCTGGTTGGCCGTGCGTTGTTCGACAATCGCCTGGTCCCACAGCGGCACGCCCTGGAAATATTGCTGGTAGCGGGTGACGACCTTGCCGTTGGCATAGTTCTGGCTGCGCAGCGGCTTCAGCTCATCGCTGGTGAGGCCGAGAAAGGCTTGCGCCGTTACCGGTCCGGCCTGTTTTGCCGCAGCTGCCTGCGGGGCGTAGCTTTCAAGGTCAACGCGGTCGGCCGCGATGGCGCTTGAGCCTGCTGCTAGCAGCAGTGAAAGAAATAAAGGGCCTTCGACGTGACGTAATGCTGGCTTCATGTTATCTCACTCTCTTTAAATGGATGCGTGGATATTTCATAAGATTGACCAGATACTTCGCGAACAAAAACTCAACCGGCTATCGAGGACAGCGGCGATGACTTTCACAGATGGAAATACGTGACTAAAGTTACGTATTGTTACAAAATGAATGCCATGCGGCAACATACCTGCATTCATGATGCCGAAACAGCTGTTATTTCTTACAGGATGTGTTGGTGGTGCTTGGCGCCGGATGAGGAGGGAGGAGCAGGATGCTGCGCGGCTGGATAAAGGCAGGAAACGTCAGGAAACGCTAGGAAATTGATGCTGTCGAAGTAGAATTACACATATACAAAATGTTTCATTGAATGGAGAAAAAAATGAAAATCAAATCCATGCTGGTCCTGATTGCCTGCGGCTCGTTCGCCGCCTGCGCCGCAAGCCCGTACAACGACGGTTATAACCCGTATCAGCCTGCTGCCGCCGGCGGTTATGGCAATGCCCCGATTGTTGCCTATGGCGGATACGGCGACTCCCCATCCTACGGCGACCGCCGCGACGACCGCTACGACGACGACCGCGGCGGCTGGACGCCGCCCGGCAGCTACCGCGATTCCTGCCGCGATATCGTGGTCCGGCGCGGCATGCTGGAAGCCACTTGCGGCGGCGACAACGGCGGCCGCAGGACGGCCATTCCCCTGTCATCCTGCCGCAGCGGCAGTTTTGAAAACATCAACGGCAACCTGCAATGCATGGGCGGGGGCGATCGGGGCTACGGCGGTTCCAGCAGGGACGTGCCGCCTGGGAGCTACCTCCAGTCTTGCTCGGAGATCGGGGTTTACGGCGGCACGCTGCAAGCAACTTGCGGCGGCAGGGATAACAGCAGGATACGGTCTTCCATCTCCATACGTTCCTGCCGCAGCGGCAGCTTCGCCAATATAAACGGCTACCTGCAATGCGACAGGTAGCCGCAGCTGTCAGAGCAGTTCTACGCTCAGCAGGTTGACGTAGCAGCTCTCGCGCGTGGTCCTGACAAAATCGGCCAGGTACGATTGCTGCGACATCTCCGGCAGGCAAGCCGCATACAGCCGCCCGGTCAGGCCGGCGGCGGTGATCCTCTTGGCCAGTACATAATCGCGCGTCAGGTAATTCTGCGCGGCCCAGATCGGCAAGGTAGCGATGCCGCGCCGGCTGGCGACCAGCTGCAGCATCGCCACCGTCAGTTCGGTGGTGCGGCGCGCGGTCTGGATGCCGGCCGGTTTCAGTACCTGGCGCACCACGTCCAGCATGTCGTCCGGCACCGGATAGGTGATCAGCGTGTCGCCGGCGAAGTCTTCCGCCACCAGGTACTCCTTGGCCGCCAGCGGATGGTCATGCGCTACCAGCGCCACGATCTCGAAACTGAACAAGGCGTGGTAATCGACCTTCTCGTCAGGATCGACTTCCGCCACGATCGCAACATCGGCGCGATGCTCATATAACAGGCCGACCGGATCGGCCTGGAAGCCCGAGACGATATCGAGCTCCACTTCCGGCCAGCGTTTGCGAAAGATGTCCATGGCCGGCATCAGCCAATCGAAGCAAGTATGGCATTCCACCGCAATCCGCAGCTGGCCGGCCACGCCTTGCGCCAGCCGCACCAGGTCGCGCTCGCTTTCCGCTACCTGCGGCAACACCGCATCCGCCAGCTTCAGCAAGCGTTCGCCGGCCGGGGTAAAACGCACCGGCACCGATTTGCGTTCAAACAAGGTAGTGCCGTGATGATCTTCCAGCTGCTTGATCTGGTGCGACAGCGCCGACTGGGTGACGTTGAGCAGCGTCGCCGCGCGCAGCAGGTTGCCGGCTTCGCGCAGCGCGTGCAGGGTTTTCAGGTGGCGTAATTCCAGGATGGATTGCATATTGGTTGCTTAAAAGATAATCAAATAAGATGTATTAGTAAAATTCAAGTTGATTCTTAATATTTATCGTTTGAATCATAATCCAAGCTGGCTCAACATGCGAGTCATCGAACTTGTTTTTTATGGAGATAAAGATGGCATTGGCACACGTATTAGGGTTTCCGCGCATTGGCGCTCACCGCGAACTGAAGTTTGCCCAGGAGTCGTTCTGGAAGGGCGCTTCCGATGAGGCCGCATTGCGCGCTACCGGTGCCACGCTGCGCGCCCGGCACTGGCAGGCGCAAGCCGATGCCGGCCTCGATTTCGTCACTG
The DNA here is from genome assembly GCF_038896935.1 of Collimonas rhizosphaerae. Taxonomy (NCBI): domain Bacteria; kingdom Pseudomonadati; phylum Pseudomonadota; class Betaproteobacteria; order Burkholderiales; family Oxalobacteraceae; genus Collimonas; species Collimonas rhizosphaerae. Next base: position 151,048 of record NZ_JBANDC010000001.1, read on the forward strand.
TCGGCGATTTCGCCTGGTACGACCAGGTGCTGGGCACGCTGGCCCTGCTGGGCGCGATTCCGAGCCGCTTCGGCTTCGATCCGAAACAGTTGACCCTGGCCGACTATTTCACCCTGGCGCGCGGCAGCAAGCATCACTTCGCGATGGAAATGACCAAATGGTTCGACACCAACTACCACTACCTGGTGCCGGAATGGACTGCCGAAGTGCAGTTCGACGGCGGTGTCGACTGGCTGCACGATGAGATTGCCGAAGCGCGCGCGCTCGGCCACAAGGTCAAGGTGGCGCTGGTCGGCCCGCTGACCTTGCTGTACCAGGGCAAGATCAAATCAGGAATCGCGCACAAGCTGGACCTGCTGCCCAAGGTTGTGGCCGGCTATCAGCAGCTGCTGCAGCGCTTGCACGCCGCCGGCATCGAATCGGTGCAGATCGACGAGCCTATCCTGGCGCTGGAACTGGATGCCGCCTGGCGCGCCGCCTTTGCGCCGGTCTACGCGCAATTGAGCGGCACCGCTCCGGCACTGCTGCTGACTACCTATTTCGGCGAAGTCAGCGAACATGCCGACCTGCTGCGCGCGCTGCCGGTAGCCGGCGTCCACCTGGACCTGGTGCGCGGCGCCGGCCAGCTGGAACAGATCGCTGCCGGCTGGCCACAAGACAAGGTGCTGTCGCTCGGCGTGGTCGACGGCCGCAACCTGTGGCGCACCGACCTCGACCAGGTCTTGTCCAAGCTCAAGCCTTTGCAAGCGCAGCTGGGCGACCGTCTGTGGGTAGCGTCAAGCTGCTCCCTGCTGCACGTGCCGGTGGACCTGGCCAATGAACCCAAGCTCGACGATGAACTGAAGAGCTGGCTGGCGTTCGCTACGCAAAAGCTGGCGGAAATCGTCGCCCTCAAGCTGGCGCTGAATGGAAAAGCTGCCGAAGTCGAAGCGCAATTCGTCGCCTCGCGCGCCGCCCAGGCGAGCCGCCGCAGCTCAAGCCGCATCCACAATCCGCTGGTGCAAAAGCGCCTGGCCGCGGTGACCGCGGCGGACGCCGAACGCTCGGCCGGTTTTGCCGCCCGCATCGCCAAGCAGCAAGCCAAATGGCAGTTGCCGGCTTTCCCGACCACCACCATCGGCTCGTTCCCGCAGACCGCCGAAATCCGCCAGGCGCGCGCCGCCTACAAGCGCGGTGAAATCGGCCACCTGGACTATCTCGACAAGATGCGTGAAGAAATCCGCGACGTGGTGGAGAAGCAGGAACAGCTCGGCCTCGACGTGCTGGTGCACGGCGAACCTGAGCGCAACGACATGGTCGAGTATTTCGGCGAACAGCTGTGGGGCTACACCTTCACCGCCAACGGCTGGGTGCAAAGCTATGGTTCGCGCTGCGTCAAGCCGCCTATCATTTATGGCGACGTCTACCGTCCGGAAGCGATGACCGTCGGCTGGAGCCAGTTTGCCCAGACCCTCACTTCGAAACCGATGAAGGGCATGCTGACCGGTCCGGTGACCATGCTGCAATGGTCCTTCGTACGCGACGACCAGCCGCGTGAAACCACTGCGCTGCAAATCGCCCTGGCCTTGCGCGATGAAGTGTGCGACCTGGAAAAAGCCAACATCGGCATGATCCAGATCGACGAACCGGCGTTCCGCGAAGGTTTGCCGCTGAAGTCGCGCGACTGGCCGCATTACCTGGACTGGGCGGTGCGCGCATTCAAGATCAGCGCCGCCGGCGTCGGCGACGAAACCCAGATCCACACCCACATGTGCTATTCGGAATTCAACGACATCCTGCCGTGGATCGCCGCGATGGACGCTGACGTCATCACCATCGAGACGTCGCGTTCGGACATGGAGCTGCTGGATGGCTTCGGGCAGTTCGCCTATCCTAACGACATCGGCCCGGGCGTCTACGATATCCACTCGCCGCGCGTGCCGCAGGTCGACGAGATGGAGCGTTTGCTGCGCAAGGCGCGCGGCGTGATTCCCGATGCGCGTTTGTGGGTCAATCCGGATTGCGGCCTGAAGACCCGCGGCTGGCCCGAGACTTACGAGGCGCTGGAGAACATGGTGCTGGCCGCCAAGCGCCTGCGTGAGACGGTGGAGCAGGAACGCAAGGCAGCATAAGCTGGGATGAAAAAAGGGGCGAATATCATTCACCCCTTTTTTTTCGCCTCTTATTTCAAGCCGGTTGCGGCCAGCCGCAACCTTGGCTTATGAAACTTCCTTGGCGCTGACGATGGATTTGGACACCAGGCCATACTCTATCGCTTCCGGCGCCGACATCCAGAAATCGCGGTCGATATCGGCCATGACTTTTTTCGGGTCCTGCCCGGTTTCCTTAGCGATCAAGGCGCCGATCCTTTCGCGCACGCGGATGATCTCGCGCGCCTGGATGGCGATATCGGAAGCCTGGCCGCCGACGCCGCCGCTCGGCTGGTGGATCAGGAAGCGCGTATTCTGCAGGCAGAAGCGGCGTTCTTTCGGCACCGACAGGAAAACGTTGACTGCGGCGCTGCCGACCCAGCCGCTGCCGATCATGTTGACCGGGGCGTCGATGAAACGGATCACGTCATGGATCACATCGCCCGATTCCACATGGCCGCCCGGCGAACAGACCAGGAAATTGATCGGCGCCTTGGATTCGCCCGAAAGAGCGATCAATTGGCGCACGACATCGCGCGCCACGGTGTCGTTGATCTGGCCGAACAGCAGCACGGTGCGTGACTTGAACGCTTTTTCTTCGAGGAAGGCGTCGCGCTGGGATGCATTGGGTTCCACTTTTTCTTCCATGATGTGCCTCTAAGGTGTTGGGGGAGTTCATTAACCGCAAAAGAGCCAGTGTAAACCAAAAAGCCCCCGCAAATCGCGAGGGCTTCTTTTGTTATTGCTGCCTGACAGCGATCCGGGCGATCAGAATGCCGGAACCACCGCGCCTTTGTATTTCTCTTCGATGAATTTCTTCACTTCCGGCGAATTCAAGGCTACGGCCAGTTTCTTGACGGCGGCGCTGTCCTTGTTGTCCGGACGGGCAACCAGCAGGTTGGCGTAAGGCGAATTGGCGTCTTCGATGAACAGCGAATCCTTGACCGGATTGAGCTTGGCTTCAATCGCGTAGTTGGTGTTGATCAAGGCCAGGTCGACCTGGTTCAGCACGCGCGGCAAGGTAGCCGCTTCCAGTTCCTTGAACTTCAGGTGCTTGGGATTGTCGATGATGTCTTTCTGGGTCGCAGAGATATTGCTCGGATCCTTCAGTTTCAGCAGGCCCTGGCGCGACAGCAGCAGCAAGGCGCGGCCGGAATTGGACGGGTCGTTGGGGATGGCGACCGTGGCGCCGTCCGGCAGGTCGGCCAGTTTCTTGTATTTGGTCGAATAACCGGCGAACGGTTCGACGTGGACCTTGGTGATCACTACTTCGATATCGTTCTTGTGGCTCTTCTTGAATTCGTTCAGGTAAGGCTGGTGCAGGAAAAAGTTGCCGTCGACCCGTTTCTCGTTGGTCTGCACCGCCGGCTGGATATAGTCGGTGAACACCTTGACCTGCAGGTCGACGCCTTCCTTGGCCAGGATCGGTTTGACGAAATCGAGGATTTCCGCATGCGGCACCGGCGTGGCGGCGATCACCAGCTTGTCGGCGGCTTGCGCCGGCGCGGCGGCGATCAGGCCGAAGGTCGAGAACACGGCTGCGGCCAGTCCCAGGGACAGTGAAAATTTGCGTGACATATAAACTCCCATTTTGGATTTTAAAAACAACGTTGCTGCATTACCTGCAAAAAAACATGTACAAATCATTTGCGCGTGAAATGCTGCACCAGGCGGTCGCCGGAAAACTGCAGCGCCTGCACTAGCACCACCAGCACGGCAACGGTCGTGACCATGACTTCAGTCTGGAAGCGCTGGTAGCCGAAACGGATCGCCAGGTCGCCCAGGCCGCCGCCGCCGATCACGCCCGACATGGCGGCGTAAGACATCAGCGCGATCGCGGTGACGGTGGTGGCGGCGATCAGGCCGGGCAGGGCTTCCGGCAGCAGCGCGCCGAAGATGATCTGGCGCTTGCTGGCGCCCATGGCCTGGCAGGCTTCCACCACGCCGCGGTCTATTTCGCGCAGCACGTTTTCAACCAGGCGCGCGAAGAACGGCGCGGTGCCCAGCACCAGCGGCGGAATCGCGCCCTGTACGCCGAGCGAGGTGCCGACCAGGATCACCGTGACCGGGATCATCACGATCAGCAGGATCAGGAACGGCACCGAGCGCAGCACGTTGACGACCAGCGACAGTGCGCGGTAGATGCCGCGCTGTTCCAGCAGCTGGCGCTTGCCGGTGATGAACAGCAGGATTCCGAGCGGCAGGCCGAGCAGTATCGTGAACAGCAGGGAAAAGCCGGTCATGGCCAGGGTTTCCCAGGTGGCTTGCCAGATGTCGCCCCAGTCGATGAGTGAGAAATCCATCATGCGAGCACCTCATGACGAATGTTGTGCTGGTCGAGCGTGGTGAACACTTGCGCTACATCGGCCGGTTCGCCGCGCAGTTCCACCAGCAGCTGGCCGTAGGGCGTGTCCTTGATGCGGGCGATGGTGCCTTGCAGGATGGTGATCAGCGCCGGCGTCGCGGCCGCGATGCTGCTCAGGATCGGCTGGTAGGTGATGTCGCCGACATAGGTCAGTCGCACCAGCAGTCCGCGCAGCTGGCTGGCGCCGGGCACGGTCGACGGCAGCAATGCAGTCTCGGCTGAAAACGGCGTGCTTTCGGCGACCATGCTTTGCGTCACCGCATGTTGCGGATGGAGGAACACCTCTGCCACATCGCCGCTTTCGACGATGCGGCCGGCCTCGATCACCGCAACCCGGTCGCAGATGTTGCGGATCACCTGCATCTCGTGCGTGATCAGCACGATGGTCAGGCCCAGCTTGCGGTTGATGTCGAGCAGCAGGCGCAGGATCGCCTGGGTGGTTTCCGGATCGAGGGCAGAGGTGGCTTCGTCGCACAGCAGCAGGTGCGGCGTATTGGCCAGGGCGCGGGCGATGCCGACGCGCTGTTTCTGGCCGCCGGACAATTGCGCCGGATATTTGTCGCGATGCTCGCTGAGCCCGACCAGGTCCAGCAGTTCGCTGACCCGGGCCGCGCGCTCCTGCTGCGTGTATTTGCCGGTGATCTTCAGCGGCCAGTCGATATTGGCGGCCACGGTCTTGGCGTTGAGCAGGTTGAAGTGCTGGAAAATCATGCCGATGCGCTGGCGCAGCCGGTGCAGGCCGCTGTTGTCCAGCGCGGTGATGTCTTCACCCTCGATCAGCACTTGTCCGCCGGATGGGCGTTCCAGCATGTTGAGGGTGCGGATCAGGGTGCTTTTGCCGGCGCCGGAGCGGCCGATGATGCCGAAAATTTCACCCTTCTTGATATGCAGGTTGATGTCGGACAATGCGGCGACGGGAGTGCCGGCGGTTTTGGCATTGCGTTCCAGCGGATAGGTTTTATGCAGGTGCTCGATGCGGATCACAGGTTTGCTTCACGAATTCAGTCAGGCTTGCCATTTTATCAGCGAGCCTATATACGCCAAAGTTATATATCGTTATTTATATATAACAAACCTGTTGGTAAGCTGCGTTTGCGTTTGGTAAAGATGTTGCGAAGGGAACATGCAAGAGATGTTTTTTTATGGCATAGTAAAGACACTATGAAAGCACTCCAAAGCGAACTGGCCAAAAAGATTCTCGCCGACCCGAGGGCTGCGCTGCAATTGCGCGCTTACCTGGCCAGCAAGAACTCCAAGTCATCGTTATCCGCTGCTGTCGAGACCGATAACGTGATCAGCTTGCATTCCGAGCAAGAGGGAACCGTCCAGTACCGCATCACCGTTGTCCCTAGCGCCGCCTGAGCGCATCGATGAACGTAGCGCTGCCTGCTTTCATTGTTTTCCTGCTGTTGCTCCCCGGTTTTATCGCCCGTTCCCGCTTCAAGCGCGCAGAGCGCGCTTCGTTTGATTATTCCCCGTTTGGACAGATTGTCACCGAGGCGGTGCTGTGGAACTGCATTTTCCATTCCTTGTGGCTGTTGCTGTCCGCCGTCCTGTTCGGACGCGTATTGCAGCCGCTGCTGTTGCTGGAGCTGCTGTCTTCCGATCCCGCCAGCCAGTCCAGGGCGATCCATGGAATCGCCCTGGAATTTTCCTGGATCAGCGCTTATTTCCTGACCCTGTATGCGGGCGCCTGGGTTGTGCCGAACGGGTTCCGGCTGCTCATCACCCGCTTCGGGCTGGACCGTTCCGGCGCCGGCTGGTTTGTGCCCTGGCTGCGCTTTAACCAGGCGCCGTGGTATTACCTGCTGACCGGCGCCGATTTTGAAGAAGGGCGGCGCCCGGACCTGATCGCCGTATCGGCGATCGTCAATGTGGCCGGCCAGGCGGTATTGTTTACCGGCCTCCTGACGGATTATTTTTTCGATGTCAACGGCGTCCTCGACCGGCTCATCCTGCAGCAGGTGATGCGGCGGCCGCTGGTCGCGGACAAAGAGACGGACGCCACGGTGGAGCAGGACCTGGCGCGCTTCTATGGCGTCGACGGCGATTATTTCGTGCTGCGCTATAGCGAAGCGATTACCTTGAACATCGAATACATCAAGCTGGCCAAGCTTGCGGCAGAAACGCCGGCCGGCGAAAGCGCGCCGGCAGGTTAGCCGGCGCCGCCATCATTCTCAGGGCAGGGGAAAGACCAGGCAGGTAGTGGTCGCATGGGCGTAGATCTTGCCCTCGGCATCGACGATATTCGCCTCCGCCACGCCGACCCTGCCGCCGACCTGTATCACCTTGCCGATGGCGCGCACCGGCCCGGTCTTGTCGGTCAGGGCGCGAATCAGGTTGACCTTCAGTTCCAGCGTGGTGTAGCCGCTGCCCTTGGCCAGGGCCGATTGCACCGCGCATCCCAGCGCCGAATCGAGCAAGGTGCAAAAGTAGCCGCCATGCACGCTGCCGATCGGGTTGTAATGCTGCATGGCCGGCGTCCCCTGGAACACCACGCGGCCGAATTCAGCTTCGATCAGGTTGAAATCCAGCGTTTGCGCAATCGGCGGGATCGGCAATTCGCCCCTCAGGATGGCTTGTAAAAATTCAACGCCGCTGTATTGCTTGAGCTGTTCCAGCGAAGCCACGCCGGGCGCCGCCAGTTTGGCGCGCACGGCCTTGTCCTGCGCCTGCCATTGCGCCACGGTTTCTTCTCGATTCGACATTCGTTCTCCTGTTTGTTGCTGATGAGGGGCTGGGCTTGCCGCCGTCGCGGCGCAAGTTCAGGCCAAGGCAATCGATTGTAAGCGGGATTTTAGCCGGGCATCGGGCGACGAGGCGACCTGGCCGCGCGCCTGGGTCTGCCTGATAGGTAACATGTGGTTTAATCCGTGCAACTGTGTTGCAATTGCCTTGCAAGCGATGCCGGTTCGCGATTACACTTGCAGCTTCAGGTCTTTGATTTTTTACCAGAGACATAACCAGGCCGAACCGCATGTATCGTCAGCAAACCAGCTTCGCCGTGTCTTCGCCGTGCCTTGCATGCGCGGCCGGTGCGCGTTTGCCCGAAGCGGACGTAGCCGGCAGCTGCGCGGGTGCTGCATGCGCCTGATCGTCGAACCGCATTTCCACGCCAGGCGCCGCCTCAAGCTGCGCCTGCAGCAGTTCGCGTTATGGCTGGCGCTGACTATCCTGGTGCTGCAGCTGGTCGGGATGGCTTTCCACCATCACAGCCTGGCCGAAATTTCATCCGACTGCGTCAGCTGCGACCTGGCTGCCGATTTCCCTTCTCCTGTCCCATCCAGTCCGGTGCCGGTGCTGGCGCCAGTCCTGGTATTTGCCTACCGCAACGCCGTCGAACTGGTGTATGCCTTCGTCCCGGCGCCGAAGCATTACCTGACTCCGCATTCTCAAGCTCCGCCGATCTCCATCGTCTGACCCTCCTTGTTTGTTCCTATTTGTTTCTGACCCAGCCCTGAGGCTGCGCCATTTTCTATTGCGTTGCGGCGTTTGCCGCCGCCTCGGAAATGGCGGTCCGGCGGCCGGATTATCCGCGGGGTTATTCCCCCTATTGGAGTTTTGAGAATGAAAATACGCTTGTCGCGCCGAGTACAACTAGGCGCCCTGATTGCGCTGGCTTATGGTTTTGCTGTTCCTGCTGCCTATGCGCAGTCCACCGTCAAACAAATCAGCGGCGCCATCCATGATGCGCTCGGCCATCCTTTGCCTGACGCCACGGTCGCTCTGAAAGATGCGGCCGGCAAGGCGGTCGGCAGCACCCGGAGCGATCAGCAGGGGCATTTTGTCTTTAGCGACATCGCACCCGGCAGTTATGCCATCAGTGTCGGCAAGCCTTCCTTCCAGTCGGAGAACGGCACGGTGACGGTGGCCGACGAGAACGGCGCGACTGCCGACATCACCTTGAAAGCCAGCCAGGGCGGCACAGTCGAGGCCGGCAACGCGGTGGTGATCACCGCCGATCGCCTGGACCGCGCCAGGAACGGCATCCAGGTGGAAACCGGCAGCAGCATCTATCGCATCGGCCGCAAGGAGATCGCCGCCATGCCGCAAGGCGAAGACACGGCATTCAACGAGGTCCTGCTGCGCGCGCCCGGCGTGGCGCAGGATTCCTTCGGCCAGCTGCATGTGCGCGGCGACCACGCCAACCTGCAATACCGCCTGAACGGCATCATCCTGCCGGAAAGCATCTCCGGCTTCGGCCAGACCCTGGACACCCGCTTTGTCGACAGCGTCAGCGTCCTCACCGGCGCCTTGCCGGCGCAATACGGCTACCGGACCGCAGGCGTGGTGGATATCCACACCAAGAACGGCGAACTGCAGAACGGCGGCAATATCGGCGTGCAGGTCGGCAGCAACAATACGCGCCAGGTCAGCGGCGACGTCAGCGGCAGCACCGACACTTTCAGCTACTACATCAACGGTTCTTTTGAAGCCAATAACCTGGGCATCGAAAATCCTACCGGCGCGTCCAGTGCCTTGCATGACCGCACTTTACAGAACAAGGCCTTCGGTTATTTCTCTTATCTGCTGGATGCGGATACCCGGGTCAGCCTGATCCTGGGCAATTCGGACGGCCGTTTCCAGATACCGAACAGCGCTGGCCAGACTCCAAGCTTCCAGCTGGACGGCGTGACCGATTTTCCCTCGGCCAACCTGAACGAGCGGCAGCGCGAAACCAACCGCTACGGCATCCTTGCACTGCAAGGAAAAATCGGCTCCGACATCGATTACCAGGTAGCCGCATTCAGCCGTTATTCAAAAGTGCTGTTCGAGCCAGACCAGGCCGGCGACCTGCTGTATACCGGCGTCGCCTCGCGCGTATTGCGTACCGGCCTGGCGAACGGCCTGCAGGCTGACGGCAGTTATCGTTTGAACGCCAGCCATACGATACGGGCCGGCATCAACTACACCCGCGAGAACTTGAAGAACAGCGACAACTCGCTGACTTTCCCCGCCGACGACAGCGGCGCGCAATTGTCGACGCAGCCGATCTCGCTGGCCGACAGCAGCCAGAAGACCACCAACCAGACCGGCATATACCTGCAGGACGAATGGAAACTGAACGATAAAGTGACCGTGAATTACGGCGCCCGTGCCGACTGGGTGAATGCCTATGTCAGCGCCAGCCAGTTCAGTCCGCGCATCGGCGTGGTGTACCAGATGACGCCGCGGACCACCTTCCATGCCGGTTATGCCAGGTACTTCACGCCGCCCGCCAGCGAACTGATCGGTTCGAGCACCATCGCCAGCTTCAACGGCACCACCAACGCCCCGGCCAACAACCAGAACGACTCCGTGCAGGCCGAGAGCTCGGACTATTACGACCTTGGCGTCAACCACCAGCTGACCCAGCACCTGACGGTGGGGCTTGACGGCTACTACAAGAAGGTCAAGAACATGCTGGACGAAGGGCAGTTCGGCTCGGCCTTGCTGTACACGCCGTTCAACTATGCGCAGGGCAAGGTGTACGGCCTGGAGCTGACGCTGAACTACCACAAGGACAACCTGTCGGCCTACCTGAACCTGGCGCGCTCTACCGCGCTGGGCAAGAACATCGTGTCGAGCCAGTACAACTTCGGCCAGGATGAACTGAACTATATCTCCAGCCACTGGGTGCATCTGGACCACGATCAAAGCATTACCGCTTCGACCGGCGTTTCCTACCTGTGGCAGGGCACCACGCTGACGGCGGACGCGCTGTTCGGCAGCGGCTTGCGCAGCGGCTTCGCCAACACCGAGCATTTGCCGGCCTATACCGAAGTCAACCTCGGCGCCAGCCATACCTTCAACGACAGCCCGATCGGCAAGTTCACCACGCGCCTGAGCCTGATCAACCTGTTCGACAAAGTCTATGAGATCCGCGACGGCTCGGGCATCGGCGTCGGCGCGCCGCAGTTCGGCCAGCGCCGCGCTTTCTACCTGGCCATGACGAAATCGTTCTGAGGTACGCGGCAGTTACGGGAAAGGGGGAGCTTGCTCCCTCTTTTTTTTTCGCATATTTCAGGATATGACATGCGTTTCATAATGTGGAATTGTGAAATGCGAAGCACCATTTTCATATTTCACTCTCAGGGATTTTATTTCATATCGCAAAAAATGAAAGTTAAGTCATTGAATTTAAATGAAATAAAAATACTTATATGTCTTATATAAGACATTGTTGCCTCGCACAGATAAGCCTACTATTTAGTCATCGGATTTGATTTTACTTTTTGTTTTTAACAGGAGAACGACGATGACTACACGTGAACAGCAAGTTGCCGCACTGGCCAAGGACTGGGCCGAAAACCCACGCTGGAAGGGCGTTACCCGCAATTATTCTGCAGAAGACGTCGTACGTCTGCGCGGTTCGGTGCAGATCGAACACACGCTGGCAAAGCGCGGCGCCGACAAGCTGTGGAAGTTGCTGCACGAAGAGCCATTCGTCAATTCCCTCGGCGCGTTGACCGGCAACCAGGCGATGCAGCAAGTCAAGGCAGGCTTGAAAGCGATCTACCTGTCGGGCTGGCAAGTCGCGGGCGACGCCAACCTGGCCGGTGAAATGTATCCCGACCAGTCGCTGTATCCGGCCAACTCGGTGCCGCTGGTGGTCAAGCGCATCAACAATACATTCCAGCGCGCCGACCAGATCCAATGGTCGGAAGGTAAAAACGATATCGACTTTTTCGCGCCTATCGTGGCGGATGCGGAAGCCGGTTTCGGCGGCGTGCTGAACGCTTATGAACTGATGAAGTCGATGATCGATGCCGGCGCTGCCGGCGTCCACTTCGAAGACCAGCTGGCCTCGGTCAAGAAATGCGGCCACATGGGCGGCAAGGTGCTGGTGCCAAGCCGTGAAGCGGTCGAGAAGCTGAACGCGGCGCGCCTGGCGGCCGATGTTTCCGGCACGTCGACCCTGGTGATCGCCCGCACCGATGCGGAAGCGGCTGACCTGCTGACTTCGGATGTCGACGAAAACGACAAGCCGTTCCTGACCGGCGAACGCACGGTAGAAGGTTTTTACAAGACCCGTCCAGGGATCGACCAGGCCATCTCGCGCGCACTGGCTTACTCGCCGTACGCCGACCTGGTGTGGTGCGAAACCGGCAAGCCGGACCTGGCTTTCGCCAAGAAATTCGCGGAAGCGGTGCATGCCAAGTTCCCAGGCAAGATGCTGGCGTATAACTGCTCGCCATCGTTCAACTGGAAAAAGAACCTGGACGACGCCACCATCGCCAAGTTCCAGAAAGAGCTGGGCGCGATGGGCTACAAGTTCCAGTTCATCACCCTGGCCGGCTTCCATGCATTGAACTACTCGATGTTCAACCTGGCGCACGGTTATGCACGCAACCAGATGTCCGCGTTCGTCGAACTGCAGGAAGCGGAATTCGCGGCCGCCGACAAGGGCTTCACCGCGGTCAAGCACCAGCGCGAAGTCGGCACCGGTTATTTCGATGCGGTGACCCAGGCGATCCAGCAAGGCCAGTCGTCGACCACCGCGTTGCACGGCTCGACCGAAGATGAACAATTCTTCGAAGCCAAGGTGGCCTGATTTGCAGGACTAAAAGCTTATTGAACGCCGGCTAGCCGGCAGGCTTCTGGCGTTATCTCGCCAGGAGCCATGAAGGCCGCATCCCACAAGGATGCGGCCTTTTATCATTGGCGAGCGGGTTTGTTCACGCCGGCGGCAAGGGCAGCATGTTGGTCGACTTGATTTCATCCAGGCAGACGCTGGAACGCACGCCGCTGACGCCGCGCATGCGCATCAGCTTTTCCATCAGAAAATCCGACAGCTCTTTGAGGTCGTGGGCGGTGACCTTGAGCACATAGTCAAAGTCGCCGGTTACCGAGTAACATTCCAGGATCTGCGGCCATTCGTTGATGGCGCTCTTGAAGCCGGACAAGTCGTTGATGTGCCCTTTTTCCATCGAGACGTGGACAAAGGCGATCACGAACAAGCCCAGGCTGGCTGGATTCAGGCGGGTTTCATAGCGTACGATAAAACCCGCTTCTTCCAGCCGTCGATGGCGGCGGTGGCACTGCGGCGCCGACAGGTTGACTGCCTGCGCCAGCTCCAGGTTGGATACGCGGCCGTTCTGCTGCAGAAAAGTCAACATTTTGCGGTCGATTTGATCGATGTCTATTTTGTGCAATTTATTCTCGATTTGCGTATTTTCTACGAAATTATATTTCATAACCGGGTAAACATCGGCCTCAAGTCGCAAGCCAATTTTGAGCGTTAAAAGCTATACTTTTTTCAAAATAACACATGGCGCCGCAGGGGGAGCAGTACGAAGCAAGTCCCTGTTGCAATATAATAAAGAAGCCGATTTCCGGCAACCAAACTGACTCATTTGGAGACAAAGTCATGAAATTTCCTTTCTTGCGTTCCGCTATTGCATCCCTGGTCTTGCTGAGCCTGGCGGGCGTATCCGCTTCCGCGGCGTATGCCGCAGATAAAACGGTAGTGGTCACGGCCATCGTTGAACATCCGGCGCTCGACGCTGTGCGCGACGGCGTCAAGGACGAGTTGAAGGCGGCCGGCTATGAAGCGGGCAAGAACCTGAAGTTCGAATATCAAAGCGCGCAAGGCAACAACGCCACGGCGTCGCAGATCGCCCGCAAGTATGCCGGCAGCCGGCCGGATGTCGCGGTCGCGATCGCCACTCCTTCAGCCCAGGCGCTGGTGGCCGCCACCAAGACCGTGCCTATCGTATACGCTGCAGTGACCGATCCGGTCGCCGCCAAGCTGGTGAAGAGCTGGGATGCATCCGGCACCAACGTCACCGGTGTTTCCGACATGTCGCCGCTGGACAAGCAGATCGAACTGATCCGCAAGGTGGCGCCGAAAGCCAAGCGCATCGGCGTGATCTACAGCCCGGGCGAAGCCAATTCGGTATCCATCGTCGAATCGCTCAAGAAACTGCTGGCCGGCACCGACCTGACCCTGGTCGAAGGCGCCGCCGCCCGCACCATCGATGTGCCTAGCGCTACGCAAAGCCTGGTAGGCAAGGTCGACGTCATCTACGCGCCGACCGACAACAACGTCATGTCGGCCTTCGAAGGCATCGTCAAGGTAGCGGAACAGGCCAAGCTGCCTGTGGTTGCCGCCGATACCGGCGCGGTGAAGCGCGGCGCCGCCGCCGCCATCGGCCTCAACTACTACGACCTCGGCCGCCAGACCGGCAAGATCGTGGTGCGCATCCTGAAGGGCGAAGCCGCAGGCAAGATCGCTTCGCAAACCAGCACGACATTCGAACTCTACGTCAATCCTAAAGCTGCGCTGAAACAGGGCCTGACCTTGCCGGCTGACCTGGTCAAGTCGGCCAAGGTGGTCGAGCAATAAGATGCGCGCGGATGGCGCCGCCATCCGCTTGCTGCATCGCTGGTGATTCTGTTTTGTTGGTGAACCGCCTGCCGCCTTGCCGGCAGGGCGGTCCCGAGCTTATTGAAGGAAGTTTATGTCGCTCATCGCTTCGCTAGGCGCCATTGAGATCGGCCTGATTTTCGGCCTGGTCGCGCTTGGCGTGTTCTTGTCTTTCCGTGTCGTCAATTTTCCCGACCTGACGGTCGACGGCAGTTTTCCCCTCGGCGGCGCAGTTGCCGCAACCCTGATCGTCTCCGGCTGGAATCCTTTCCTGGCCACCTTCATCGCGCTGCTGGCCGGCGGAGTGGCAGGCTGCGTGACAGCCTGCCTGAATGTATACCTGAAGATCATGCAATTGCTGGCCAGCATCCTGGTGATGATTGCACTGTATTCGGTCAACCTGCGCATCATGGGTAAACCCAACGTAGCGCTGATCAGCGAGCCGACGGTGTTCAGCATGACCAGCATCGGCGACCTGCCGGACTACTGGGTGCAGCCACTGGTGATGCTGGTGATCGTGCTGATCGCCAAGCTCTTGCTGGATGCGTTTTTTGCCTCCGAGACCGGGCTGGCCATGCGCGCCACCGGCGGCAATGCCCGCATGGCGCGTGCCCAGGGCATCTCCACCAACCGCCAGACCGTATGGGGCCTGGCGATTTCGAACGCGCTCGTGGCCTTGGCCGGCGCGCTGTTCGTGCAGACCCAGGGCGGCGCCGATATTTCGATGGGCATAGGCACCATCGTGATCGGACTGGCTGCCGTGATCATCGGCGAAACCGTGGTGCCGGCACGCAGCCTGGTGATCACCACCGCGGCCTGCATCTTCGGCGCCGTGCTGTATCGCTTTTTCATCGCGCTGGCGCTGGACATGGATTTCATCGGCCTCAAGGCGCAGGACCTGAATCTGGTGACAGCCTTGCTGGTCGGCTTTGCGCTGCTGATACCTAATTTCAAGCGCAGCTTCGGCCGCAAGCGCGGCAATGGAAAACTCAAACCTTCCGGCGGCAGCGTTGTGCCGGCAACCCAGGAAGGAGAAAACTGATGCTGCAGCTGAATAACCTGGAAATCACTTTCAATCCCGGCACGCCTATCGAAAACAAGGTGCTGCGCGGGCTATCGCTGGAGATCCCGTCAGGGCAGTTCGTGACGGTGATCGGCTCCAACGGCGCCGGCAAGTCGACCATGCTCAATGCCGTCAGCGGCGACCTGATGGTCGACAGCGGCAGCATCACCATCGACGGCACCGATGCCACCCGCCGCTCCAGCTGGCAGCGCGCCGACCTGGTGGCGCGGGTATTCCAGGACCCGATGGCGGGCACCTGCGAGAGCCTGACGATTGAAGAAAACATGGCGCTGGCGTGGAAGCGCGGCAGCCCGCGCGGCCTGCGTTTTTCCTTGAACCGCCCGATGCGCGAACTGTTCCGCGAAAAGCTCAGCATCCTTGGCCTGGGCCTGGAAAACCGCCTGTCCGATCGCATGGGACTGCTGTCAGGCGGCCAGCGCCAGGCCGTCAGCCTGCTGATGGCTTCGCTGCAGCCGTCGCGCATCTTGCTGCTGGACGAACACACCGCCGCGCTCGATCCGAAAACCGCGGCCTTCATCCTGAGCCTGACGGCAAAGATCGTCGAATCGGGAAAACTGACGGCGATGATGGTGACGCACAGCATGCGCCAGGCGCTCGACTATGGCACGCGCACCGTGATGCTGCACGAAGGCAAGGTGATCCTGGACGTGCACGGCGAGCAGCGCAAGGGCATGGATGTGCCTGACCTGCTGCGCATGTTCGAAACCACGCGCGGCGAAAAAATCGATGACGACAAGCTGTTGCTGGGCTGACCGGGCAGCAGCGCAGAAAACCCAGACAGGAGAAACATGAAGGCTTTATTGAATGCGTTTGAAAGCAGGGCGCCGGAAATCGTCTTTGAATGGCATGACGCGGAGACCCCGGCGCGCGGCTGGATCGTCATCAACTCGCTGCGCGGCGGCGCGGCCGGCGGCGGCACCCGCATGCGCAGCGGCCTGGACCGGCGCGAAGTGGAATCGCTGGCCAAGACCATGGAAGTCAAGTTCACCGTCTCCGGCCCGGCCATCGGCGGCGCCAAGTCGGGCATCGATTTCGATCCGGCCGATCCGCGCAAGGATGGCGTGCTGCGGCGCTGGTACAAGGCAGTCACGCCTTTGCTGAAAACCTATTACGGCACCGGCGGCGACCTCAATGTCGACGAAGTCCACGAAGTGATCCCGATGACCGAGAGCTACGGCCTGTGGCATCCGCAGGAAGGCATCGTCAACGGCCATTTCCAGCCGAGCGACAGCGCCCGCATCCAGAAGGTCGGCCAGTTGCGGATGGGCGTGGCCAAGGTGGTGGAAGACGCGCGCTATACGCCGGCCGCCGGCCGCAAGTACCTGGTGGCGGACCTGATCACCGGCTGGGGCGTCGCGGAATCCGTATTGCACTACTACCGCCTGTATGGCGGCAGCGTGGCAGGCAAGCGCGTGATCGTGCAGGGCTGGGGCAATGTCGGTTCGACCGCGGCGTATTACCTGTCGAAGGCCGGCGCACGCGTGGTCGGCATCATCGACCGCAATGGCGGCCTGGTGAAAGCCGATGGCTACAGCCATGACGAAGTGCATGCCTTGTTCCTGGCCAAGCAGGGCAATCAGCTGATCGCCGACGGCATGCTGTCGTTCGAGGCATGCAATGCGGCGATCTGGAGCGTCGGCGCGGACATCTTCCTGCCTTGCGCCGGCTCGCGCCTGGTCAGGCAGGAACAGGTGGAGCAGATGGTCGCCCACGGCCTTGAAGTGGTCGCCAGCGGCGCCAACGTGCCGTTTGCCGACAGCGATATTTTCTACGGCCCGATCTATGAAGATGCCGACGCCAAGGTTGCCGTGATCCCGGATTTCGTCGCCAACTGCGGCATGGCGCGCGCTTTTGCGTTCCTGATGCAAAGCGAGGTTGAAATTTCGGACGAAGCGATCTTCGGCGATGTCTCGGCCACCGTGGCCGCGGCGCTGGAGAAATGCCATGCGCGTTCGGCCAGCCGCACCGGCATCGCCAAAGTCGCTTTTGAAATCGCCCTGCAGCAACTGATTACGCCAGATACACCAGAAACCCCGGAGCCGGCTGCTACCCGCAGCTGATCCGTTTTGACCCAGTCCACCAGACTTTATTTGCAGGAGTTCATCATGTCCGATCTGTTTGAAAACCCCATGGGCCTGTGCGGCTTTGAATTTGTCGAATTCGCCTCGCCCACCCCGAACGTGCTGGAGCCGGCATTCGAAGCCATGGGCTTCTCCAAGGTGGCGCGTCACCGTTCCAAGGACGTGACGCTGTATCGCCAGGGCGATATCAATTTCATCATCAACTACGAGCCGAAGAGCCCCGCTTATTATTTCGCCAAAGAGCATGGCCCGTCGGCCTGCGGCATGGCGTTCCGCGTCAATGATGCGCACCTGGCCTACCAGCGCGCGCTGGAACGCGGCGCCGAGCCGATGGAAATCAACACCGGCGTGATGGAGCTGCGCTTGCCGGCGATCAAGGGCATCGGCGGCGCGCCGCTGTATCTGATCGATCGTTTCACTCCCGGCAAGTCGATCTATGACATCGATTTCGAATTCATCGAGGGCGTCGACCGCAATCCGGCCGGCGCCGGCCTGAAAACCATCGACCACCTGACCCACAATGTGTACCGCGGCCGCATGGCGCACTGGGCCGCGTTCTACGAGCGACTGTTCAATTTCCGCGAAGTCCGCTATTTCGACATCAAGGGCGAATACACCGGCCTGACCTCGAAGGCGATGAGCGCGCCGGACGGCAAGATCCGCATCCCCCTGAATGAAGAGTCGTCCAAAGGCTCGGGCCAGATCGAAGAATTCCTGATGCAGTTCAACGGCGAAGGCATCCAGCATATTGCTTTGCAAACTGACAACCTGGTGCAGACCTGGGACGCCCTGAAGAAAATGGGCACGCCGTTCATGACCGCGCCGCCGGCGACCTATTACGAAATGCTGGAAGGGCGTTTGCCTGGCCATGGCGAGCCGACCGCCGAGCTGCAGATGCGCGGCATCCTGCTGGACGGCGTCTCCAACCAGGACGGCCAGCGCCTGCTGCTGCAAATCTTCTCGGCGACCACGCTGGGGCCGGTATTTTTCGAATTTATCCAGCGCAAAGGCGACGAAGGCTTCGGCGAAGGCAATTTCAAGGCGCTGTTCGAGTCCATCGAACGCGACCAGATACGCCGCGGTGTACTGAAATCAGAATAAACTTAGTTGGGTTTTAACAACAACTTGTTTTGGGAGAAAGTTGTGCTGATATGATGTCCGTTCAACTTTATCCCGGCGACGCTGGAATGGCAGCGTGATGTGGCAGCAGTGGCGGTAAAGCGATGGCGGGGCGACGTGGGGGCAGGCGTCGCCAGGCTGTCGAAAAAAATCTAAAAAATGTTTAACTTACGGAGAGACGCATGAAAAAAATATCCTTGATGCTGGTAGCGGCAGGTTTGGCCAGCGGGAGCGCGATGGCCCAGACCAATGTCACGATCTACGGCATTGTCGACACCAGCATCCGTTATCTCAGCAGCGATAACGCAGCCGGGCAAAAGAACTTCGTCATCACGAATGGCGCGATCTCCAACAGCCGCATCGGCTTCAAGGGTACTGAAGACCTGGGCGGCGGCCTGAAAGCCATTTTCCGCCTGGAAAACGGCTTCAACTCCGATACCGGCAGCCTGTCCAGCGCCGGTACCTTGTTCAGCCGCCAATCCTACGTCGGCCTGAGCGGTTCGTTCGGCACGGTCACCCTGGGCCGTCAACAGACTCCGCTGTTTGACCTGATGGCAGATCATTTCGATCCGCTGACCGTCGGCAATTACGACCAGAATGCATGGCTGCCGGCCGGCGCCACGCTGGTCCGCAATTCGAACATGCTCAAGTACTACGGCACTTTCGGCGGCCTCGCTGCCGGCGTGAGCTACGCTGCGGGCGAGAAGGCCGGATCGGTCAAGCTGGGCAGCCAGATCGGCGCCACGCTGGCCTATACCGCAGGTCCGTTTGCGATCGGCGGCGGCTTCCAGCAAACCGTCAGCCCGACCAATTCGGACTGGAAAGATACCGCCTATAACCTGAGCCTGTCCTACACCCTGGGCGCGGCCAAGCTGTTCGGCGGCTACTATCGCATCAAGGACAGCACCGGCACTACGCCGGCATATTTCGGCGTCACCAACAGCGTGGCTTCGATCAATGGCGGCATCGGCGGCGTCGAGCGCAAGGACGATGCTTATTTCCTGGGCGCGACTTACCAGGCAACTCCAGCCTGGTCGCTGACCGCAGCCGGCTACTATGACAAGAGCAAGAACGTCACGGTCGCCACCTTGGGCAACCTGGGCGACGGCACCCGTTACGCGCTGGTCGGCGTGGCTGAATATGCCTTGTCGAAGCGGACTCAGGTCTATGGTACCGTGGACTACAACAAGGCCAAGAATGCAGCCTTGTCGGAACTGGTCGGCAAGGATAGCGTGACCGGTGTTGCGATCGGCATCCGTCACATTTTCTAAGCAGGGAAATCCGGCGACAAAAGCGCAGCTTCGGCTGCGCTTTTTTTATGTCCCGGCCGGCGGCGCGATCATGCCGTCGCGGATCTCGAATATCTCGTCGCCCAGCAAAGCCAGGTCGGCGGGATCGTGGGTGATCACCATCATCGGCACGTCCAGCTGTTTTTGCAGCTCGGACAATTCGCGCCGCATCTTGTCGCGCAGGCTCAGGTCGAGCGCGGAAAACGGTTCGTCCAGCAGCAGGATGTCCGGTTCCAGCGCCAGCGCCCGGGCCAGGGCCACGCGTTGCCGCTGGCCGCCGGACAGCTGGTGCGGATAACTGTTGGCGGCTGCGCTCAGCTCGAACGAGGCCAGCCACTTCCTGACGATCGGATGATCGTGCGGGCGGCGCAGGTTGAAACAGCCCGGGCGCAAGCCGAAAGCCACGTTCTGGGCCACGGTAAGGTGCGGAAACAGCGCATAGTCCTGGAACAGGTAGGCGACCTTGCGCTGCTGCGGCGGCAGGCAAATGCCGCCGGCGCTGTCGAACAGGGTGTTTTGCTTGAGGCGTATATGCCCCTGGTCTGGCGTCAGTAAACCGGCGATCGCTTGCAAGGTCAGGCTCTTGCCGGCGCCCGACGGGCCGTACAGCACCACGCGGTCGCTTTCGGTGCGCAAGGCGATGTCCAGGTTGAAGCCGCGGTCGTCGGCTTGCAGATGCTTGCGTATGCTGATCTCGATGGTCATAGGAAATTCGTCATGATTGCCTGCGCCGCTGGCTTTTCGGTAACAGGCGGCCGGCGATCAGCAGCACCACGATGCAGGTGGCCGAAGTGATCAGCACCAGCAGGTTGGCGGTCTGGTCGTCGCCGGCCTGCACCGCTTCATAGATGGCGACCGACAAAGTCTGGGTGCGGCCCGGCAGGTTGCCGGCAATCATCAGGGTGGCGCCGAACTCTCCTAGCGCGCGTGCAAACGCCAGCAATACGCCGGCGGCAATGCCCTTGGAAGCCAGCGGCAAGGTGACGCGGAAGAACACGCCGACCTCGGATACGCCCAGCACGCGGGCGGCGTTTTCGAGCTGTACGTCGACATTGTCAAAAGCGGCGCGGGCTGACTTGAGCACCAGCGGAAAGGCGACGATGGTGGCCGCGATCACCGCGCCTTGCCAGGTGAATACCAGTTCGATGCCCCATTTTTCCAGCCAGGCGCCGAACACGCCGCGGCGGCCCAGCAGCACCAGCAGATAGTAGCCGAGCACGGTCGGCGGCAGCACCAGCGGCAGGGTCAGGACGGCGTCGACCAGGTCGCGCGCCGGCGAACGCCAGCGCGACAGGCCATAGGCGGCGGCGACCCCAAGCAGCATGTTGAGCAGGGTAGCCCAGCCGGCAACTTTCAGCGACAGCAGGAGGGCGACCCAGGCCCCATTGTTCATGGCTTCTGCTTTCTATTCACTACTTACCCTTGATGTGATGCGCCTGATCCCGTGCGGAAGAACTTGACGATAACACTCTGTCATCAGGGTTTCAAGAAACCGTAGCGCGCCAGCGTGGCCTGGCCGGCCGGCGACAGTACGTAGGCGACGAACTTGGCCGCCATGTCAGCCTGTTTGGTGTTGCTGGTGACGGCGATCGGATAACTGACCGCGGTTTGCGAAGGCACGCGCAGTGCGACCTTGACCTTGTCCGGCATGATCGCGGCGTCGGTGGAAAAAACGAAGCCGGCGTCGACTTCGCCGCGCGCCACATAGTCCAGGCTCTGGCGCACGTTTTGCGCCGGCACGCCCTTGGCGGCAACCGCGTCCCACAGGCTGGCGTGTTCCAGGGCGGCCTTGGTGTAGCGGCCGACCGGCACCGAAGCCGGATTGCCGTAGGCTACGCGCTTGACCGCCGGCTGCGCCAGGTCCTGCAATTGCTGAATGTGCAGCTGGCTGTCGGCCGGCACGATCAGCACGATCTGGTTATTGGCGAAATTCTTGCGGCTGCCGGCCGCCACTGCCTTTTCGGCTTCGGCCTTGTTCATGGCTTCCTGGTCGGCCGAAGCGAATACGTCGGCCGGCGCGCCTTTGATGATCTGCTGCAGCAAGATATCGGAGGCGGCAAAGTTGAGGATCACCTTGGTGTCCGGGTTCTGCGCTTCAAACGATTGGCTGAGATCCTTGAAAGCGTTGGTCAGGCTGGCCGCAGCGGAGACCACCAGGTCGGCCGCATGAACTGCCGGCGTCAACAGCAACAGGGGAAGGGCGCTGGCAAGAACGAGGCGTTTGAGGCGGCACAACATGGAATGTCTCCTGGGCGGTGGGTGGCAAGATCGGACAACATCGAAATATATGGCAGGATATAGCGTAGGTCAACTTTAAAACACCGAGCCTGCGTGAAATCTTGCCGGCATGGCGAGTCTGCCAACAAAATAGCTGATTTGCCGCCGACCTCCTTGCTACAATCCCGCATATGGCAAATTCCAAATCGATTCGGCTCAGAGTGCTGCAGGGCGATGCAATCGCCTTCGGTCCCGGCAAGGCAGCGTTGCTGCTGGCCATCCATCAGAGCGGTTCGATTTCTGCGGCGGCGCGTTCGCTCGGCATGTCATACCGCCGGGCCTGGCTGCTGGTGGAGGCGATGAACCAATGTTTCAAGCTGCCGCTGGTGGCCACTGCGACCGGCGGCGCCAAAGGCGGCGGCGCGCAGGTGACGGCCAGCGGGCATGAAGTCATCGCCCGTTACCAGGCCATGCAAAGCAAGGCGGAAGCGGCGGTAGCCGCGGATATGGCGTACTTCGACGCGCTGATGGCGGCGCCCGGCAACCCCCCAGCCAATTGATGCGGCAGCATTCCAACCATATCTCCTTGCGACCAGCCACCATGTCCTCACGCAGTACCGCGCGCAGCACACTCCTAAGATACCGGATCCGCCTGCAACGCCTGTTCCATTTTTCCGAAAGCCATTCGATGCTGCTATGGGCAGCGGTGGTCGGTTTCCTGGGCGCGCTGGCGACAGTGCTGTTCCGCGAGTGCATCTACGGTTTGCAGTCGCTGCTGACCGGCCATAGCGGCAGTTTTGTCGCCATGGCCAAGAGCCTGCCATGGTGGATGCGCCTGATGCTGCCGGCGGCGGGCGGCCTGCTGGCCGGGGCGATCCTAGTGCTGGCGAAGCGCGTGCCGTCCAGCGCGACCTCGGATTACATGGAAGCGGTAGCCATCGGCGACGGCAACATCCCGGTGCGGCAAAGCCTGCTGCGCAGCCTTTCCTCGCTGGCGACTGTGGTTTCCGGCGGCTCGATCGGGCGCGAAGGGCCGATGGTGCAGCTGGCGGCGCTGGCGGCATCGCTGGTGGGCCGCTTCACGCATTTCAGTCCGGCCCGCTTGCGCCTGCTGGTGGCTTGCGGCGCGGCGGCAGGGATTACTTCGGCATACAACGCACCGATCGCCGGCGCTTTTTTCGTTACTGAAATCGTGCTGGGCGCGATCGTCATGGAAAGTTTCGGGCCGGTGGTGGTGGCGTCGGTGGTCGCCAACATCACCATGCGCGAATTGCCCGGCTACCATCCGGCCTACGAGATGCCGCCGTTCCCGCCGGTCGCCGGCATCGAGATCCTGTGGTTCGTCCTGCTGGGCATCATGGCCGGAGTTGCGGCGCCGCAATTCCTGCGTTTGCTGGCATTTTCCAAGAAATTGTTTACCCGGACCGCCTTGCCGCTGCCGCCGCGGCTGGCGCTGGGAGGTTTGCTGGTGGGCCTGATTTCGATCTGGCTGCCGGAGGTATGGGGCAATGGCTACAGCGTGGTCAATTCGCTGCTGCATACGCCCTGGCTGTGGTGGAGCGTATTGCTGATGCTGGTGTTCAAGGTCCTGGCCACCGCCATCACCACCGGTTCCGGCGCGGTCGGCGGCATCTTCACGCCGACCTTGTTCGTCGGCGCCGCCATCGGCTATCTGTTCGGGCAGCTGCTGCATATCGTGCTGCCGGACCTTACCTCGGCGCCGTTCGCGTATGCCATGGTGGGCATGGGCGCCTTCCTGGCGGCGGCCACCAGCGCGCCGCTGATGGCGATCCTGATGATTTTCGAGATGACCCTGAGCTACCAGGTGGTGCTGCCGCTGATGCTGTCCTGCGTGGTGGCTTATTTTGTTGCACGCAGCATCAACGGCGCCTCCATGTACGACATCACGATCAAGCGCAACCGCGATGCGCAGGAACGGGTGCGCCTGCGCGGCATCCACATGAGCGAGCTGATCCGGCCGGCGGACACCGTGCTGCCGCTGACGGCGCCGTTTGCCGAAATCAGCGGCATGTTCCTGAAGTATCCGGTGAAATACATCTACATCGTCGACCAGCGCAATCGTTATTGCGGCGTGGTGGCCTTGCAAGACATTACTTCCTGCCTGCTGGAAAAGAGCGAGACACAAGAGAAGGTGGCTGCCGATTTCGTGCGGCGCGAATTCCTGCATGTGGTGACGCCCGAGATGTCGCTGGGCGACGCCTTGCAGTCTTTCCTTGACCACCAGGGCGAGCGGCTGCCGGTGGTGCGCAGCCATGAAGATCCGGAACTGCTGGGCGCGGTCTACAAGACCTCCTTGCTGGATGCGTATTTCCGGCTGGACCGCTCGAAGGAGCTGCACGCCTGAATAATGTTGCCGAGACAATATTTCACATAAATTTACCTCGCAATCGCTGCGTGCGGCCGGAGTTTGCTCTATATTGGACAGCGGGCCACCGGCTTTGCCCAAGGCAGCCGCCCCGCAAACAATATCAACTCTTAGGAGCAGCAATGGAAATTCTGTGGACAATCATCGTAGGTTTCATCGTCGGCGTGATTGCTAAATTTCTTCATCCAGGGAGGGAAAACATGGGTTTTATCGTGACTACCTTGCTGGGTATTGCCGGTTCGTTTTTGGCTGGTTATATCGGCCAGGCCCTCGGCTGGTACCACGCCGGCCAAGGTGCGGGTTTTATCGGCTCGATCGTCGGGGCTTTTATCCTGTTGCTGATTTACGGCTTTGTCAAAGGCAAGGCAGCTAGCTGATGCTGGACGCCTTGCGTGGCCGCCTGCCTGGACGCAAGATGCCGTCCAGGCAGGCTGACCTGGTCCTGATCCCCGCTACCGAGCGTGCGCTGCACGCGGTGCGCCACCGCTGCCGCCAGATGGTGGCGAAGCGGGCCTTGCTGTCGGCCGGCGCTTCGGCGCTGCCGATCTTGGGCGTCGATATCGCGGTCGACATCCACCTGCTGTCGCGGCTGATCGAAGATATCAACGCCGAGTTCGGCCTGACGCCGCAGCAGATCGACAAACTCCAGCCAAAACTCAAGGTGGCTACCTACAGCACCATCGTCGGCCTCGGCAGCACGCTGATCGGGCGGGCGGTGACGCGTGAACTCATGCTGAAAATCCTGACCCGCAGCGGCGTCAAGGTGCTCTCCAAGAACGCCACCCGGCTGGTGCCGATCGCCGGCCAGATGGTGTCGGCGGCAATCGGCTTTTCTGCCTTCCGGGCCATAGGCAACCGCCATATCGAAGCCTGCGTCAAGGTGGCGGAAGAGATGTTGAAAATGCAATCTTCCGCCGAATAGCTTTTTCTTATCGAATGCTGCGATGGTTAACCTAGATTCGGTAGTTGAACGGGAGCGAGTGTGCATTTTTCCGGCCCTCTGGCTAGGCGCGACGACGACGTGGACTGTAATTCCACTAGGAGGAGCAACGACGCCAGAGGGCCGGAAAAGTGTGCAATCGCTCCCGTAGCGTTCTCAATCCAGTAGCGGGATTTATCGAAAGAGCGGCGGCAGATGCCTATCGGGCTTCACGGGGCCAATGAGCGGTCAACTACCGAATCTAGGTTAAAATGCGGGTCGTTTGCGCTGCGGGGTTGTGCTACGCAGCCTCCCCAAGCCATCTACGCCTCACCTCTACACGGCAGCCGACCGGCGCTTTGATGTAGAGTGTGGCAACACACTTCACCACGATAGAGTTTCCTATGTTGAGTTACCGCCATGCCTTCCATGCGGGCAATCATGCCGACGTGCTGAAGCACTTGGTCACCATCCAGCTGTTGCGTTACCTGGGTCAGAAAGACACTTCCTACATGGTGATCGACACCCATGCCGGCGCCGGCGTGTATGCGCTGGATGGCGGCTACGCGTCGAAAAACGCCGAATTCGAAACCGGCATCAGCCGCCTCTGGGACCGCAAGGACCTGCCGCCGGCGGTGGCGGAATACGTGGATGTCGTCAGGCAGCTCAACCCGGACGGCAAGCTGCGTTATTACCCGGGTTCACCGTATTGCGCCGATGCCGTCATGCGCGAGCAGGATCGCCTGCGCCTGTTTGAGCTGCATCCGAGCGACGGCAAGATCCTGACGGATAATTTCCGCCGCCTGGAAGCGGAGCGCAACCCGCGCGGCAACGGCCGCGGCAAGCGCGTCATGATCCAGCTGGGCGACGGTTTCCTCGGCCTGAAGGCCTTGCTGCCGCCGCCGTCGCGCCGCGGCCTGGTGCTGATCGATCCGCCGTATGAGGTGAAAGAAGACTACCGCCACGTCAAGAACACCATCGAAGACGCGCTCACGCGTTTCTCCACCGGCACTTACGCCGTCTGGTATCCGCTGCTGAACCGCATGGAATCGCGCCAGATGCCGGACAAGCTAAAGCGCATGAAGGCGAATGGCTGGCTGAACGTCACGCTGACGGTGAAGACGCCGTCGCCGGACGGCTTCGGCCTGCACAGCAGCGGCATGTTCGTGATCAACCCGCCGTGGACGCTGGAGCCGATGCTCAAAGAGCTGATGCCCTACCTGGTGAAAGTGCTGGGCACCGATTCCGGCGCCGGGTTTACGCTGGAATCGGGCCAGACCAAAGCGGTCGACACCGGCACCCGCCGGGTATAAGGACAGGCAGCGCGGACTTCGGTTTTGGACTGGCAATAAAGTAATGATAAATATAAAAGCGTTTTACCCGGCGTTTGGCGGCGGCTTGCCGCTCCCGGCCAAAAGAAAATTCCTGATCACCCTGATTGCCGCGGCGGCCGCCCAGATGGCGCATGGACAGGGCGTTCCCGATCAAAAGGAAACGGCGCCAGGCGCGTCGGCCAAGGCGGATGGCGATCCGGTCCTGCCGACCATTACCGTGACTGGCGCCGGTACCGGCGCCGACAGTTATCGCAAGAGCTCGGCTTCGGTTGCTACATTCGGCCAGGCTTCGCTGCTCGATACCCCCGCTTCGATTTCGGTCGTCACGCGCGGTCAGCTCGACGACCAGCAATCGCGCCTGCTGAGCGAGGTGGTGCGCAACGATGCCGCGGTCGGCGACAATTACACGCCGGTCGGCTATTACGAAAACTTCACCATCCGCGGTTTTGCGCTGGACCTTGCCTCCAGCTACCAGATCAACGGCATGAGCATTGCCGGCGAACAGAACGTGGCGCTGGAAAACAAAGAGAGCATCGAAATCCTGAAGGGTTTGGCCGGCCTGCAAAGCGGCATGGCGGCGCCCGGTGGCCTGATCAACTACGTGACCAAGCGGCCGGCCGACGTGCGTTCGGTGACGCTGGAAACCGATTCGCGCGGCTCGCGTTACCTGGCGGCCGATATCGGCACCCTGTTCGGCCAGCAAAAGCAGTTCGGCATCCGCATCAATGCCGCACATGAAACCCTGCATTCATATGTGAACGATACCGACGGCCAGCGCAATTTCGCCTCGCTGGCGGCCGACTGGGTGATCACGCCGCAGGCGCGGCTGCAGTTCGACGCCGAATACCAGCATCGCGAACAACGCTCGGCGCCCGGCTACCAGCTGCTGGGCGGCACCGGCATTCCAAGCGACGTTGCGCCGAGCAAGCTGCTGGGCGCGCAGCCGTGGGCCAAGCCGGTGACGATCAATTCGCTGAACCTGAACTTGCGCCTGGACCTCGACCTGGCGCCGGACTGGCGCGCTTATGTGGCGGCCAGCCGCAGCCGGGTGGTGATCGACGATAACTCGGCGTTTCCATATGGGCATTGTGTTGATCCTAGTACATGTACCAATGACGGAACACCGTCGCGTTATTTTGGTGCAAACGGTGACTTTGATATTTACGATTACCGATTTCCAGATGACACGCGTCGCAATGACCAACTGCAAGCTGTACTGCAAGGCCATCTAGATACTGGCAAGTTGCGTCATGAACTGACTATGGGAGCTAGCTTTTTTCGGCGTACCGTGTCACAAAGTGATGGAGTGAATATTCCAGTCGGCAGCGACAATATCTATAATCCGAACCCGATCGTCTACGCACCATCGGCATTGACGCCGGACGCTTCCTACCTGCGTCTGGACAGCCGGCAGAAAGCCCTGTTTGCGGTCGATCGCCTCAGCTTCAATCCGCAGTGGCAGCTGATCGCCGGCGCGCGCCAGGTGTGGGTCAACGAACGAGCGCTGGACATCACCGGCGCGGCGACGCGCACCACCGACAAGACATTGCTGTTGCCGCAGATCGCCCTGGTCTACAAGCCGCAAGCCGACCTGTCGCTGTACACCAGCTACAGCAAAGGCTTGACGATGGGCGGCCAGGCGCCGTGGTGGACCGAGAACGCTTTTGCCTTCCTGCCGCCGACCGTGTCGCGCCAGATCGAGGCCGGCGTCAAATACGACTGGCTGGACCAGCTCAGCCTGAGCGCGGCGATCTTCCAGATGCGCAAGCCTTACGAATATCCGATGCCGGACGCAGGCGGTTTCAGCTACGTCCAGCAAGGTACCGAAACCCACCGCGGGATCGAACTGAGCGCGGCCGGGCAGGTCAGCAAGCAGTTGCGGCTGACGGCCAGCCTGGCCTTGATCCAGGCGCGCGCCGAAGACACAGGCACGCCGGCCTACGACGGCCACCAGGCGCTCAACGTGCCGCGCCTGCGCGCCGCCCTGTATGCCGCTTATGCCGTACCCGAGGTCGCCGGCCTGAGCCTGCTGGGCGGCTGGCAGTACAGCGGCAGCAAGGCGGCGACGCGGGAAGGCAACGTCGATGTGCCGGCCTACCATCTGTTCAACGCCGGCTTGCGCTACAAGACCAGCTGGCGGGGCCACTCCACCGTGCTGCGCCTGAGCGTGGACAATCTGTTCGACAAGCGTTACTGGAAAGATGTCGGCGAATACATCGGCGACGGTTACCTGCACCTGGGTGCGCCGCGCACGGCTCGCCTGTCGGTCCAGTACGACTTCTGATCCGGACCGGGAAACGCTGCATGAGCGACGCGAGACAAGATGGCGTGGACGGACACGGGACGGTGTTGAGCCACGGCATGGGCCTTGACGCGGTGGCGTCGAGCTGGCCGGCGCTGACCCTGGACGAGGTGGCGCGGCTGTTGCGCCACTATCCGCAAGCCGGCGTCGTCACGCGCCTGGAGTGGCACAGCCCGCGGCCGTTTTCCAGCGCCTGCGTGGCCGCCACCGAATCGGGTCCGCTGTTCGTCAAGCGCTTGCTGCGGGCGATCCGCAGCGCCGACGAATTGATGGACGAGCACCGCTTCATGGCGCACCTGCGGCAGCGCGGCCTGGCGGTCAGCGAGGTATTGCAGGCCAGCGACGGCAGCACTGCCCACGCAGACGGCGGCTGGATCTACGAGGTGCAGAGCCTCGGCCAGGGCGTCGACCGCTATCGCGACGCCACCTCGTGGACCCCGTTTGCCAGCACCGAAGACGCGGCGGCGGCAGGCAGCGCGCTGGCCAAGCTGCATCTTGCCGCGCGCGGTTACGATGCACCCGCACGCCGCACCAAATTACTGGCCTCCGGTTTCACCTTGTTCAATACCGACAATCCGCAACAGGTGCTGGAACGGATCCGGCACTACATACAGGAAAGGCCGGCGTTGGCCGGCTACCTGGCGCAGCGCGACTGGCCGCAGGAGGTAACCCGTGCGCTGCTGCCGTTCCACGCCCGCCTGAGTCCGATGCTGCACGGCCTGGCGCCGTTGTGGACGCATAACGACTGGCATGCCTCCAACCTGCTATGGCAGGCGCACGGACCGGCCGCGGTAACGACGATAGTCGATTTCGGCCTGGCCGACCGCACCTGCGCGGTCTATGATCTTGCCATCGCCATCGAGCGCAACATGATCGAGTGGCTGGCTTTGCCGTCGACGCCGCCGCCCGAACAGCGGCCGCTGGTGCACATCGGCCAGCTGGACGCCATGCTCGACGCCTATGAAGCGCTGCGGCCATTGTCGCTGCTGGAAGCGGCTGCCTTGCCGGCGCTGCTGCCGCTGGCGCATGCCGAATTTGCGTTGTCGGAGCTGGCGTATTTCCACGGCGTGCAGCAGTCCGCCGAAAACTCGGCACTGGCCTACGACATCTATTTCCTCGGCCATGCCGAGTGGTTCAACAGCGACGCCGGCCAGTATTTGCTGGATCACCTGCAGCGCCGCTGCGCGCGTAAAACCGGTCAACAGGAGCCTTGATGTCAGCTCTGGAAATCGTTGCAGTCATATTGAGCGCCCTGGCAGTCTGGCTGACTGCGCGCCGTCATTTGTGGTGCTGGCCGATAGGGTTGGTATCGGTGCTGCTGTATGCGCGCATCTTCCTGGTGGCGAAACTGTACTCGGACCTGCTGCTGCAGCTGATCTTTGCCGTCATGCAGCTGTACGGCTGGTGGCAGTGGAAGCGGGGAGCGCCAGGGCAGGACAGCCAGCATATCCAGCCGCAGCGCTTGCCGAAGCAAGGTTTGCTGATCGGCCTGCTGGCCGGCGTGGCGGGCAGCGTTATGCTGGGTTATGTCATGGCCAGTTTTACCGACGCCCACATTCCATGGCTGGATTCAGCCCTGACCAGCTTCAGCCTGGTGGCCCAGTTCTGGATGGCGCGCAAATACGTCGCCAACTGGTGGCTGTGGATCGCGGTCGACATTATCTACGTCGGCGTATATGTCTATAAAGACCTGAACCTGACCGCGGGCTTGTATGCCGGTTTCATCGTGCTGGCGGTGATCGGCTTGCGCAGCTGGCAGCGGCAGCTGCCGGGGAACCACCCGCCGGCAGCCGCCGCGGCACTGTAGCCGGCCCGGAAACCGGCAGCGCCTAAGAAGCCGCCGGCACGCCCAGTTTCTGCGCCCATGCCAGCGCCGACAGGTGCGCCAGGTTGGCTTCCATCGGGCTGATCTTGAGCGAACTCGCCAGCGGCCCGACCAGCGGCGAATTCAGTTCGCAAGCCTCGGCCAGCGCCACGTAAGGACCGTACGGCCCGGAACGGGTCAGCAAGGCCGCAGCCACCTGGTCGGACAGCTTGATGCTGGCCAGCACTTCTTCCATGCTGACGCCCAGCAGCCGGTCCAGCAGTGAAAAAATCCCCGCCACGAACAGGTTTTCCGATTCGCCCTTGGGCAGGTATTTTTGTCCCAGCAGCTCCGAGAAACGGCCGCGGATGATCGCGGTTTCCATCAGCACCGGCGAATAACCGCTGCTGCTGGCGGTGGCCAGCAGCAAGGACAGCCACTGGAACAGCGCCTCGTAGCCGAGCAGGGCGAGGGCGGCGCGCAATGACTGGACTTCCGTCTTCAAGCCGAATGCGGCGGAATTGATGAAACGCAGCAGCTCATAGGACAAGCCGGGATCGCGCTTGAAGATTTCTTCGATCTTTTGCAGGTTCTCATTCTTGGCGACCAGGTTCATGATCTGCACGATGATCTGCTGCGCCGGGTTCAGGCCGGTGGCGCGTTTGCCCGGGCGCGGCGTCAAATGCAGCTTACCGACGAAGGCGTCCAGCCCCAGCATGGCGCAAGCATCGTAGTCTTGCCAGTTGCTGACCGGCCGGCCGACCATGCGCAGCGACGATTTTTTCAGCGCGGCGTAGCGCCGCGCTTGCGCTGCAAAATCGCCGGCGGAGAACCGCACTTCAAGATGCGAGATGTCGGTGGGCAGCGCACCGCCGCCGAGCTCGGCGCCACGCAGGGAAATGCCGTAACCCGCGGAGCGCAGGTTTTTTACCGCCGCCAATGTGGCGGGGTCGGCCAGGTCGTCGTGCTTGAGGGTCAGCACCGTGCTGGCGGCTGGCATCCTTTGGATCGCTGCGCTGTTCAGCAGGGCCGGGGATGCTTCCAGGAACAGCAGTTTATTGCCCAGCAGCCAGCCGTTTTTCTCGTCGCTCAACTGGCCGGCGACGAAATCCAGCAAGGCATGCAAATCCTCTTCATCCGCTTGCCCGTCGGCGCCGCCAGTTTCCTGCCAGGTGAGGTCGTAACCGACCACGCCTTGTTTCGGATCAAGCAAAGGTTCTCGAACTATGAAATTTTCATTACGCATCTTGGATTTTTTTATGTGGATGGTGAAGGGGACTGAAAATCGGTTTTCCTGAATAGTGTTAACGGTTGTTTGCAGGAAAAATTAAGCAGATATCTTGATTCGCAAGGAAATGTGTCACGGGATTTAATAAAGTTGTCGTATTTGCACGACAAAGTTACATATTGCCGCCAGGCATTGATGATGTTTCCGCCGAATAATTGATTGCTTTAAGGATCCTTTCAGATTTCTTTCATCGCCCGGAAAGGTAATCCAGTATTGAAGTTTCCGCGTTTAATTGATTGTTGAAGATAGTAATAAAGATACAAATCCCCCTAAATTCCCATGTCATTTATTGCACATTAATAATTAGTGATGGTTAGTAATTGTTAAACATTGTCATGAATGCATTTTTGTGTCTTTTTGCCCCTAGAATGTGTTTCGCCGTGTTGGCAATTCATTAATTTGAATCGAACATCTACTTTTATATTTGAGGGTAAAAATGAAACAAATGACTATCGCTAAGTTGGTTGCAGTTGCTGCTGCAGGTCTGTTGTCCCAAGCGGCCTTCGCTGACGGCGGCACGGTTAACTTCAACGGCAATATCGTTGACTCCCCATGCACTGTCGACCCGTCCAGCCAAAACATCACCGTACCCCTGGGCGACGTGTCGCGCACAGTGTTCGGCAGCGTTGCCGGCAAGAAGTCGACACCGTCGAAGTTCACGATCCTGCTGACCGACTGCGGCCCGACAGCCAAGGGCGCAACCGTGACCTTTACCGGCACCACCGACGCTACCGTGAAAGACGACCTGGCTATCGCTAACGCCGGCCAAGTCGGCGTGACTGCTGCAACTGGCGTGGCGATCGAGCTGGGCGACTCGGCCGGCACCAAGATCCCTGTCGGTTCGGCATCGGGCACTTACGTTCTGGGCCTGGGCAACAATCCTTTGAAGTTCCAGGCTGCCTACATTTCGACCAGCACTGCGGTGACAGTCGGTCCAGCTAACTCGACAGCACAGTTCGTCGTTTCTTACCTGTAATCGACGCGCTTCGCAAAAATCCTAAAACGGCTTTATCCCGTTTCGCGCAGTTGCGCGAAACGGGCAGCCTGGCGCTTGCGACGGCCAGGCTTTAAGGATGGGCTGGCCTGCGGCAACGGTAGCGGCAAGCCAGCCATCATTTTCCCGCATTACCCATGCATCAATTTGTGAGCACGCTAGCCTGTGCTTGCTTAGAAATTTGTGCATAGGACATTTTGATAGACGAGGTCTTCCATGTTGAGCAAACAATTCTTTTCTTCCCTTGCGGTCGGGAGCGTGCTGGCGTTCAGCGCACTGTCGGCCGGCGCCGGCGTGATGCTGGGTGGCACCCGCGTGATCCTGGGCGAGAAAGACCGGCAGGCGTCGATTCCGCTGAAGAACACCGGCACCGCGCCCTATGTCGTGCAAACCTGGATCGATGCCGGCGAAGGCAAGAACAAGACGCCGCTGCTGGTGACGCCGCCGCTGGCGCGCATGGATCCCGGCGCGGAAAACATCTTGCGCATCGTCCGCATTGGCGGCGACCTGCCGAGCGACCGCGAATCGGTGTTCTGGCTCAACGTCAAGGAAATCCCGGAAAAATCGGACCAGCAAAATGTACTGCAGGTCGCCGTGCGCACCCGCATCAAGGTGTTCTACCGGCCCGCCGGCCTGGCGGGCAAGCCTGACGAGGCGCGCGGACTGGTCACCTTGTCGGTGGTGCCTGGCGAGGACGGCAAGGGCGCCGCGCTGCGGGTGAGCAATCCAAGCGCTTACAACGTCACGTTTACCGGTTTCAAAATCAACGGCAACAAAGAGCAGACCAGGGCTGGCATGGTGCCGGCTTTCGGCGCGCTGGATTTCCCGCTGACCGTTATCGGCGCCCCGCAGGCGATCGAAGCCAGCTACACCACGATCAACGACTACGGCGGTGAAACGCCGGAAGTAACGGCCAAGGCCGCGGTTGGCGGCGCCGGGTCGCAAGTATTGCAGCAAGTGCAGCAGCCGATCCCGGAAGCCGCGCCTGCCGCAGGCAAATAACACCGTCGTCTCCCAGATAGCAAGCAACAGATCCTGTCAAGGCAAGTCAGTCTGCCGCGCAAGGCAGAAACAAAGGAAGGGAAAACTGTGATCAGATTGTCGCATCAACGCAAACCGGTACGCCTGGCGCTGTCCGCGATTACGCTGGCCGTGCTGGCGCAGGTAGCGCACGCCCAAGGCCAGGGCGGCTCGGTATTCAACGAGCAGTTCCTGGACATCGGCGGCGATCAAAGCCGTGCCGACCTGTCCTTGTTCGCGTTCGGCAACCGGGTCTTGCCCGGCAGCTACCTGGTGGACGTCAGCCTCAATGAAAGCAGCGTTGGCCAGAGCCAGGTCAATTTTGTCGACAATCCAGACGATGCTGCGGACAGCAAGAGCGCCCAGGCCTGCATCACCCGCAGCATGCTGGAAGGCTGGGGCGTCAAGGTCGAAGTATTCCCGGCGCTGATGGCGGCCGGCGACCAGTGCATTGACCTGGCAAAGGCGATTCCCGGTTCCAGCGTTTCTTATAACGGCGAGAAACTGCGCCTGACGCTCAGCATCCCGCAGGCCGCCATGAAGCGCCAGGCGCGCGGCGCCATCAGTCCTGACAAGTGGGACAAGGGCATCAATGTCGGCATGCTGGACTATCAGTTTTCGGCGGCGCGCTATGATGGTGGCAACAACTTCGGCGGCACCGGCAACAGCATTACCGATTTCAACGCCAACCAGAACACCACCAGCCAGGCGCGCAATACCTTGTATGCCGGCCTGCGCGGCGGCTTCAACCTGGGTGACTGGCGCTTCCGCAATTTCTCGACCTACAACCGCGGCCTCGACGGCCAAGGCCATTGGCAATCGGTGACTTCCTACCTGCAGCGCGACATCGCTGCGCTGGGCGGCCAGCTGACGCTCGGCGACAGCACCACGCCGGGCAATTTTTTCGATTCCTTCCAGTTCCGCGGCGTCCAGCTGGCGTCCGACGACGGCATGCTGCCCGACAGCCAGCAAGGCTATGCGCCAACCATCCGCGGCGTGGCGCAAACCAACGCCCGCGTCACGGTGCGCCAGAACGGCTTCGTGGTGTACAGCACTTACGTCGCACCTGGTCCATTTGTACTGGACGATCTATACCCGACGTCCACCAGCGGCGACCTGGAAGTGACGATTACCGAAGCGGATGGCCGCGAAACCAGGTTCAAGCAAGCGTTCTCCGCCGTGCCGACCTTGCTGCGCGAAGGCGTCTGGCGCTACAGCGCTACCGCGGGCCAATACCGCAACGGCCTGGGCTCGAATGTCAGCGGCGCCAAGCCGTTTTTCATGCAAGGCACGCTGGCACGCGGGCTGGGCCGGGAATTTTCGCTGTACGGCGGCGTCATCGGTTCCGAGATCCACCAGTCGGTGGTGTTTGGCGTCGGCAAGAACTTGCGCGATTTCGGCGCCATCTCGGCGGACCTGTCGCAAGCGCATACCAAGGGACCGTTCAACCAGAGCTACGACGGCCAGTCGCTGCGTTTCCTGTACGCCAAGTCTTTCGAGAATTACGGCACCAGCGTCCGCATGGCCGGTTATCGTTACTCCACCGGCGGCTTCCGTACGTTCCAGGAAGCGGCGCAGATGCAGGACCTGCAAAACGGCCAGGTGCTCAACAACCGCCGCAGCCAGCTGCAGCTGGATTTCGCCCAGCAGCTGGGCAGCAGGGGCGGCAGCGTCTACGCCTCGGCGCAGCAGCAAAGCTATTGGGGCACGAGCCAGAAGACACGCCTGATCCAGCTCGGTTATTCGAATTTCTACAAACAGTTCACCTACAGCTTTTTCTATAACAACAGCACCAACCTGAGCGGACCGTCCAGCCGCCAGCTGATGGTGACCTTGTCGATGCCGCTGGGCGATAGCCGCTCCTACGCCCGCTACTCGGCGGCGCAGGGCAACAACGGCGAAGTCAGCCAGCAAGCCAGCGTCTACGGCTCGGCGCTGGACGACGGCCGCCTGACCTATAACGTATCGACAACCCATTCGAACCGCAGCGACAACAGCGGCAGCGCGTCCGCCAGCTACCTCTCGCAATACGGCCGGTTCGACTTCGGCCGCGCACAAGGTTCCGGCTACGGCCAGACCACGCTGGGCGTGGCGGGCGGGCTGGTGGTGCATGGCGGCGGCGTGACCTTGTCGCAGCCGCTGGGCGAAACCATGGCGCTGGTGGAAGCGCCGGACGCCGCCAATGTCGGCTTCGAGGTGTATCCGGGCGTCCGTACCGATAGCCGCGGCAATGCGGTGCTGGCGAACCTGAGCCCGTACCGGGTCAACCGCCTGGCGGTGCGCACCGAGGACCTGGGCGACGAAGTGGAAATCAAGAACGCCGCCATGGATGTGGTGCCGACCCGCGGCGCGGTGGTGCTGGCCAAGTTCGCGACTTCGATAGGCTTGCGCTTGATGCTGAACCTGGCCGACAAGAGCGGCAAGCCGCTGCCTTTCGGCGCCAAGGTCGAGGATGGGCAGGGGCAAGAGATGGGCATCGTCGGCAGCGAGGGCCAGACTTTCGTTACCGGCGCCAAGGATGCCGGCGTGTTCAAGGTCAAGTGGGGCCAGGGCGCGGCCGAACAATGCAGCATCAAATACCAGGTGCCGGCCGAGAAAAATCCGGCGCCGATTCGTCAAATGAATGCGCAGTGCGAATGAGCACACCATGAAAACCAGGATGATGTCATGAACAACGGAAATACCATGTTAAGCAGATGCGCGCAAAAATTGGCGGGACGGCATCGCGGCCTGGCCGGCATGCTGGTCTTCATGTGCTTGCTGGCCGGCGCCCAGGTAGCGCAGGCGGCCTGCTTTAAAAATCCGGCATATACGGAAAAAACGATCAACATGTTTTTCGGCAAGGTCTATCTGCCGAGCGACCTGGCTGTGGGGGCGCTCATCGCAAGAAAAGAATTCAACTTGCCGCTGCAGGGCGGGCAACTCGACAAACCATGGAATTGCACCAACGGCGGCACGGTAAACGGCGACATGCTGCAAGGACAGATGATCACGGGATACGACCATGTGTATTCCACCAACGTCACCGGAATCGGCGTTCGCCTGTCACGCTATTTCACTGGGGTCAGCTCCACTTATTATGCCCATACTCGCTCCACTACTACCGATTTCGGCCTATTCGACGTCAACTCCAAATTTGTCGTCGAGCTGTTCAAGACCGGTCCCAAGACCGGCAGCGGTCCTCTGGCGCCAGGCATCTATACCAAGTACTACAGCGTCGCGGACAATTTGTCCGTGCTCACCACCTATCTCGATGTCAACGCAATTACCATCGTTACGCCCACCTGTACGGTTGACGTCGGTTCAAAGAACATCGCGGTGAACCTGGGGGCCGTTTCCAGGAGCAATTTCAAGGGAGTCGGCAGTACGGCCGGCGAAAAGGATTTCAATATCAAGCTGAATTGCCAGCGCGGCGAGAATACCCAGAACATCATCGCATTGAACATGGCGGCGACCTCCGATCCCGCCAACAAGCCGGGCGTCCTGCAGCTGACCCAGGAGCCCGGCGTGGCGACCGGGGTCGGCATCCAGGTGCTGGACCAGACCAGGACGCCGGTGAAATTCACGACATCGACGGTTGCCGACACCAACTCCATCAATGTCGGTCCTTCCGACGACATACAGTACGTCGTGCCGTTCAAGGCCCGGTACTACCAGACCACGCCCAACATCAATACCGGCAAGGCCAACGGCACCGCAACCTTCACCATCGTTTATCAATAGCGGATTGCGCCGGCTGCCGCTTAAAGCCTAGCGCGGCGCGGCAGGCTGGTTTTGCGCGGCGCGCTGCTGCAACAGCGTGAGCCAGCGCTCGCCGCATTCGGCGTCGCTGATGCACAGCGCATAGTCGGTGACGGTGCGGGCGGCGCGTTCCAGCAGCTGGATGTCGGCTTCGTGCTGGCGGGCGACATGCGGGTCTTCCAGGAACAATACGCGCCGGCATTGCTGGCGGTCGAGGATCAGCTCGGCGATCTGGGCGTCGCCGCCGAGCGGGCCGCTGAGAAAGGGCTTGACCCAGTTGCGGCCGGCTTCTTCGCCCTTGATTTTCTGCGCCAGCTTGTTGAGCAGGCTGCCGGTAGTGCCGGTGGCGCAGCGGAATGCGAACTGGTCAAGCAGGGCGAAATGGCGTTCCGCAATTTCCAGCATCCGGTCTTTCATGGCGTCGTGGGCGATCAGGGCGATGCCTTCCTGCGCCAGGTCGAAGGTCGGATCCAGTGCCGGATTTGGCGCGGCGCCGTCCGCCGTGGCCTCCAGCTCCAACCATTCGCGGGCGCCGGCCAGCGTCGACAAAAACGGTTTGCCATGGATCACGCATTGGCGTTTCAAGGCTACCGCTTCCGGAAAGATCGAAGAAGGATCGACCGGATCCATCAGGTAAATCACCGCATCCAGGGTGCGCGCCGGATCGGCGTCGACCACCCGCGACACCAGCTTCATCAAGCCGCCGTGACGGCCGTAGGGGAAGCGTTCGATGTGCGGATAATTTTCCAGCAGGCCCAGCTGCTGCATGGCGTCCAGGGTGCGGCCGACCACGACCAGCTGCGGCTTGAGCTGCTGTTCGATGCTGCTGCGGCTGCCGGTCAGCAGCTGCGCCAGCGCCGATTCCGGGCCTTGCTGGTGGCTGCGGTTGGCGGCGAGGCCGATCCGGAACGGAGCGGAAGATGTATTGCGGGAAAGGGAGGAAGGCATATGGCGGAAGTCAGCACGGGCAACATTGCACTAATCCGACTTTACCATACCGCTATGCAAGAAAAGCCATGGTTCGGGGCAAAATCGGCAGCCGTAGTGTATTTGGAACTACAATGTCAGCTATGAACAAGGCATTTGTAAAAGAATCCGAAGGCGATGACGACGATCTCGAATTCGGATTGCCGGCGATTCCGCCCGGCACCAAGAATTACATGACTCCCGAAGGCTACCAACGCATGAAGGACGAGCTGTTGCGCCTGATCGACGTCGACCGGCCGGAAGTGGTGCGCATCGTTTCCTGGGCCGCCTCGAACGGCGACCGTTCGGAAAACGGCGATTACATCTACGGCAAGCGCAGGCTGCGTGAAATCGACCGCCGCATCCGCTTTCTCACCAAGCGGCTGGACCTGGCGGAAGTAGTCGATCCAAGCGTGCACCATGGCCGCGACCAGGTGTTTTTCGGCGCCACCGTGAGTTACCAGAACCATGCCGGCGAAGAACATACGGTGACCATCGTCGGCATCGACGAACTCGATCCGCTGCATGGCAAGATCAGCTGGATTTCGCCGGTGGCGCGCGCCTTGACCAAGGCGCATGAAGGCGAGAGCGTGACCCTGATGACGCCGGCCGGGATCGACGAACTGGAAATACTGGCGGTCAGCTACCCCGCACCGCAGTCGTAGGACGGGCGCCGCCCGCCACGAGGGTTTTACCGCTTCTGGTACTGCTGGCTGCCGAACAGGATATCCCGCGCCTTGTCGTCGGTCAGCGGCTTGCGCGCCGAGGCCAGCACCTCGACGCCGCGTTTCACCGCCGGCCGTTCGCTGATGGCGTCGAACCAGGTTTTCAGGTGCGGATATTCGCTCAGCTCTATGCCTTGGTTTTTCCAGGAACGGAGCCACGGGAACGTGGCGATATCGGCGATCGTGTATTCATTGCCGGCCAGGTATGGGTGTTGCGACAACTGCTTGTCGATCACGCCATAGAGACGCTTGGCTTCATTGGTATAGCGGTTGACCGCGTACTCGATCTTTTCCGGCGCGTAGATGCGGAAATGGTGAGCCTGGCCCAGCATCGGCCCGACGCCGCCCATCTGGAACATCAGCCATTGCAGGGTATTGAATTTTTCACGGTCGGTATGGCCGAGGAAACGGCCGCTCTTGCCGGCCAGGTAAAGCAGGATCGCGCCGGATTCAAACAGCGAGATCGGTTTGCCGTCGGGGCCGTCGGCATCGACGATGGCGGGGATCTTGTTGTTGGGCGAGATCGACAGGAAATCCGGCTTGAACTGGTCGCCGGCGCCGATATCGATGGCGTGTACGCGATACGGCAGGCCCAGCTCCTCCAGCAGGATGTGGATCTTGTGGCCGTTAGGCGTGGCCCAGCTATAGACATCGATCATGGCTATTTCCTTTGTTGTGCGGTTGCGTGTTCGGGTTGTATCTAGATTTTTGCCAGCCGCTGCAGCGCCTGCTGCAAGGTCTGCTCTTGTTTGGCGAAGCAGAAGCGGACGATGCCCGATTCGCGCGGGGACTGGTAGAACGCCGATACCGGAATCGCCGCGACGCCGATTTCGGACGTCAGCCAGATCGCGAAATCGGCTTCGCTCAGCGATGAAATGGCGGAGTAGTCGACGCACAGGAAGTAGGTGCCGTCGGCCGGCAGCAGCTTGAAGCGGGTGTGCTTCAGGCCGTCGCGGAACAGGTCGCGCTTGCGCTGGTAAAACGCCGGCAGTTCGAGATAGGGCGCGGGGTCCTGCATGTACTGCGCGATCCCATGCTGCACCGGCGTATTGACGGTGAAGATATTGTATTGATGCACCTTGCGGAATTCCGCGGACAGCATCGCCGGCGCCGCCACATAGCCGATTTTCCAGCCGGTCACGTGATAAGTCTTGCCGAAGCTGGAAACGACAAAGGCGCGCGCCGCCAGTTCCGGATCGCGGCAGACTGATTCGTGGCGCGCGCCGTCGAACACCATGTGTTCATAGACTTCGTCCGACAGGATCAGGATTTCGGTGCCGCGCACGATATCCTTGAGCGCCGCGATGTCCGCCGGTTTCAGCACGCTGCCGGTCGGATTGTGCGGCGAATTGATCATGATCATGCGGGTGCGCGGGCTGACTGCCGCTGCAATCCGGTCCCACGGCACCTGGTATCCGTCCGCGCCCAATGTCATCTGCACCAGCACCGGCTTGCCGCCGGCCAGTTCGATCGACGGCACGTAGCTGTCGTAGGCCGGTTCGATCACGATCACTTCGTCGCCCGGATGCACTGCGCACATGATGGCGGTCAGCAAGCCCTGGGTGGCGCCGGCGGTGACGGTGATTTCGGTGGCCGGATCGTAGCTGTGGCCGTAGATTTTTTCTATCTTGGCGGCGATGGCCTGGCGCAAGGCGGGTACGCCGGGCATCGGCGGATACTGGTTGAAGCCGTTCTTCATGGCGCCGCTGACGGCGTCGACCAGCGCCGGATCGCAGTCGAAATCGGGGAAGCCTTGTCCCAGGTTGACTGCCGATTTCTCGCTGGCCAGCGTCGACATCACCGTAAAGATGGTAGTGCCGACTTTGGGCAGTCTGGATTGAAGTTGTGTGGGCTTGGTGTCTGCGCTGGCTGCGCTGTCGGGAATTCTTAAATCGCGGTTCATCTGCTGTCAATCCTGGTGTCTGGATTTCGCATTTTAGCGTTTTGTCCGAGACTGCACAGGGTTGCGCGTTTTCCTGGCTCCTAGGTGCCGGCCGGGTCCCATGCCTGCGGCGCGACGATGGCGAAAAGCCCGGCCTTGGCGGTCTTGCGCGCCAGTTTCAGCAGCGCCTTGTCCTTGGTGATCAGGGTGACGGCGTTGGCGCCCAGCGCCAGCTCCAGGAATTTCTGGTCGTCGCGGTCGGTGCAGATGGGCAGGCGGACGCCGGGACGCGGGCTTAGCGCCTCGGCCTCCAGGCAGGTGATCAAGGCGTCGAATTCAGCATTGCAGGCCGGCCGGGTGTCGTCGGTGACGGGCAGATGCGAATAATGCAACACCATTTGCCATTCCTGGCGGCAGTCGGCGCGGGTGACTGCTTCGACCGCGCCGCTCTGCAAGGCGGCCATCAGGCTGGCCCAACGGGGGTCGCGAAAGACAAACAGGTCAAGGCAGACATTGGTGTCGATGACGATGCGCGGTCTGGTCTGGCTGGCTTGGGCCGGCGCCGGTAAATCTGGGTTCATGCGGGTTTCCATCAAACGATAGCGCGCATTTTACCTCGGTTGCTGACGCGGCAAACGATCTTCCAGCAGCAGGGAGAAAGTGGCGGCGAAGTGGTGCACGTCGCCCGGCCAGCGCGCAGATACATAGTTGTCGTCTTGCACCACGAAAGCCGGGCGGCTGTCGCCGGCGCTGTCGCGGAACAAGCCGCTGCTTTTGCGGAAATGATCCGGCGCACCGGCGGCGATGTCGACAAAGTCGCCGGGCTGGGCCAGCGCTCGCGTCACTTCCGCCTGGACTCCGCGATAGCCGGCGGCTTCGCCTTCTTGTTCGCCGTAGGTGCGGTAATAGGCGGGGTCCCAGAAGCGGCCGCAGAATTTCATCAAGGTCCAGGCGCTGTGCTCCAGCTGCCATGTCAGCGCGGTGGTTTTGCGCCCGTGAAGGGCGGATTTCCCGCTGCGCGGCGAACGGCTGCGGGCGGCCAGGACGACACCATGGCAGATTGCCGCCACCGGTTTGCCGCTGTCGAAGAACGCGCCGGTGAAATCCTGCAGCGGCTGGCTTTCCAGGTAGGCCAGCATGCCGCGCGCGCGATGGCCGCCGGGCAGCAGCAGGCCGTCGTAGTCGGCTACCTGCAGCGCGGCGTAGGGCAGCGGCGCCTGGAACGCGCCATCGTCCGCAAGCGCGGCATAGTCGGCGCGTGCCGCGGCATTGGCGCGCAGCGCCAGCCCCAGCAGCCTGATTTTCCTGAGCAGCGGTATCCAGCCCCAGGCATCCAGGCCTTCGCCGGACAGCATCAGCGGATCGGCTGATGCCGCCTTGCCGTCTGGCGTGGCGAATACTACATGGTGTCCGCGCGAAGTCAGGATGCGCCACGAGACCGCCACTTCGCTGGGATCGAAATCCAGGTTGGGCAAGGGAATCAGGACGGTTTTCGGGGTTGGGTTCATTAGTGGTCTTCTAGACGGGGTCGCCGAGACGGGGTCGCCTAGACAAGCTTCAAGGCATTGCTTATGCTGCGATCCTACAGGGAAATGCCCGATCTCAAGGAAAAATCGATGACAGTTCTAGCAACAGAACGGCTGGTCTTGCGCAAGCTGACCACGGACGACGCCGGGTTCTACCTGCGCCTGGTGAACGAACCCTCATGGCTGCAGTTCATCGGCGACAAGGGCATACGCACTGTCGAGGCGGCGCGCTCTGCCTTGCTCAACGGGCCGATGGCGATGTACGAGAGCCACGGCTTCGGTTTCTACATGGTGGAACTGAAGGACAGCGCCACGCCGATCGGCATGTGCGGCCTGATCAAGCGCGAGAGCCTGCCGGACGTCGATATCGGATATGCCTTCATGCCGGACTTCTGGGGCAAGGGCTACGCTTGCGAAGCGGCGTCGGCGGTGCTGGCGTTCGGCCACAAGACCTGCGGCTTGCAGCGGATCGTGGCGATTACGGCGCCCGACAACCAGCAGTCGATCAGGTTGCTGGAAAAGATAGGCTTGCAGTTTGAAGGATTGCTGGAGCTAAAGGGCGACGGCGAGAAAACCAAATTGTTTGCCCGTCAATTCTAGGCCGCCGCCGCTGCGGCGGAAAGCGCGGCCGGCGCCAGCGTGCTATGGTGGCAGTTCGCAATCTCACTCCAGGAGGCGGCAATGAAGCTGATTGAGCCGGATGAAATGGATGATTTCCAGGCAGTCCTGCGGGCGCGCCACCTTCCTGCGGACGACTTCGAATTGCACCAGGTGGATACGACCGATCCCAAAAC
Source organism: Collimonas rhizosphaerae (assembly GCF_038896935.1). NCBI lineage: Bacteria > Pseudomonadati > Pseudomonadota > Betaproteobacteria > Burkholderiales > Oxalobacteraceae > Collimonas > Collimonas rhizosphaerae. Next base: position 194,362 of record NZ_JBANDC010000001.1, read on the forward strand.
CGATGAAATCTTCGGACTGACCGGTTTTGTCACCGTCAGCAGGAAATCCAGTGGACACAAACAGCAATATCCGATCGGAGACGGTTCGAGCTGGGTGGCCGAATTCGAGCGCGACCTGCTGCGGGGCGCTTTCGGCTAAGCGCCGATGGCAGGGCGGGGCGGCCGCCAGCGCCGTTGCCTTTGTTTCGGTATCATTGCGGACATTCTCAGGTTTATTTGGATGTTCACATGCTGATTGTTTTGTCGCCCGCAAAATCCCTCGATTACAGCACCCCCAGCAAGACAGAAGTCCACACCACCCCCGATTTCATCGATCATTCCGCCGAACTGATCGGCGTCCTGAGGCAGCTGTCGCCGGCCCAGATCGGCAGCATGATGAAAATCTCCGATCCGCTGGCGCAGCTGAACACCGCGCGGTTCGCCTCGTGGTCCAGGAAATTCACCAGCGCCAATTCCAAGCAGGCGATCATGGCGTTCAACGGCGATGTCTACGAAGGCCTGGATGCGCCCTCCCTGAACGCGGCGCAGCTGACCTATGCACAGAGCCGCATCCGGATCCTGTCGGGCTTGTACGGCGTATTGCGGCCGCTGGACCGGATGCAGCCGTACCGGCTGGAGATGGGGACCAGCCTGGCCAATCCGCGCGGCAAGAATCTTTATGCGTTCTGGGGCGACACCGTGACCCAGGCGCTGAACCAGCAGCTGGACGAACAAAAATCCGACACGCTGGTGAACCTGGCTTCGGAAGAATATTTCAAGGTGGTGCGGCCAAAGGTGCTGGCCGCCGGCATCGTCACGCCGGTATTCGAGGATTGGAAAAACGGCAAGTACAAGATCATTTCCTTCTACGCCAAGCGGGCGCGCGGGCTGATGGCGCGTTACGCGGCGCTGAACAAGATCCGCGATGCGGAAAAGCTGAAAGCCTTCGACCTGGACGGTTATCGCTATGTGCCGCAGGATTCCGACGGCGGCCGCTGGATGTTCCGGCGCCGCCTGGCGGAGTGATTGGCGAGATGCGAGTATTGTTGTCTGGCGCGGATTAACTACAAAGGATGAAAAATGGCTGCAACCGAACTTGCCGGATTGGCGGTAACTTACAAGGATATCGCCGCTGCGGCTAAACGCCTTGAGAGCGTTGCTTACAAGACGCCGGTGCTGACTTCCAGCCAGGCCGACCACCAGGCGGACGCCAGCGTATTTTTCAAATGCGAAAATTTCCAGCGGGTGGGCGCCTTCAAGTTCCGCGGCGCCTATAACGCCATCAGCTGCCTCAGCGAAGAGCAGAAGCAGCAGGGCGTGGTGGCTTTTTCATCCGGCAACCATGCGCAAGGCATGGCGCTGGCGGCGCGCATGCTGGGCGTGCACGCAACCATCGTCATGCCAAGCAACGCGCCGGCGATGAAACTGGCGGCGACGCGTGAGTATGGCGCCGAGATCATCCTGTACGACCGCGAGCGCGAAGACCGCGAAGTGATCGCCGCGCAGTTATCTGTTGAGCGCGGCTGCGCCGTGATTCCTGCGTATGACCATGCGGACATGATCGCCGGCCAGGGTACGGCGGCGAAAGAGCTGTTTGATGAAGTGGGGCCGCTCGATTACCTGTTCGTGTGCACCGGCGGCGGCGGCTTGCTGTCCGGCTGCGCCATCGCCGCGGCGCAGCTGTCGCCCGGCTGCATCGTGATCGGCGTCGAGCCGGAGGCGGGCAATGACGCCCAGCAGTCGTTGCGGACCGGCAATATCGTCCACATCCCGGTGCCGGACACGATTGCCGACGGCGCCCAGACGCAGCATATCGGCAAGCTGGTGCTGCCTATCCTGCAGGCATATGTAAAAGACATCGTCACCGTCAGCGACGACCAGCTGCGCACCCAGATGCGCTTTTTTGCCGAGCGCATGAAGATCGTGGTCGAGCCGGCCGGCTGCCTGGCTGCCGCCGCGGTCCTGCACCGGGTGCTGCCGTTTGCGGGAGAGAAGGTTGGAGTCATAGTGAGCGGCGGTAATGTCGATATGGAACTTTTCGCGCGCAGTATTGCTGCTGCGAAACCATTTGCTTGAGCTTCCACAGGCAAAACCGGCCGCCGGCAGAGCCCATGCCGCCCGTCATATATTTCTTGCCGGTTTGACCGCCTTCCCTGCGAAGCGTTAGAATGCCGGGTTATTGAAAACTTGGGCCTCGGTAAATATGCGTCGTAAACTTGTAGCCGGTAACTGGAAAATGAACGGCAGTCTGGTTGCCAATGCTGCATTGCTGGCGGAAATCAAGGCTGGGCTGGCCGCTCCTGCTTGCGACATCGCTGTCTGCGCGCCGGCTCCTTACCTCGCGCAATGCCAGTCCGAGCTTGCCGGATCGGCAATTGCCTGGGGCGCGCAAGATGTTTCCGCGCATGCCGCAGGGGCTTATACCGGCGAAGTCGCGGTCGGCATGTTGCAGGATTTTGCTTGTCAGTACGTTATCGTCGGCCATTCCGAGCGGCGCGCTTATCATGCCGAAAGCGATGAGCTGGTGGCGCAGAAGGCGTTGCGCGCCTTGCAGGCGGGTGTCGTTCCTATCGTGTGCGTCGGCGAGACCCTGGCTGAGCGCGAAGCCGGTCAGACCGATGCAGTCGTAGGGCGGCAGCTGGCGGCGGTGCTGGATGTGCTGGATGCCGCCGACCTGGCCAGGATCGTGGTGGCGTATGAGCCGGTATGGGCGATCGGCACCGGCAAGACGGCGACGCCGCAGATGGCGCAAGATGTGCATTCGGCCTTGCGCGCCAAGCTGGCAGGGAAAAATCCCGCAGCGGCAGTTGAAGTAAGGATTTTGTATGGCGGCAGCATGAAGCCTGACAACGCTGCCGAATTGCTGGCCATGCCGGATATAGACGGCGGCCTGATTGGCGGCGCAGCGTTGAAGGCGGTTGATTTTCTGGCGATTGTCGCTGCAGCCCGGTAATTCGGATTTAGTAAAAATAAAGCATTAACTCTCCTTGGAAATCTATTAAATGAACACAGTATTTAACATCATTGTCATCGTTCAGGTGTTGTCGGCGTTGACGATCATCGGCCTGGTGCTGCTGCAGCATGGCAAAGGCGCCGACATGGGTGCGGCTTTCGGCTCCGGTGCTTCCGGCAGCCTGTTCGGCGCCACCGGCTCTTCGAATTTCCTGTCGAAATCGACCGGCCTGGCGGCAGCGATTTTCTTTATCGCGACACTGGCTCTGGTATACCTCGGCAATCATCGCTCGGCGGTTACCGGCGGCGTGATGGAAAACCTGCCGGCGGCTTCGGCGCCTGCAGCAGCAATTCCAGAGACATCGGCAGCGCCGGCTGCAGCTTCCGCGGCGGCTTCGGGATCGGCTAGCGCGGCGGCTTCAGTGCCGGCGCCATCGACTGGCAGCGCGCAGTCGAATCAAATTCCAAAGTAAGGCTGCTTTCGCAGTGAAATTGCTGACTTTTAATCCGATTGTGCATTGAACAAAAGTACCAAATCAGGTTAAAATACGCGCTTATGCCGACGTGGTGAAATTGGTAGACACGCTATCTTGAGGGGGTAGTGGCGAAAGCTGTGCGAGTTCGAGTCTCGCCGTCGGCACCAAAGAATATGAGGCCAGCAACGGTTGCCCCTGCGCTGGCTTTTTGTCGAGGAACTTGTGGCGTGGTTTGCCGGATTGGGGGCGTCAGGTTTGATCATTCAAACCGGCAAATCATTCTGCAAAGGGGCTGCGAGGGGATAACTCTCTCGTAGCCTCGATTGTTCAAACTACTGGCGCAAAAACGTGAACCTCGAAAATTATTTTCCCGTCCTGCTGTTTATCCTGATCGGTATCGCGGTTGGCATTGCCCCGCAACTGCTGGGTCGCATACTTGGGCCGCACCGGCCTGATTCCCAAAAAACTTCTCCATACGAATGCGGTTTTGAAGCATTCGAAGACGCGCGCATGAAGTTCGATGTGCGTTATTACCTTGTCGCCATTTTGTTCATTTTGTTCGATCTGGAAACCGCATTTTTCTTCCCGTGGGGGGTTGCCATGCGCGACCTCGGTTGGCAGGGCTTTGTCACGATGATGGTGTTTATCGCCGAATTCGTGGTGGGCTTCTGGTACATCTGGAAACGCGGCGCTCTGGATTGGGAGTAAGCCATGTCTATTGAAGGTGTATTGAACGAAGGTTTTGTCACTACTACTGCTGACAAACTGATCAACTGGACCCGCACCGGCTCGCTGTGGCCGATGACTTTCGGCCTGGCCTGCTGCGCCGTCGAAATGATGCATGCCGGCGCCTCGCGCTACGACATGGACCGTTTTGGCGTAATCTTCCGGCCGTCGCCGCGTCAGTCTGACGTGATGATCGTGGCCGGCACGCTGTGCAACAAGATGGCGCCGGCCTTGCGCAAGGTGTACGACCAGATGCCGGAGCCGCGCTGGGTGATTTCCATGGGTTCCTGCGCCAACGGCGGCGGCTACTATCACTACTCGTATTCGGTGGTGCGCGGCTGCGACCGCATCGTGCCGGTCGACATTTACGTGCCGGGCTGCCCGCCGACCGCGGAAGCGCTGCTGTATGGCATCATCCAGCTGCAAAACAAGATTCGCCGCACCAATACGATTGCGCGCTAAGAGAGCACCATGACGACCAAACTGGAAAACCTGGAAGCCGCCGTGCGCAATGCGCTTGGCGACGACCTCCAAAGCCTGGCTGTGGCCTTCGGCGAGATCACGATCGTGGTCAAGGCTGCGAACTACCTGTCGGCGATGCGCGTGCTGCGCGACCACGCCGATACCCGTTTTGAAGAACTGATCGACCTGTGCGGCGTCGATTATTCGACCTATGGCGACGGCGCCTGGGACGGCGCCCGTTTTGCGGCGGTTTCCCATCTGTTGTCGATAGAACACAACTGGCGCCTGCGGGTGCGCGTGTTCGCGCCGGACGACGAGATGCCGCTGCTGGCTTCGCTGACCGATATCTGGCCCTCGGCCAACTGGTACGAGCGCGAAGCATTCGACTTCTTCGGCATCCTGTTCGAAGGCCACAACGACTTGCGCCGCATCCTGACCGACTACGGCTTCATCGGCCATCCGTTCCGCAAGGATTTCCCGGTCTCGGGTTATGTCGAGATGCGCTACGACGCTGAACAAAAACGCGTAATTTATCAACCCGTAACGATCGATCCGCGCGAAATCACGCCGCGGGTGATTCGTGAAGAACATTACGGGATCAAATAATGGCAGAAATCAAGAACTACACGCTGAACTTCGGCCCGCAGCATCCGGCCGCGCACGGCGTTTTGCGCCTGGTGCTGGAGCTGGACGGTGAAGTGATCCAGCGTGCCGACCCGCATATCGGCCTGCTGCATCGCGGCACCGAAAAGCTGGCGGAACAGAAAACCTACCTGCAGTCAGTGCCTTACATGGATCGCCTCGACTACGTGTCGATGATGTGCAACGAGCACGGCTACGTGATGGCGATCGAGCGCCTGCTGGGCCTCGAAGTGCCGCTGCGCGCGCAGTACATCCGCGTCATGTTCGACGAAATTACGCGCCTGCTGAACCACCTGATGTGGATCGGCGCGCATGCGCTCGACGTCGGTGCGATGGCGGTGCTGCTGTACGCATTCCGCGAACGCGAAGACCTGATGGACTGCTACGAAGCCGTTTCCGGCGCCCGCATGCACGCTGCCTATTATCGTCCGGGCGGCGTTTACCGCGACCTGCCGGACACCATGCCGCAGCACAAGGCATCGCTGGTGCGCAACGCCAAGGCGATCAGCGCCCTGAATGAAAACCGCCAGGGTTCGCTGCTGGACTTCATCGAAGATTTCACCGTGCGCTTCCCGAAATACGTGGATGAGTACGAAACCCTGCTGACCGACAACCGCATCTGGAAACAGCGCCTGGTCGGCATCGGCGTGGTGTCGCCGGAGCGCGCCAAAGCGATGGGCTTTACCGGCCCGATGCTGCGCGGTTCAGGCGTCGAGTGGGATTTGCGCAAGAAGCAGCCGTACGAAGTGTACGACTTGCTGGACTTCGACATCCCGGTCGGCAAGAACGGCGATTGCTACGACCGTTATCTGGTGCGGGTGGAAGAAATGCGCCAGTCCAACCGGATCATCAAGCAATGCGTAGAATGGCTGCGCAACAACGGCGGTCCTGTGATGACGACCAACCACAAGGTTGCGCCTTCGTCGCGGATCGACATGAAATCGAACATGGAAGAGCTGATCCATCACTTCAAGCTCTTCACGGAAGGTTTCCATGTGCCGCCGGGCGAAGCGTATGCAGCGGTGGAGCATCCGAAGGGCGAGTTCGGGGTGTACCTGGTATCGGACGGCGCCAACAAGCCTTACCGCCTGAAAATCCGCGCGCCTGGCTTCCCGCACCTGCAAGGTTTGAACGAAATGGCCAAGGGCCACATGATCGCCGATGCCGTCACCATCATCGGTACGCAGGATATCGTGTTCGGTGAGATCGACCGTTAAGGCTGTCGTTATCAATTGCTGTTGGTGCCAAGCAGTCATTGCCACGCAGTTATTACCAACGCAGTTATTACCAACGCAGTTATTACCAATTTAACTACTCGCGCAAAACATCGCGCACGAATGGCCAACACATGTTGTTAAGTCAAGATACATACAAAAAAATCGATCGCGAAGTAGCGAAATTTCCCGCCGACCAGAAACAGTCGGCGGTGATGGCTGCGCTGGCGATTGCGCAGGATGAAAAGGGCTGGCTGGCGCCGGAAACCATGCAGGATGTCGCAGACTACCTGGGCATGCCGGCCATTGCGGTGCAGGAAGTCGCAACCTTTTACAATATGTACAACACCAAGCCGGTCGGCAAGCACAAGATCAGCATCTGCACCAATCTGCCATGCCAGTTGTCCGGCGGCGATCGGGCGGCGGAGCATCTGAAGCGCAAGCTCGGCATCGATTTCCGCGAAACCACCGCAGACGGCCAGTTCACGCTGATTGAAGGCGAGTGCATGGGAGCTTGCGGCGATGCGCCGGTGCTGCTGGTCAATAACAAACGCATGTGCAGCTGGATGTCGAACGAAAAGATTGACGGCTTGCTCAAGGAACTCAGCGAGGTAGCCCCGAAATGACCAGCCTGCACAACCGTCATATCAATCCGCTGATCCTGGCCAACCTGGATGGCGACAACTGGCACTACGCCGATTACGTCAAGCGCGGCGGCTATACCGCCCTCAAGCGCATCCTCTCCGAAGGCATTACCCCGGAACAAGTCATCGCCGAACTGAAGGCCGGTTCGCTGCGCGGCCGCGGCGGCGCCGGTTTCCCGACCGGCCTGAAGTGGAGCTTCATGCCGCGCCAGTTCCCGGGGCAGAAGTACCTGGTCTGCAATACCGACGAAGGCGAGCCGGGCACATTCAAGGACCGCGACATCATCCGCTACAATCCGCATTCGCTGATTGAAGGCATGGCCATCGGCGCTTACGCCATGGGCATTTCGGTCGGCTACAACTACATCCACGGTGAAATCTGGTCCGGCTACGAACGCTTTGAAGAAGCGCTGGACGAGGCACGTGCCGCGGGCGCCTTGGGCGACAAGATTTTCGGCAGCGAATTCAACTTCCAGCTGCATGCATTCCACGGCTACGGCGCATATATCTGCGGCGAAGAAACCGCCTTGCTGGAGTCGCTGGAAGGCAAGAAAGGGCAGCCGCGCTTCAAGCCGCCTTTCCCTGCCAGCTTCGGCCTGTACGGCAAGCCGACCACGATCAACAATACCGAGACTTTCGCAGCCGTGCCGTTCCTGCTGAACATGGGCGGCGCAGCCTACCTGGAACTCGGCAAGCCGAACAACGGCGGCACCAAGATTTTCTCGATCTCGGGCGACGTCGAAAAGCCGGGCAACTACGAAGTGCCGCTGGGCACGCCGTTCGCCAAGCTGATGGAGCTGGCCGGCGGCATGCGCGGCGGCAAGAAGATCAAGGCCGTGATCCCTGGCGGTTCATCCGCACCGGTGATCAAGGGCGACGTCATGATGGACACCGATCTCGATTACGATTCAATCGCCAAGGCCGGCTCCATGCTCGGTTCGGGCGCCGTGATCGTGATGGATGAAACGCGCTGCATGGTGAAATCGCTGCTGCGCCTGTCCTACTTCTACTTTGAAGAATCCTGCGGCCAGTGCACGCCATGCCGCGAAGGCACCGGCTGGCTGTACCGCCTGGTGCACCGGATTGAAACCGGCCACGGCCGTCCGGAAGACATGGACCTGCTGGATACGGTCGCAGGCAACATCATGGGCCGCACCATCTGTGCGCTCGGCGATGCTGCAGCGATGCCGGTGCGCGGCTTCCTGAAGAATTATCGCGAAGAATTTGAATATCACATCGAGCATAAGCATTGCTTGGTGCCGGCATACGTTTAAGCCTGCGCAAGCAGCGTGCAAAACACTTAGGCAAGAAAAGCAAAAGCCATGGTTGAAATCGAAATAGACGGCAAGAAAGTGGAAGTCCAAGAGGGCAGCATGGTAATGGATGCTGCCAACAAGATCGGCACTTACATTCCACACTTCTGCTATCACAAAAAACTCTCCATCGCGGCCAACTGCCGCATGTGCCTGGTCGAGGTGGAAAAAGCGCCGAAGGCGCTGCCGGCCTGCGCCACGCCGGTGACTGCCGGCATGATCGTGCGCACCGCCAGCGAAAAGGCCACCACCGCGCAAAAGAGCGTGATGGAATTCCTGCTGATTAACCATCCCCTGGATTGCCCGATCTGCGACCAGGGCGGCGAATGCCAGTTGCAGGACCTGGCGGTCGGCTACGGCAAATCGTCTTCCCGCTACGAAGAAGAGAAGCGTGTCGTGGCGCCGAAAGACGCCGGTCCGCTGATCTCGATGCAGGAAATGAGCCGTTGCATCCAATGCACGCGTTGCGTCCGCTTCGGCCAGGAAATCGCCGGCGTGATGGAGTTCGGCATGGTCGGCCGCGGCGAACACTCGGAGATCACCACGTTCGTCGGCAAGACTGTCAATTCCGAACTGTCGGGCAACATGATCGACCTGTGCCCGGTCGGCGCGCTGACATCCAAGCCTTTCCGCTACAGCGCCCGTACCTGGGAATTGTCGCGCCGCAAATCGGTCAGCCCGCATGATGGCCTGGGCGCCAACCTGGTGGTGCAAGTCAAGTCCGGCAAGGTGATGCGTGTGCTGCCGCTGGAAAACAACGACGTCAACGAATGCTGGCTGTCGGACAAGGATCGCTTCGCCTATGAAGGCCTGAACAGCGATGAGCGCCTGACCAGGCCGATGCTGAAGCAGGACGGCAAGTGGCAGGAAGTGGAATGGCAAACCGCGCTGGAATATGTGGCGCACGGCCTGCGCAACATCCGCCATGAGCATGGCGCTGACGCCATCGCTGCCGTCGGCACACCGTATTCGACGCTGGAAGAATTGTCGCTGCTGCAAAAAGTGACGCGCGGCCTGGGTTCGGAAAACATCGATTTCCGCCTGCGCCAGTCAGACTTCGCACTGGATGGCAAAGTCATGCCATGGCTGGGTATGTCGATCAACGAATTCGCACAGCTGGACCGCACTTTCATCATCGGCTCGTTCCTGCGCAAGGATCATCCGCTGCTGTCAGCACGGCTGCGCCTGGGTATCAAGCGCGGCGCCAAGCTGAGCATCCTGCATGCCACCGACGATGACCTGCTGATGCCGGTCGCCAACAAGATGATCGTGGCGCCGTCGGCCTGGCTGTCGGCGCTGGGACAGGTGGCCGCCGCCGTGGCGCAAGCCAAGGGCGTGGCCGCGCCTGCCGGTTTCGAAAATGCCGAAGTGTCGGCTGAAGCCAAGCAAACCGCCGCCAGCCTGCTGTCCGGCGAATCCAAGGCAGTATTGCTGGGCAACGCTGCCGCACAGCATCCGCAAGCTTCGCAACTGCACGCAGTGGCGCAGTGGATCGCAGAGCAGGCCGGCACGAAGTTCGGTTACCTGACCGAAGCCGGCAACACCGTCGGCGGCTACTGGGCCAACGCCCTGCCTGCAGCGGGCAAGGGCCGTAACGCACAACAGATTTTCGCGCAGCCGCACAAAGCGTATGTGCTGCTGAACGCCGAACCGGAGCTGGACAGTTTCGACCCGCAAACGGCAGTTGCAGCGCTGAAGCAAGCCGAGATGGTTGTGACCCTGTCGGCGTATAAGCACGGTGCTGAATACTCCGACGTGCTGCTGCCGATCGCGCCGTTCACCGAAACCTCCGGCACTTTCGTCAACTGCGAAGGCCGCGCCCAAAGCTTTAACGGCACCGTCCGCCCAATGGGCGATGCCCGTCCGGCATGGAAGGTGCTGCGTGTGCTGGGCAACCTGCTGGGCTTGCCTGGTTTTGACTACGATACTTCCGAAGCGATCCGCGATGAAGTGCTGGGTACCGGCGAAGTCGCCGAAGCTAACCTGGCCGCACGCCTGAACAACTTCAGCGACCTGGCTCCGCAGGCTGCGGCCCAAGCCGCCAACGGCGCGCTGGAACGCATCGCCGATGTGCCTATCTATTTTGGCGATGCAGTGGTGCGCCGCGCGGTTTCGCTGCAGGAAACCGTTGACGGCCAGGCGCCGCAGGCATGGCTGTCGGCCGCACTGGCTGCAAAACTGGGTATCGCCGCCGGCGATCGCGTCAACCTCAAACAAGGGCAGGGCGCTGCCGCGCTGACAGCGGCGATCGATCCTGCGCTGCCGGAAAATGTGGTGCGGGTAGCCGCTGCGCATGCCTCGACCTCGGCCCTGGGCGGAATGTTTGGTTCTATCGTAGTGGAGAAAGCATGATGGATCACTTCATCGCCGTCATCAATGCCACCGGCGCCGACTGGTTCGGCTTCATCTGGCCGCTGGTCTGGAACCTGATCAAGATCATCGTCGTAGTCGTGCCGCTGCTGTTGTGCGTGGCCTACATGACTTATTGGGAACGCAAGCTGATCGGCTGGATGCATATCCGCCTCGGCCCTAACCGCGTCGGCCCGGCTGGTTTGCTGCAACCTATCGCCGACGCCCTCAAGCTGCTGCTGAAGGAAGTCACGCTGCCGGCGCGCGCCAACAAGGTACTGTTCTTCATTGCCCCGATCATGACCATCATGCCGGCGCTGGCCGCCTGGGCAGTGGTGCCGTTCGGTCCGGAAACCGTGCTGGCCAACGTCAACGCCGGCCTGCTGTTCGTGATGGCGATCACTTCGATGGAAGTCTACGGCGTGATCATCGCCGGCTGGGCATCCAACTCCAAGTACGCCTTCCTCGGCGCGATGCGCGCTTCGGCGCAGATGGTGTCCTACGAGATCGCCATGGGTTTTGCGCTGGTCATCGTGCTGATGGTGTCCGGCAGCCTGAACCTGATCGATATCGTGATGGCGCAAAGCAAGGGCTACTTCTACGACCACGGCGTCGGTTTCCTGTCGTGGAACTGGCTGTCCCTGCTGCCGGTGTTCCTGATTTATTTTATCTCGGGCATCGCTGAAACCAACCGCCATCCGTTCGACGTGGTGGAAGGCGAATCGGAAATCGTCGCCGGCCACATGATCGAATACTCGGGCATGTCGTTCGCGATGTTCTTCCTGGCCGAATACGCCAACATGATCCTGGTCTCGATCCTGACCACGCTGCTGTTCATGGGCGGCTGGGCTTCGCCGCTGGCGATGCTGGACTGGATTCCGGGCTGGATCTGGCTCGGCGCCAAGACCTTCTTCATGCTGTCGGTGTTTATCTGGGTGCGTGCCTCGTTCCCGCGTTATCGCTATGACCAGATCATGCGTCTCGGCTGGAAAGTGTTCATCCCCTTGATTCTCGCCTACCTGGTGATTGTCGCTGCCTGGATTCAAAGTCCATGGAATATCTGGAAGTAATGGAAGGTTAGTGAAAATGGAAGCCATCAAGGATTTTTTCGGCAGTCTGATGCTGCTGGAGTTGCTCAAAGGGTTGCGGCTGACAGGCCGCTACCTGTTCGCCCGCAAGATTACGGTGCTGTTCCCGGAAGAGAAGACGCCGCAATCGCCGCGTTTCCGCGGCCTGCACGCGCTGCGCCGCTATCCGAACGGCGAAGAACGCTGCATCGCCTGCAAGCTGTGCGAAGCGGTTTGCCCGGCAATGGCGATCACGATCGAGTCGGAGCAGCGCGCCGACGGTTCGCGCCGCACCACGCGTTACGACATCGACCTGACCAAGTGCATTTTCTGCGGTTTCTGCGAAGAGTCTTGCCCGGTCGATTCGATCGTCGAGACCCACATCCTGGAATACCACGGTGAAAAGCGCGGCGACCTGTACTACACCAAGGAAATGCTGCTGGCCGTGGGGGATCGCTACGAACCCGAGATTGCCGCGGCGCGTGCTGCGGATGCTGCATATCGCTAACTGTTTGATTAGTTGGGGACAGAGTAATTCGTCGCGCTACGGCGACTCTTAAACTCTGTCCCGCAATTTGTTTATAGGCCATTATGGAATTTAAGACCTTCTTGTTCTACGCGTTTTCGGTGGTGCTGGTAATCGCCGCCTTGCGCGTGATTACCGCACGCAATCCAGTGCACGCCGCGTTGTTCCTGGTATTGTCGTTTTTCTCCGCGGCCGGCATCTGGATGCTGCTGAAAGCCGAGTTCCTGTCCATCGTGCTGGTGCTGGTGTATGTCGGCGCGGTGATGGTGCTGTTCCTGTTCGTGGTGATGATGCTGGATATCAACCTGGACAAGATGCGAGAGGGATTCTGGGGCTACTTCCCGCTGGCGGCGACCGTCGGCACCGTCATCGTGCTGGAAATGGCCGCGGTCATCTTCCACGGCTTCCAGGGTTCCGAATCCGATGTTCCTGCCATCTCGGCCAACATCGGCAACACCAAGGAACTGGGCAAGCTGATCTACACCGAATACGTGTACGCCTTTGAAATCGCTGCGGTCATCCTGCTGGTGGCGATCGTCGCCGCGGTTGCCCTGACGCTGCGCCGCCGCAAGGATAGCAAGTATTTCTCGCCTTCCGCGGCAGTCAAGGTCAAGAGCAGCGACCGGGTGCGCATCGTGAAGATGAAATCGGAAGCCAAGGTCGACCCGGTTGCGCCTGCGAATCCTGCTGCAACCCCGCCGGCCGCACCAGCGGCTCCACAAAAATAACAAGGACGCACCATGGCAATTTCTCTCGCTCATTATCTGATCCTTGGCGCGATCCTGTTTTCGATCGGCATTGTCGGCATTTTCCTGAACCGCAAGAACCTGATCGTGTTGCTGATGGCAATCGAACTGATGCTGCTGGCGGTGAACATGAACTTCATCGCCTTCTCGTATTACCTGGGCGATGCGGCCGGACAGATTTTCGTTTTCTTCATCCTTACCGTAGCAGCTGCCGAGTCGGCGATCGGCCTGGCGATCCTGGTGGCGTTGTTCCGTAACCTGGACACCATCAACGTGGAAGACCTGGACAGCCTTAAGGGCTAAGAGGCTTGTCTCCCGCGAACCCAGGTTTGCGGGGGCAGGCAGGTAAAGAATACACAGACAAATAACGAATAAAGATAAGGTTCATCATGGCGGGGCAACTTAACCCACAATTACTTCTTGCCGTACCGTTGGCGCCCCTGGCTGGCGCTGCGATCGCGGGCTTATTCGGCACCAAATTCTTCGGCAACCTGGTCGGACGCAAGACCTCGCATACGGTCACGATCCTGGGCGTGCTGGTCGCCCTGATCATTTCCGTGCAGACCTTGCTGGCGGTGATCGACGGCGCCAGCTTCAACGGCACCTTGTACACCTGGATGACGGTCGGCGGCGTCAAGCTGGAAATCGGCTTCCTGATCGACAGCCTGACGGCCATGATGATGTGCGTGGTGACCTTTGTCTCGCTGATGGTGCATATCTACACCATCGGCTACATGCAGGACGACGAAGGCTACAACCGTTTCTTCGCCTATATCTCCCTGTTCACGTTCTCGATGCTGATGCTGGTCATGAGCAACAACTTCCTGCAGCTGTTCTTCGGCTGGGAAGCGGTGGGCCTGGTGTCGTACCTGCTGATCGGTTTCTGGTATACCCGTCCGACTGCGATTTTCGCCAACATGAAAGCGTTCCTGGTCAACCGCGTCGGCGACTTCGGCTTCATTCTCGGCATCGGCTTGCTGCTGGCGTATTCCGGTTCGATGAACTACAGCGAAGTGTTCGCGCAAAAAGGCATGCTGGCGCAATTGACGCTGCCGGGCAGCGACTGGATGCTGCTGACAGTGGCCTGCATCTGCCTGTTCATCGGCGCCATGGGCAAGTCGGCGCAGTTCCCGCTGCACGTCTGGCTGCCGGACTCGATGGAAGGCCCGACCCCGATTTCCGCGCTGATCCACGCCGCCACCATGGTGACCGCCGGCATCTTCATGGTGACCCGCATGTCGCCGCTGTTCGAGCTGTCCGACACCGCCTTGTCCTTCATCCTGATCATCGGCTCGATTACCGCCTTGTTCATGGGTTTCCTCGGCGTGATCCAGACCGACATCAAACGCGTGGTGGCGTATTCGACCCTGTCGCAGCTCGGCTACATGACCGTGGCCCTGGGCGCTTCGGCCTACTCGGTTGCGGTTTTCCACCTGATGACGCACGCTTTCTTCAAGGCCTTGCTGTTCCTTGGCGCCGGTTCGGTCATCATCGGTTTGCACCACGACCAGGACATGCGCAACATGGGCGGCCTGCGTAAATACATGCCGATTACCTGGATCACTTCGCTGGTCGGTTCGCTGGCGCTGATCGGCACGCCGTTCTTCTCCGGTTTCTACTCGAAGGACAGCATCATCGAAGCGGCGCATGCGTCGACCCTGTTCGGTTCCGGCTTTGCCTATTTCGCCGTGCTGGCAAGCGTGTTTGTCACCGCTTTCTACTCGTTCCGCATGTATTTCATGGTGTTCCATGGCGAAGAGCGTTTCGGCAAGGCCCATGACGGCCACGATGCTCATGCTGCGCATGCCGCCAACGACGCCCATGCGGCGCATGGCGGCCACGACGATCATCACGGCGAGGCAGAAGAAGAGCACGAACACCACGGCCTGGCTCCTGGCCAGAAACCGCACGAGTCGCCTTGGGTGGTGACTTTGCCGCTGATCCTGCTGGCGATCCCGTCGGCCGTCATCGGTTTCCTGGCGATCGAACCGATGTTGTACGGCAGCTTCTTCAAGGACGTGATTTTCGTCAACGAAGCGCACCATGCAATGGAAGAACTGCGGCACGAATTCCACGGCCCGGTCAGCATGGTCAGCCATGCCTTTGCATCGGCGCCGCTGTGGCTGGCGATCGCCGGCGTGGCGGCAGCGTATTACTGCTACATGGTCAATCCGCGCCTGCCTGCGGCGATCAAGCAGAAGGCTGGTCCGATCTTCACGCTGCTCGACAATAAATACTATATGGACAAATTCAACGACGTGGTGTTTGCCGGCGGCGCCCGCCTGCTGGGCCGCGGCTTGTGGAATGCCGGCGACCGTGGCCTGATCGACGGCCTGATCGTCAATGGCAGCGCCAAGGCAGTCAGCTGGTTCTCGAAAATTACCCGTCTCTGGCAGTCCGGATATATCTATCACTACGCATTCGTGATGATTATCGGGGTGCTGGGTTTCCTGGTCTGGTTCATGCCGTTTCCGTTTGCCAAGTAAGCTGGCGAAGCAACTCAGTTAGGTAGAGCAATAATAAATATGTCAACTTTCCCTCTTCTCAGCCTCGCGATCTGGTGCCCGGTCGCGTTCGGTATCCTGGTCCTGGCAGTCGGCCGCGACGATAATCCAACCCTGGTGCGTTGGCTGTCGCTGCTCGGCGCAGCAGTCAGCTTCGTGGTGACGCTGCCCCTGGTCAGCCAGTTCGACAACGCTTTCCATGGCATGCAGTTCGTTGAAAAGACCACCTGGATCGACCGTTTCAACGTCAACTACTACCTGGGCATCGACGGCATTTCCCTGTGGTTCGTGCCGTTGACGGCGTTCATCACCGTACTGGTGGTGATCTCCGCCTGGCAAGTGATCGAGAAAAAAGTCGCGCAGTACATGGGCGCTTTCCTGATCCTGTCAGGCCTGATGATCGGCGTCTTCTGCGCGCTGGACGGCATGCTGTTCTACGTGTTCTTCGAAGCGACGCTGATCCCGATGTTCATCATCGTCGGCGTCTGGGGCGGCGCCAACCGCGTCTACGCAGCGATCAAGTTCTTCCTGTACACCCTGATGGGTTCGCTGCTGATGCTGATCGCGCTGCTGTATCTGTATATCCAGTCGGGCGGCAGTTTCGAGATCCTGACCTGGCACCAGCTGCCGCTGACAATGACGGCGCAGGTCCTTATTTTCCTGGCTTTCCTGATGGCGTTTGCCGTCAAGGTGCCGATGTGGCCGGTGCATACCTGGCTGCCGGATGCCCACGTGGAGGCGCCGACCGGCGGTTCCGTGGTGCTGGCGGCCATCATGCTGAAGCTGGGCGGTTACGGCTTCCTGCGTTTCTCGCTGCCGATCACGCCTGACGCCAGCCATTACCTGGCCGGTTTCATCATCACCTTGTCGCTGATCGCCGTGATCTATATCGGCCTGGTGGCGCTGGTGCAAAACGACATGAAAAAGCTGATCGCCTATTCGTCGATCGCCCACATGGGTTTCGTTACCCTCGGTTTCTTCATTTTCAACGAAATCGGCGTGCAGGGCGGCATCGTGCAAATGATCTCGCACGGTTTTGTGTCGGGCGCGATGTTCCTTTGCATCGGCGTCCTGTATGACCGCATGCATACCCGCCAGATCGCCGAATACGGCGGCGTGGTCAACGTCATGCCGCGTTTCGCCGCCTTGTTCGTGCTGTTCTCGCTGGCCAATTCCGGCCTGCCAGGCACCTCCGGTTTCGTCGGCGAGTTCATGGTGATCCTGGGCGCGGTCAAGTTCAATTTCTGGATCGGCCTGCTGGCGGCGACGGCCTTGATCCTGGGCGCGGCGTATTCGCTGTGGCTGGTCAAGCGCGTGGTGTTCGGCGCCATCACCAATTCGCATGTGAAAGAAATGCTGGACCTGAACAAGCGTGAGTTCGTCATGCTGGGCGTGCTGGCGATTGCCGTCATCGCGATGGGCGTGTATCCGGCGCCGTTCACCGATGCGATGCAAGTGTCGGTGGCCGATCTGCTGAAGCATGTCGCGGTCACCAAGTTAAACTGATTACATAGCGTACGCGTTGCATAAAAAATAAGCGGCAAATAAATGAATAACATGAATCTGATCCCTGTTTATCCGGAAATCTTTCTGCTGATCGCGACGTCTGTCGTGCTGCTGATCGATATGTTTGTTTCGGATGCCAAGCGCTACCTCACTTACTACCTGACGCTGGCCGTGCTGGCCGTGTGTTTCGTACTGACGTTCGGCGCATTCCAGAGCGGGGAGACGGTCTATACCTTCCACAACATGTTTGTCTCGGACCCTTTGAGCAGCCTGTTGAAGCTGGTGTCCTACGTGGCGGTGGCGATGACGCTGGTGTATTCGCGCCGTTATGTGAACGAGCGCGGCATGGTCAGCGGCCATCTCGGCGGCGAGTTCTACCCGCTGGCGCTGTTTACCCTGCTGGGCCAGATGGTGATGATCTCGGGCAGCAATTTCCTCAGCATCTACCTGGGCCTGGAACTGATGTCCCTGTCGCTGTATGCACTGGTGGCATTGCGGCGCGACAGCGCCAATGCGACCGAAGCGGCCATGAAGTATTTCGTGCTGGGCGCGATGGCTTCCGGTTTCCTGCTGTACGGGATGTCGATGCTGTATGGCGCCACCGGTTCGCTCGACCTGATCGAAGTTACCCGTGCAGCATCCTCCGGCGGCATCAACGCGACCGTGCTGGTGTTCGGCGTGGTGTTCATTGTCGCCGGCCTCGCGTTCAAGCTGGGCGCGGTGCCGTTCCACATGTGGGTGCCTGACGTCTACCAGGGTGCGCCGACTGCCGTCACCCTGCTGCTGGGCGGCGCGCCGAAGCTGGCCGCTTTTGCGATCTGCTTCCGCCTGCTGGTGGAAGCGCTGTTGCCGCTGGCGACCGACTGGCAGCAAATGCTGGTGGTGCTGGCGGTGCTGTCGATGGCGATCGGCAACATCACCGCGATTGCCCAGACCAATATCAAGCGCATGCTGGCTTATTCGACCATTTCCCACATGGGCTTCATGCTGCTCGGCCTGCTGGCCGGGGTAGTCGACGGCAACCTGTTCTCGACCGCCAATGCCTATAGCTCGGCCATGTTCTATTCGATCACTTACGTGATGACCACGCTCGGCACTTTCGGCGTCATCATGCTGCTGGCGCGTTCCGGTTTCGAAGCGGAAAACATGGACGACTTCAAAGGCTTGAACCAGCGCAGCCCGTGGTTCGCCGCGGTGATGCTGGTCCTGATGCTGTCGTTGGCGGGGATTCCGCCGCTGATGGGTTTCTACGCCAAGCTATCGGTGCTGCAAGCCGTGCTTGGCACCGGCAGCGGCCAGCTGTGGCTGGTGGTGGTGGCGGTACTGTTCTCGCTGATCGGCGCCTACTACTACCTGCGCGTCATCAAGCTGATGTATTTCGACGAACCGCAAGACAGCTCGCCGATCGTGGCCCACCTCGATGTCCGGGTATTGCTCAGCCTGAACGGCTTGGCGGTGCTGGTGCTGGGCCTGTGGCCAGGCTGGCTGATGGATGCCACCACCACGGCCATCGTGAAAACCCTGACCGCCTTCCTTGGCAGAGTGGTGCAGTAACTTCGTGAATGCCTCTCTCTCCAGCTGGTTCGTGATCCTGTTGGCGCTGCTGGCTGCCAACCTGCCGTTCATCAACGAACGCGTGTTTGCCCTGGTGCCGCTCAAATCGGGTGGCCAGGCGGCGTCCAAGCCGGTCTGGGTGCGCTTGCTTGAGCTGTTTGCCTTGTATGCGCTGGTTGGTCTGTTTGCCCATGTGCTGGAAGCGAATATCGGCAATACCTTTAGCCAGGGCTGGGAATTTTATGCCGTAACCGGCTGCATGTTCCTGGTGCTGGCCTATCCTGGCTACGTGCTGCGCTATCTGAAAAAGCACCGCTGAACCGGCTTCGTGCCTGGCGTCGGGCGGCCCGGCCAGCGCCTGCATTACAATCTTCTTCTCGTCTGCCTTATCTTCCCTCGGAGTACCCGCATGGATAGCCACCTGAAAGAAACCCGGATTGCCAGCGCCGAAGCCTATGACGGCAACTTCCTCAAAGTGCAGCGCGATACGGTGCAGCTGCCCGACGGCAAGGCGACCACGCGCGAATACATCAAGCATCCCGGTGCGGTAGTCATCCTGCCGCTGTTCGAGGACGGCACGGTCTTGCTTGAGCGGCAATACCGCTATCCGCTGGAACGCGTGTTCATCGAATATCCGGCCGGGAAGATCGATCCGGGCGAAGATCACCTGGCCTGCGCCAAGCGTGAATTGCTGGAAGAAACCGGCTACACCGCTACCGAATGGCAGCACGTCTGCACCATCCACAATGCGATTGCCTATTCCGACGAACATCTGGAGCTGTACCTGGCGCGCGGCCTGGCCGGCGGCGAGCGCAAGCTGGACGACGGCGAATTCCTGGACGTCTTCAAGGCGCCGCTGACGGATATGCTGGACTGGGTGAGGGAAGGCAAGGTCACCGACGTCAAGACCGTGATCGGCACGTTCTGGCTTGAAAAAATTGTCGCCGGCGATTGGAAGCTGCCTTAAGGCAGGATAGGGATTGCCCCAGATCCGTCGGCAAGCGGGCGGGACATAAAAAAGGCTGCATACGCAGCCTTTTTCGCACATCACATGTTCGGATAGTTCGGCCCGCCGCCGCCTTCCGGCGTCACCCACACGATATTCTGCGTCGGATCCTTGATGTCGCAGGTTTTGCAATGCACGCAGTTTTGCGCATTGATCTGCAGCCGTTCGGTATTGTCTTCATTGGTCACGAATTCATACACGCCGGCAGGGCAGTAGCGCGCTTCCGGCCCCGCATAGTCGCGCAGGTTGACGTTGACCGGCACGTTCGGATCCTTCAAGGTCAGGTGGATCGGCTGGTCTTCGGCATGGTTGGTGTTGGAGATGAACACCGACGACAGGCGGTCGAAGGTCAGCTTGCCGTCCGGTTTCGGATACTTGATCGGCGCGTAATTGGCCGCCGGCTTCAGGCATTCATGGTCGGCATGGGTGTGGCGCAGGGTCCATGGCGCTTTGCCGCCGAACACGACCTGGTCGATGCCGACCATCAGGGTGCCGAGATACAGGCCCTTGCTCATCCACGGCTTGAAGTTGCGCGCCTTGTGCAGTTCCTGGTGCAGCCAGGACTGCTCAAATGCCGCGCCATAGGCCGTCAGCTCGTCGAACTGGCGGTTGTTGCCCAGGGCTTCGAAGGCAGCGTTGGCGGCCAGCATGCCGGTCTTGATGGCGGCGTGGCTGCCTTTGATGCGGCTGGCGTTGAGGAAGCCGGCGTCGCAGCCGATCAGGGCGCCGCCGGGGAAAGTCAGCTTGGGCAGCGATTGCAGGCCGCCGGCGGTAATCGCGCGGGCGCCGTAGGAAATGCGCTTGCCGCCTTGGAAAAATTTGCTGATTTCCGGATGCGTCTTGTAGCGCTGGAATTCTTCGTAAGGCGACAGGTAGGGATTTTCGTAAGCCAGGCCGACCACGTAGCCGACCGCAACCTGGTTGTTTTCCAGGTGGTACAGGAAAGAGCCGCCGTAGGTCTGGGTATCCAGCGGCCAGCCTGCGGTATGCACCACCAGGCCCGGCTGGTGCAGCTTGGGATCGATTTCCCACAATTCCTTGATGCCGATCGCATAGGTTTGCGGATCCTTGCCCTTGTTCAGGTCGAATTTCGCCATCAGCTGCTTGCCCAGGTGGCCGCGCGCGCCTTCGGCAAACAAGGTGTACTTGGCGTGCAGCTCCATGCCCAGCTGGAAGGCATCGGTAGGCTGGCCATGGCGGTCCACGCCCATGTTGCCGGTGGCGACGCCCTTGACCGAGCCATCCTCGTTGTACAGCACTTCGGCCGCCGGGAAGCCCGGGAAAATTTCCACGCCCAGGATCTCCGCCTGCTGGCCCAGCCAGCGCACCACGTTGGCCAGCGAGATGACGTAATTGCCATGGTTCTGGAAGCAGGCCGGCAGCATCCAGTTAGGCGTCTTGTAGGCTTTTTTCTCGGTCAGGAACAGGAAACGGTCTTCGCTGACTTCGGTGGTCAGCGGCGCACCCAGCTCTTTCCAGTTTGGCAGCAGTTCGGTCAGCGCCTGCGGGTCCATCACCGCACCGGACAGGATATGGGCGCCGATTTCGCTGCCTTTTTCCAGCACGCAGACTGATACTTCGCGTCCTTTTTCGGCAGCCTGCTGTTTCAGCCGGATCGCCGCCGCCAGGCCGGCCGGCCCGCCGCCGACCACCACCACGTCATATTCCATGGCTTCGCGCGGACCGTATTGTTCCAGGAGATTCTGCTGGTTCTGCCCTTGGGTTGGAGTCATTGTCTCTTTACCTATAATTAATTTTCGAACGGATGTGCTAATTGTCCGGGATTTTGCGGCAGAATGCTAGCAGGCAGGCTAGTGTTGTTCCTCGCCTGCAGGACGCCAATTTACAGTATTGAGGAAAGTCAGGGCAATGGAAAACAGAAAACACATCCATACCACGCGCATCGCCATGCGCTGGGGCGACATGGATGCGCTCGGCCACGTCAACAACACCGTGTATTTCCGCTACATGGAGCAGGCTCGTATCGAGTGGCTGCAGCAGATCGGCAGCGATTTCAATGCGCGCCACGGGCCGGTGCTGGTCAATGCCCAATGCAGTTTCCTGCGGCAATTGAAATATCCCTGCGAAGTCGAAGTCAAATCCTACATCGGCGCCGTCGGCCGCTCCAGTTTCGAGGCCAGCTACGAAATCCGCCGCGCCGATTTGCCGGAAGTGGTGTTTGCCGAAGGCACGGCGAAGATCGTCTGGGTCGATTTCGACCTGGAAAAATCGATGCCCCTGCCTGACGACCTGCGCAAGTTGCTGCTCGATCCCGCGCCTGCGGCCTGAATACTAAACGCCTTCGCTCTGGGCAATGCCCAGCAGGCGGTGCACCAGTTCGCTGGAGGTCGACGCCGTGAACTTCTTCATCAGGTTGGCCCGGTGCATCTCCACCGTGCGCGGGCTGAGGCCGATCTGCTTGCCGATCAGCTTGCTGGTCTTGCCCTCCACCAGCAGCGCCGCGATTTCCCGCTCGCGCGGCGACAGCGTGGATGAGGCGCGGCGTTTTTCACTCAGGTCTTCAAAGGTCCAGATGCCCGCGGCGTGGGTGTCTTCCGGCACCAGGGCGTGGCCGGTGACGTGGCACCAGAACAGCTCGCCGTTGGCGCGCCGCATGATCCGTTCGTCGGAATAGATGCCCTTGGCGTTCATGATCGGTACGATGCGGGCGCCGGTGCGCTCGAACTCGTCCTGGGTCGGGTACAGCACCTTGAACGACTCGCCGTTCAGTTCGCCCGGCAGGTAGCCGAACATGCGCGCCAGCGCCAGGTTGCAGACCTGCATGATGCGGCGTTCAGAGACGCACATGCCGATCGGCGCGTGCGCAAAGATGGTTTCATAATCGACGGCTAAATTAGGCAATGGCACTTGGCAGATCAGTCTGGTGTTGGTTTCGTATTTTTACGGTATTGTTGCAAGCAGCGCTTCGTCATATGCTAACAGACTGCACGCAAAGCAATAATAGTTGGAGTTTACACAAACAGGAGGCATTGGCATGAACAAAGTTTATCCTGACGCGGCAAGCGCGTTGGCCGGCATAGTCAAAGATGGCCAGACCATCGCCGTAGGCGGCTTCGGCCTGTGCGGCATCCCTGAAGCGCTGATCCTGGCGCTGCGCAATTCGGCGGTGCAGAACCTGACTGCGATATCGAACAACGCCGGCGTCGACGGTTTCGGCCTGGGGCAATTGCTGGCGACGCGCCAGATCAAGAAAATGATCGCCTCGTATGTCGGCGAGAACAAGGAATTCGAACGGCAGTACCTGGCTGGCGAACTGGAGCTTGAATTCACGCCGCAAGGCACGCTGGCGGAAAAGCTGCGCGCCGGCGGCGCCGGCATCCCGGCGTTTTTCACCAAGACCGGCGTCGGCACGCTGGTCGCCGAAGGCAAGGAAATCCGCGAATTCGACGGCGCCAAGTACGTGATGGAACGTTCGCTGGTGGCCGACATTTCCCTGGTCAAAGCCTACAAGGCGGACCGCAGCGGCAACCTGGTGTTCAACAAGACTGCCCGCAATTTCAATCCTAACGTGGCCATGGCCGGCAAGATCACCGTGGTGGAAGTCGAGCATCTGGTGGAGGTCGGCGAGATCGATCCCGACCAGGTGCATACGCCTGGCATATTTGTCCACCGCATCGTGGTCAATGCGACGCCGGAAAAGCGTATCGAACAGCGTACTGTCCGCACTGCATAACCTAGAGAATACGGAGAACGACATGGCATGGACACGTGACGAAATGGCCGCGCGCGCGGCAAAGGAATTGCAGGACGGGTTTTACGTCAACCTCGGCATCGGCTTGCCGACCCTGGTGGCGAACCATGTGCCGCAAGAGATAGAAGTCTGGCTGCAGTCGGAGAACGGCCTGCTGGGCATCGGCCCGTTCCCGACCGACGACGCGGTCGATCCCGACCTGATCAACGCCGGCAAGCAGACTGTGACTTCGCTGCCCGGATCCTCGTATTTCAGCTCGGCGGATTCGTTCGCCATGATACGCGGCGGCAAAATCAATATCGCCATCCTCGGTGCAATGCAGGTTTCCAAAAACGGCGACCTGGCGAACTGGATGATCCCCGGCAAGATGGTCAAGGGCATGGGCGGCGCCATGGACCTGGTGGCCGGCGTGGGCAGGGTAGTGGTGCTGATGGAGCACGTCGCCAAGTCCAAGGACGGTTCGACTTCGCACAAGATCCTTGATGCCTGCAACCTGCCGCTGACCGGCGTCGGCGTCGTCAACCGCATCATCACCGACCTCGGCGTGCTGGATGTGACGCCGCAAGGGTTGAAAGTGATCGAGCTGGCGCCGGGCGTGAGCCAGCAGGACATCATCGAACAGACTGGCGCGCCATTGGAGATCGCACTGGCGCAATGACCCGGACGCAGTCGTAGGGAAGCGGCGTTTGACACCAGGTGTCAAACGCCGTTTTTTATTGCGTCATATGCTTGAGAGCGGCGTGCAACAGCTTTTTAGCGGGATTTTCGGACTTCGCCGCGTACGGGAGCGTGCAAGGGTGGGGCCATATGCGATAAGATGTTGCATATACGCAAAGCAAAACATATTGTCCGACCATCGTTTTGCCTGTCGCCACCCATCAAGTTCGACCGCAACGGGATTGCAATGACCATCGCCACCCACAAATCTGTCCAGTGTATTTCCCCCGCCGGCCTGCATAAAATGGCCTACCAGGAATGGGGCGATCCGCATAATCCGAATGTGCTGCTGTGCCTGCATGGCGTGACCCGGGTATCGGACGATTTCGACCAGCTGGCGCGCACGGTGTGCGATACCTACCGGGTGGTGTGCCCGGACGTGGTCGGCCGCGGCCGTTCCGGGTGGCTGCGCGACCCGCAATATTATGTGCTGCCGCAGTACCTGAACGATGTGGTCACCTTGCTGGCCCGGCTCAATGCCGAAACCGTCGACCTGGTCGGCACCTCGATGGGCGGCCTGATCGGCATCGGCCTGGCGTCCCTGCCGGAAAACCCGATACGCAAGCTGGTGCTGAACGACATCGGCCCGAGCCTGAATGCCGAGGCGATGGGGCGCATCGGCGCTTATATCGGCGCCGACATGCGTTTTGCCACGTTCGACGAAGCGGCCGCCTATGTGCGCGCCATCTCGGCCTCGTTCGGCCCGCATACCGACGCCGAATGGCACAAGCTGGCCAGCGATGTATTGCGCCAGAACGCGGACGGCCAGTGGATCCGCCACTACGACTTGAAACTGGCCCAGCCTTTCATTTCGACCAGCGAAGAAACCTTCAGGCTGTCCGAACAGCTGCTGTGGAAAGCGTACCAGGCGATCACTTGCCCCACGTTGCTGGTGCGCGGCGCCGAATCCGACCTGCTGTCGCCCGAGACGGCCCGCATCATGACGGAAAGCGGACCAAAAGCCAAATTGGTGGAACTGGCCGGCGTCGGCCATGCTCCAACCTTTTTGCATATCGACCAGATAAAAGTCGTCACCGATTTCCTGATCGGCTGATTTGTTAATGTTCAATTGAGGAGACGAAATATGACTATCCAGCGCCTGCACGTCGGCAAGAGACTTTCGGAAGTCGCCATCCATAACGGCACGGTCTACCTGGCCGGCCAGCTGGCCGAAGACACCACCCAGAACATCGAGGGCCAGACGCGCGAATCGCTCGGCCATATCGACCGCCTGCTGGCCGAAGCCGGCAGCGACAAGCATCACATCCTGTCCTGCCAGATCTACCTGGCCGACGTCAAGGATTTCGATGGCATGAATGCGGTCTGGGACAGCTGGGTTTCGGCCGACAACGCACCGCCGCGGGCAACGGTGGAAGCCAAGCTGGCGCGTTCGGAAATCCTGATAGAAATTATCGTGGTCGCAGCACAAAAATAAAGATGTAAGCATGGTTTCGCTCACTGCAACACAACGCGCTACGCAAATCCAGCTGTGCACCGCCGGCTTGAGTGCCGAGGATAGCGCGCGCGTGCTCGACGCGCTGGCGTTCGTCGAGCCGCTATACGCCGACAATGTCATCACCACCGGCCAGAGCACGCTCGATTTCTCGCAGGGCGTGACCAGCATCCTGGCGCTGCTCGATACCGATGTCGAAACCCGCATCGCCGGCCTGCTGTTTGAGCTGCCTTTGCTCGACGCCAGTTACGCCGATACCATCGAACAGCGCTTCGGCAAGGAGATCTCCGACCTGGTCGGCGGCATCCGCCAGCTGATGCGGCTGCACGGCTTTACCTTCGGCTTGCCGCAGGAAGTCATGCGCGGCAAGAACGCCGCCCAGCAGGCTGCCAGCCAGGTGGAAACCTTGCGCAAGATGCTGCTGGCGATGGCGACCGACATGCGCGTGGTGCTGGTGCGGCTGGCTTCGCGCGTGACGGCGCTGCGCTATTTCGCCGAACACAAGATGGAAAACGAGCGCACCAGCCGGTATGCGCGCGAGACCCTGGACCTGTATGCGCCGCTGGCCAACCGGCTCGGGATCTGGCAGCTCAAGTGGGAGCTGGAAGACCTGTCGTTCCGCTTCATCGATCCGGTCACCTACAAACGCATCGCCAAGATGCTGGAAGAGCGGCGCATCGAGCGCGAAGGTTTTGTCGACGCCGCCATCACGCGCCTGCGCAGCGAACTGGCGGCGGCCGACATCAAGGCCGAAGTATCGGGCCGGCCGAAACACATCTACAGCATCTGGAACAAGATGCAAGGCAAGGAGCTCGATTTTTCCGAGCTGTACGACGTGCGCGCTTTCCGCGTGATCGTCGACGACGTCAAGACTTGCTACACGGTGCTGGGCATCGTCCACAATATCTGGATCCCGATCCCGAAAGAATTCGACGACTACATCTCGCGGCCCAAGCAGAACGGTTACCAGTCCTTGCACACGGTGGTGCTGGCCGACGACGACCGGGCCCTGGAAGTGCAGATCCGCACCAACGAAATGCACCATTTCGCCGAATACGGGGTCGCCGCCCACTGGCGCTACAAGGAAGCCGGCGGTTCCAATTTCTCTGCGCAGAAATACGACGAAAAGATCGCCTGGCTGCGTCAGCTGCTGGCCTGGAAAAGCGAGGTGGTGGATGCCGTTGTCGAGCAAGAGGACAGCCGCCGCGAATGGCTGGAAAAGCTCAAGCAAGCCACGCTCAACGACCACATCTACGTGCTGACCCCGCAGGCGCGCGTGATCGAACTGCCGAGCGGCGCCACGCCCATCGATTTTGCCTACTACCTGCATACCGATGTCGGCCATCGCTGCCGCGGCGCGCGGGTGGACGGCAGCATGGTGCCGCTGAATACGCCGTTGAAGAATGGCCAGACAGTGGAGATCATCACCGCCAAGAACGCGCCCGGCGGTTCCGGCCCTTCGCGCGACTGGCTGACGCCGGGTTACGCCGCCAGCGCGCGTACCCGCTCGAAGGTGCGCGCCTGGTTCAACGCCATCGAACAGCAGGAAACCCTGGCCACCGGCCGCAGCCTGCTCGACAAGACCTTGCAGCGCGAAGGCAAGACCGCGGTCAACCTGGAAGAGCTGGCGCGCAAGCTTGAATTCGCCAAGCTGGAAGACCTGCTGCTGGCGCTGGGCAAGGACGAATTCAGCCTGCGCCATGTTGAGCAAGCCCTGCACGACGATCCTGGCGCCAAGCTGGCCGAGCATGGCAGCGAACTGGAAGAAGCCGCGATCACCCGCAAGAGCCGCGCTTCCAGCGTGGCGCACGGCGGCAGGTCAGGGGTGCTGGTAGTAGGCACCGACGGCTTGATGACGCAGCTGGCCAAGTGCTGCAAACCGGCGCCGCCGGACCCGGTGGTCGGCTTCATCACGCGCGGCAAAGGCGTTTCCATCCATCGTGAAAACTGCAAGAATTTCGCCGAGATGCGCATCAAGGCGCCGGAACGCGTGATCCAGACCACCTGGGGCGCGCCGGAAGCGGAAACCGTTTATCCGGTCGATATTTTCGTGCTGGCCAGCGACCGCCAGGGCTTGCTGCGGGATATTTCGGAAGTGTTCCTGCGCGAAAAAATCAACGTCATCGGCGTCAGCACCCAAAGCGCCAAGGCGCACGCGCGGATGGCGTTCACCGCCGAAATCGCGTCCACCGCCCAGCTGCAGAAGGCGCTGGCCGTGATCCGCGAGGTAAAAGGAGTGCTGGAAGCCAAGCGCCAATAAGGCTGGCGGAGCAGGGGCCGGGAAATGTGTTGCATCATCGCGGCGCCTGCTTTATTTACTGGAAATTCTATGTCATAATAGCGGCCTCTCCGGGAGGTTAGCTCAGGGGTAGAGCGATCGCCTCACACGCGATAGGTCACAAGTTCGAAACTTGTACTTCCCACCAATTCAAAGTCAATATCCATGCGGGTCTCAGCCGAAAACGGGAAATTCGTTTTTGCGTTTGGGGTGAATTTGGGTGAAAATGACTTCAAGTCGCCGTCTACGGTCCTCATCCAGCCAGCACCGATCCACTTCCCACATGTGCGCATGACCATCGTGGTATCGGTATGCCCCATTTGCGTCGCCACGTTATCGGCTTCGTCCCGGTCCAGGGTCCGCCGTGAAGGGGATTGTGAAATACGGATTTCCCAAGCTTTATTCCTGTGGCTGTATACAAGCTTTCAAGATGGCGTCGATTTCATCGATATTATCGTCTTTGCTTGTTCGATCGTTAGATGAACGTGTGAATTAAAAAATGGCGGATGTTCGTGGGATCATCCGCCGTTTTATTTTGGTTCGATAGAATTCTTCTCAACAGCTAATCAGCAGACTCTTGTCTCAGGCGCCCGGTGAGTCGCTGTCATGTGCCGAAGACATCTTCATGTCAGACCTGCGCCATGCCCCCATCGACGGCGAGATCCACACCGGTGATATATGAACTTTCATCGGAAGCAAGGAACACGACGACGGCAGCGATTTCCTCGGGCTTGCCTCTGCGGCCGAGCGGAACTTGCGAGGCGAACTGAGCTGCCGCCTGTTCTGCCTGTTCAGCTGTGAGGCCCGCCTTCTCCAAAGCTTGAGTTTCGATTGGGCCCGGACTCATCGAATTCACGCGAATCTTGCGATCCTTTAGCTCCATCGTCCAGCCGCGCGCGAAGCTGCGCACGGCTGCCTTGCTAGCGGCGTAGGCAGTAAAGGCTGGCACACCCAGTACGTTTGCGTTTGAAGAGGTTAGGATGATCGAGCCGCCATCTTTGAAAAGGGGAAGAGCTTTTTGCACGGTAAAGAATAATCCCTTTACGTTGACATCGAAGATCTTGTCGAAATGAGACTCGGTCGCCGTTGCAAGCGGCGCGACTGTTCCTCCGCCTGCGTTCGCAAAGAGAATATCGATGTGGCCATGCTTCTCTTTCACAACGGCATAGAGACGGTCGAGATCTTCTAAGTTCGAGACGTCGCCTGCGACCGTCGTCACGTTTATCCCGATGAAAGCTGCGGCTTCAGCCAGCTCTTTCTCTCTTCGCCCGGTGATCACGACATGCGCACCTTCTTCGACAAAGCGCTTGGCTGTGGCCAAGCCCATGCCACTATTGCCGCCTGTGATGACCGCGATTTTTCCTGCTAATTTTTTTGTGCCGTTGTTCATTGTTTTCACCTTTAAACGTTAATCGTTATACTTTGGATTCAGGAATTCATTCGCTTGATCAGATCCATGTGAAGTCCGCTTAAGGGAGCGCCGAATTCCTGGAGTCTTCCAGACTCAATCAGCCCCCCAAGATCCACCGGGGCAAAGCCGGCTTCGTCGAGAATGCGCGCTAGTTTCTGCTTCGCGGCTTTATCGTCGCCCGACATAAACAGAACCAATTTGCGGTCGTTCTCTGAGGGGGCTGGCATCCAATTCATGACGAGCGTATTGAGCGCCTTGATGACTCCAGCCCCAGGCGCATAACTTGCGATGATCTCGCTCGAAGTCTTGCCCTCGGCGTCCTCGCTGGAAGGTCGATTTGTCGCGTCGACAAGAATCCGCCCACTCCAATCCGAAACCTCGGCGAGCGCCTGCTTTGCCTGCTCCCACCGGACACATAAGATCGCGATATCTTGCATCGCTGCTTCCTGGACAGTGCCTGTTTTGGCATTCGAGCCGATACCACGCACGAGTTCGTTTAACGAATCCGGCCCTCTGCTGTTGCTAAGCACAACCTCGTGCCCATACCGTACCAAGTACTTAGCGTATGTTTGGGCTACGTTTCCCGCTCCGATAAATCCGATTTTCATAAAATTCGCTGCCTTTCGCTTATGTTGTAGATACTATTAAAGTATCTATTTAGATCAAAAAAAACGCTAACGAGATTTGTTCCTGATTTTTGAAACAACATCTGCTAGTGTGGTCTGCTTCAAATCATTCTCAACAGCTTTCTGCGTACCGACCAGAACCTCGCCCATCACTTCCTTGATATTACTGCTCACTACGCACCATTCCTTTTTCTCATAGGTGTGGATAGCAAAAACATCAGGAGGGTTTATTGCATGTGAGATGTTTAATAGCGAAATGTCTTTTGGATTTTTAGTAAGCGTGTAGCCCCCTGCTTTACCAACAGTGGCTTTGACCAACTTCGCTTTTGAGAGCTTCGCCAGGATTCTCTTAACAAAAATCGGGTTCGCATTCACGCTGCCGGCTAAAACTTCAGACGTAAAAGACGTTTCATAGTGGGCGATCGCCGCCAACACATGAACCGCAATTGAAAACTGAGTATTTATCGATGCCATAACGGATATTATTATCGTATCCATTTGGTAAGTCAAGCATAAAAATATGAGGAGACCATAAGCAATTGGCAGCCGCCTTCAATCCAGATTAATACAATCTGTCAAACGTCTGCAGCCGGCCAGAAGCGGCCAGTTACAAATTTTCCAGAAAGCGGTCAGACATGTGCGCGAGATATAGCGTGCTTGGCGGGCCGTTGTTTGGCGCCGACGCCATAGTCATTTAATAGCTTGAAAGATGAACTATGGACACAGTACTTTTTCTTGTCGTATTTCTGGGGCTAATAATATTTCCGAGCAAATACATCAGTGTTGGTAGATAGAGCTCAATCCACCGGTTGAATCCACAGTCGAAAGTAGTCAGTCTGCTCGGGCATTGGTAATCACTGCGATCCGATCCATTGTGGAAATAATAATAGTAAGTCAAACGCCTTGACAAGCTACCTACTAGTATGTAGAGTGCCTGGAATGAAACCCAATAACACGTCCGACGAAATCATAAATTGCGCCCGTTCACTGATAATTTCCGGTGGCTATAACGGCTTCAGCTACGCCGACATTTCCAAAGTGGTTGGAGTACGCAATGCGACCATTCATCATCACTTCCCAACCAAATCCAATTTGGTTCGAGCACTTATAGTTAACTATCGAGAGCAGGTTCAGCTGGGACTGGCGGAATTGGAGCGTAACGTCCCTGAACCAGTTGAGCAGCTTCGTGCGTACATTCATTATTGGGAGTCCTGCATCGCTGACGCTACTGCTCCGTTCTGCGTGTGCGCATTGCTCGCAACTCAATTACCAGTTCTTCCCGAAGAAGTTGCGCTCGAAGTACGAGCCCATTTTCGGACTCTATCGACCTGGTTGACCTCTGTCCTGGAGCGTGGCGTAGCACAAGGCCGCATTCGACTAACAACGTCAGCCAAAATCGAAGCCGAAAGTTTTATGGCCACGGTTCATGGCGCAATGCTCTCAGCACGCGCTTACGACGACGCGAAGATATTCGGCGCAATAACCCATCCACTGCTGAAGCGTCTTCTGTAAATCTGAAATTTCTTAAGTGGAACTTAATTTCGCCCAATTACCTGCCAACTAGTAGGTAGCTTTCAGGGGCTTGGATTTTTTTGGTTAGCAGCATCATTTTGTCAATATACGAAAGGAATCATTATGTTTGGGATAACGCCTCTAGGCTGGTTACATACAATTGGCAGCCTACCTGCCATACCTTTAGTCATCTACATGTTTGTACGGCATGGCAGGATTGCACCTCGCAGTGCTCCGGGTATTGCGTACTTTATTTCGATGCTAATAGGCGCGACTACGGTATTTCTTGTCGCACATCAGCCAGTGAGCTATGGCATTGCCACTGCTACGATTTTGCTTTTGGTGACGGGTTACGGAATAGCCCACATTACTTCCGTTGGGCGAGCGGCTATTTACATCGAAACCATTAGCCTCAGCCTTACTGCGTTCTTATTGATGGTTCCCACCGTAAGCGAGACGCTACGCCGCGTTCCGGACGGCCATCCATTCGTAACTGACCTAAAGTCTCCACTTCTTCTTGGATCTCAGGGCGGTCTATTCGTCATTCTTATCGTTGGAGTGATAGCTCAAATAATATTTCTACGCAAAAAAGGAAGAACAATTGAGCTTAAGCCGCAAAGATGATGCAGGATCGTCTAAAAATCTTGATGCGAAGTCTGCATTGGGTCGTTTGCTTGCCTGGCAAGCAGGTATCAGTTGATCATGGCGTACTGCGTGGTCAACGAGGTCCGCCGCAGTCGATCAGATCAAATCGGCGCAGAGGGCATTTCGGACCTGAGCCTGCAGCAACCGGTACTTGCCTTTAGCGGACGCAATTCCAGAAAGGTTGTACATGAGCGCACAAACCTTACTGCTTTCGGTCTTCAAGTATAAAGCTTGGGCCAACGAGGGACTCTTTACTGAACTCGCAAAGGTCGATGCAGCGGCTCGCCAATCGGAACGACACTCTGTGATTCGCCTCTTAAACCACATATACATCGTTGATCGCATCTTTGCTGCCCATCTGTCAGGGGAAATGCCCGGCTACACAGGAATTAACACGCCGGAGACACCGACAATCGAGGAGCTACGCTCTGCGGTGGTTAAATCAGACCGCTGGTATGTGGAATATATCGGGAAATTGGCAGCGGAACGGTTTTCGGAAAGCCTCCAGTTTACGTTCACGGACGGCGTGTCAGGATGCATGTTGCGCGAGGAAATGCTTGTTCACGTTGCAACTCATGGTGACTATCATCGTGGAGCCATAGGGCTGCTCTTGCCCCAAGCTTCCGTGCATCCTTTCACAGTCTATTTGCATAAGGCCGAATCTCGTTGACGGCAACGGTGATAAGGCATGCCATGACGCCTCGAATGAAACGGACGGATTCGTAGAAATGGAGTCCATATACGGACATCTCTGCGACACCCCCGGATGACGCTCGCACATCCGACTTACAATATCTTCATCCATTAACGCCACCTGACGACAGGTGCCATGCCATGAGGTATTGCCATGAATAACGCTTTGAAAATCGATTTCGTCTCCGATGTCGTATGCCCCTGGTGTGCTATCGGGCTGGCGGGTCTCAATATCGCGCTCGAACGCCTCGCTCCGGAGACGCACGTCGACTTCACCGTCCACCCGTTCGAGCTCAACCCTGGTATGCCCGCAGCCGGGCAGGAATAACTTGAACACATCACCGAAAAATACGGCATCACCGCCGATCAGGCGCGCATCAACCGTGAACAGATCCGGGCCAGGGCGGCTGCCGTCGGTTTCACCATGAACCGGGATGACGCCAGTCGTGTCTACAACACTTTCGACGCGCATCGTCTGCTTGCCTGGGCGAAAGAGAAGAATGCGCAAGCAACGCTCAAACTGGTCTTGCTCAAAGCCTATTTCACCGACGGGAAAAACATCGCGGACAGGAATGTGCTGGCGGAACTTGCCAGGCAAGCCGGCCTGGATGGCGCCGAAGCCGACGAAGTACTGGCATCGGATCGGTTTGCTCAGGAAGTGAAGGAAGAGGAAACGCTGTGGGCCCAGCGCGGCATCAGCAGCGTGCCCGCAGTCATCGTGAATGATCGCTACCTGATCTCGGGCGGCCAGCCGCCGGAGGTATTTGAAGAGAAGCTTCGGGCGATCCTGGCGAGCGACGAGCGGGAGTGATTGTCGCGGGAGAGTGTTCGCGAACTGGTGCTGACCGGGAATGGCCGGTGCCAGCCGCGGTCATTCAACCATTCCACCTAATCGAATTGATTCGTTAATGTTTGTGTGCCAGGACATACGAGCCGGATATGGGTTACGCACATGGAAAGACGAGCACCCTCGTTGGCGCACGTCCCTTCATTGAACTATGTCAGTTCGTGTTGAGGAAGGACTGCACCGTCTTCACAGTCTCTGCAGGTGCCTCGTCCATCAGCCAGTGACCGGAACCGGGCACTACAACTTCAGTGACATTAGTTGCGGCGTTGCGCATGACCGCAGCTTCGTTCGCACCAAAGGACTTCTCGCCGCCAATTGCCAGGACCGGCATGCCGAGTTTGGTCTTCACGGATTCGGCATTGTCGTCAGCGTCTTTACGGATTGACTGGAACTGGGCAAAGGCCGCTTTCATGGCGCCGGGGCGAGCATAGAGCTTCGCGTAGTGGACGCGTGTGGCCTCATCGACTTTGCTGGCATCGCCGGCGAAATCATTCCAGAACCGGTCGAGGTAGATGCGCTCACGTCCCTGGACTAAGCGCAGCATGTCCTTACCGCCGAGGTCAAAGTGCCACAGCACCGGCAGGCGGACAATTTGTTCCCAAGGAGGCACGCCTGGCACTGGTGCGTCCATCACCACCAGCTTCGTGGTCTTCTCCGGGTAGCGCGCTGCATAAGCGTAGGCCACCATGGTGCCGATGTCGTGACCAACGATGTCCGCTTTGTCGATGCCGAGTTTGTCTAAGACCGCACGGATGTCGCCAGCCTGGGTTTTCTTGTCGTAGCCGCCCTCGGGCTTGGAAGACAACCCCATGCCACGCAGGTCGGGGACAACCACCCGGTGGTCCTTGGCAAGAGCAATCGCCATTGGCGTCCACATGTCTCCGGTGTCTCCAAAGCCGTGGATGAGAACAACGGCGGGCCCGGCACCGCCGACACGTACGTGAATCGTGGCGCCATCCGTATTGATGCTTTCTGTTTTGAAGTTCGCCGGATACGGTTTGGGTTCAGAGTGTACCGGCAGCGAAGCGGTCAGCGCGGCGACTGCAAAAAGGCTGGCACCAAGGGCGCGATTAAAAGTGCTGAGCATGATGTTGTTCTCCTTGGGTTCAGGTGCGTGTAATCGAGGCGCCGCCATCCACAAGGGATGCGGTGCCGGTGACAAAGGATGAATCGTCCGAAGCGAGGTACAGGACGGACCGAGCCAGCTCCTGGGGCGTGGCGACGCGCTTCAAAGCGTGCAAGTTGGTCACGAAAGATTGCGCTTCAGGAGTGTTATTCATGCCGCGATACATGTCGGTGTCCACAGCGCCGGGCAGTACCGCATTGACGCGCACTCCTTGGGGACCGAACTCGGCAGCCAGGGCCTGAGTCAGACCGATGAGGCCGGACTTGCTTGCAGCATAGGCGGCGACCCCAGGAAAAGCAAAGGTATGGCCCACGAAGGTGGAAGTGAAGATGAGCGAGCCGCCGCCGTTCCTCAGCATCTGGGCAATTTGGTGCTTGGCGCCGAGGAAGGAGCCGGTCAGGTTGATTGCCAAGGTGTCCGTCCAACCGGCTTCGGAGACGTCAGTGGAGGGGCCGCCTTCACCCAAAGTGCCGGCATTATTGAATGCGATATCCAGGCGCCCAAAGCGTTCGACCGCCAGCGCCACCAGCGCTTTGGCGTACTCCTCGGACCGAACGTCGCCGGCCAGAGCCACGGCTTGGCCGTCCGCGCTGCGAATTTGGCCGATCAATTGGTCTAGCTCGGCCTGTCGGCGCGCTCCAACGACAACCTTGGCTCCTTCAGCGGCAAACAGTTGTGCAGTTGCAAAGCCGATGCCCGAACTTGCGCCGGTAATGATGGCAACCTTGCCCTCAAGTCGCTTGCTCATTTGAATCTCCTAGAAAGTGATTAAAGAAAAATGAATTACTGAACTCAGTGTAGTAGTCGAAGTCTGTTTGGATAAGTGGGCAACTAAAGGAATTTGTGTTCGGTATAATCGAACAATTGAAGTTGCACTACCGGATTGATTTGGTCGCAGCACACACCGCATGGGCGCCGGAGGACGCATGGTCAAGCTGGACGGGATTACGAACTTTGTTGCTATAGCGGAAGCTGGCTCTATCAGTGCAGCAGCCAGGAGGCTGCACCTTTCAAAGTCGGTTGTCAGCGAACGGCTCGCCGGACTTGAGCAAAGTCTTGGGGCGCCGTTGTTTCACCGAACAACGCGCAAACTCAGCCTGACGGAGGATGGGATAGCGTTCTTCGAAAGGGCGAGCCGCATCGTTTGGGAGGTTCAAGACGCAGTGGCAGAGGTTTCGGAGCGACGCGGCACTTTGAGCGGACCGATGCGATTGTCCGCCCCAGTCACATTTGGGCGCATGCATCTTGGCCCAGCGCTGTACCCTTTTTTGTCGAAGCATCCCGGAATTTCGCTCACATTGGAATTGGACGACCGGCGAGTTGACGCCGCGGCCGACGGGTATGATGCCGTCATACGGCATGGTACGGTCGAAGACTCCCGACTTGTCGCGTTGCCAATCGCCCCGAGCAGGCGGCTTCTTGTGGCATCCCCAGAGTACCTAAAGCATTACGGAAAACCGACGACACTCGACGCCTTAGGTGGCCACAGAGCCATTTACTATACAAATCGAAACGTCGCTGACTGGCGGTTTCTAGACTTGCGCCCAGATGCCTTCGTCCGGCCACCGGCTTCGTTGAGGGTCAACAACGGCGACATGATGAGAGATGCTGCGTTGGCTGGTCTAGGCTTGGCACTTCTGCCAAGCTTTATTGTCGGAGAAGACGTCAAAAAAGGAGCGCTCGTCAGGGTTGACGTTGGAAGTGAAGCCGCAGAAGAAATGATTTATGTTGCGCACCCCGAGGGCCGTAGGGCCTCCAAAAAACTTCAAGAACTTGTCATGGCGTTGCGCGGGGCTTTCGGCACCCCACCATATTGGGATGTGGTTTGATAGATCAGCTGGATCGTAGGTTTGACCCGCCCCTGATGCTGCTGTATCACATGCCAGGCTTCGTGCGGCAGATGCTTTTGCTGTCCCGGAGCCAGATCAGGTTTTCGATACTGTTTTTTAAGCGATCGGGAAGGCCGGTGCGATTGATTTGGGCAGGTATCGAACTCGCTGGAGCCGCTTCATGGGCAATATCCGCCCGCCTCTGGAGCGGGGAGCTTGCATATCGATAAGCGCCCATCGCGGTGAGGTCGTTGCATCCGTCGGCGAGCACGTCGGGCCGTAGAGCGGCGGCGCTTTTCACAATCGGCAGCGATGCCTGAGGCAGCGTTATCTTTTGCATGCTGGCCGTCCTCCGCGTCGGAAATCCAATGGAATTGATGCAAAGAACGTACTGCTTCTCCGGCCAGAACGCGATCTGTATTATGCGATTCTCCGATGCACCTGTTAAATTTGACAGGTCGTGCCGGGAAAGCGGCAGAGCATCTGCGGTAGCGTCAGTCCTGTTGCAGGTTCCCCCGCCGCGAAGCGGGTCACCTGCTGTTGTGATTGTTTTTTGGCTGGAATCACCGTACATTTCCTTGTGATAGCTCAATCGGCCTTACCGGACAAGGGGCGCCAGGCATGCAGAAAATGAGACCGCTAGCCCCGCTGCCGCAGCTTGTTGCACAAGACAGCTTTCCTGAGCAGCCTTGCGTATCGCATGACGACAGCGCCGGCTTGGTGGCAATGGACAATTACCACTATGCCGGCAGCGCTCTTCAGAGGCGCGCTACAGGCCTGCCGGCAGCGCAAGGCGGAGCGCCGGCTGCCGGTGTGCCTCCAGCCAGGACCGTCCGCACCGGCCTTCCCGATCGCTTGAAGTACGGTATCGAAAACCTGTCCGGGATAGCGCTGGATGGCCTCAATGTCCATTACAACTCCTCTCTGCCGGCACTTGTACAGGCGCACGCATATGCCGCGGGCAGCGAGATCCACCTGGCTCCCGGCCAGCAAAAACATTTGCCGCATGAAGCCTGGCACGTGGTGCAGCAGAAACAGGGCAGGGTAAAACCCACGCTGCAAATGAAACAAGGTGCGCCGGTCAATGATGATGCGGAACTGGAACGTGAAGCGGATACGATGGGAGCAAAAGCTGTCCAGGCCGGCAGCCGATCTCTCCATGGTGTCAAGCCATCAACCAGCCAGTCGATGGCCGTTCAGCGGATGCCATTGGCGCAAGCGGACGGCATGTCCGTCATCCAGAGAAAACTCACCCTTAAAGGCGAGGAGGCGGATAAAGACCTGGCGCTAGAGCAGTTAAACAGTCTGGCGGGTTCCGCCGCAATTACCCTGGCAGACGCGGGAGCCGGTACTTGGGAGGCGAGCATAGGGGCGAGCGCGACCAGCGGCGGCACCTTGCTGAAGAACCTGATCAATGACGAACAGCAGTTTTTTTTCGATTTTTCCTCTGCAGTGCCTCCTCAGTACGACCCTGCCAAGCATACTGTCTTCATGAACGTCAGGGGTGAAAGCACGGCTGTCCTGCCGGCCAAAGGATTGCCGGAAGGCGACTATACGCGCGAAGGCAACCAGGATATTTATCTGGGCCACGAATTCAACCATGCCCTGCGCCACTTGAAAGGCCACGCCAAAGACCGGTACAAGGATATAGACGGCGCGCCGGTCAGCGACCAGTGGGTAAGGATCGATTCGATTTCCGGAGAGCATACGCTGAGCTATTACATGCAGTTGGAAGAGGCCGAAAACATCGGGCTCAAGCCGACCCTGGATACCGGGAGCGGGGCGTGGGTCGGGACCTCGGAGAATGCCTTCCTGGCGCAGCAAGGCAAGCCGGTCAGGCTTGGCTACTTCAAGCAGGATTCGCAGGAAAACAAACTCAACCGCCTGGATTATCTCAAATCATTGACCATCACCACCGGGATACGATACGCAGAATTCCTGCGCAAGACGGCATCGCTGGCGGGCGGGGCGGCTATCGATGCTCCCTTGCAAAGTGCTGTCGCATTGGTGGCGGCGAAGAAAGCCGAGATAGAAGATTGCAAGAGAAAAGCTGAGGCAGCGGAAAAACACAAGACCGATTGGCTCGGCCACAAGAATGAAAATCTCCTGCCGCGAAAGGAAGCTGCCGAGATATCACGTGACGCCGCGGCGGAAGAATTCGGCAATTTCGACGAAGCCGAGCAATGGAGTGCATGGGTGGCACAGAACCTTGCCCTTGCGGGAGGCGAAGACAGTGGCTATGACGCGGACTGGAATAAAATCGACGATCCAGAAGATGGCTCTGCCGAATACGATTCGGCCTGGTACCAGCAAGTGCAGCTGATCAACGCGAGGCGGCTTGGACTGGAAGGCGCAAGCGCGAGGGCGGCAACGCGTTTCGGAAGTTATTCAACGCTGGCGGATAAAACTTCAGGCGAGGGGCTTGACGACTCCACTGAAACCGGCAAGCTCCATTTGGCGATCATCAAGGAGATAGGCGAAGAAGTCGATGCCGCAGAATCCCAGCTGATTCCTTTGGTGGACAGTGTGCTGGACCTGATGACAACTCAATTGAACGGCCTGCAAGCCGAGAACCTGGACAAGGCCGCAGACATAACCATCCTGAAAAACCTGGTAACTACCTGGCGGCCAGTCGCCAGCTACAATTCAAATGGATAAACGACACTGTCCTGCTCCTGGATTGCCTTCTTAAGCTAGGTCTTGCCGTCCACTTTGGCCCGCCAAGGCGGCACCGGCCCGAACTGCCGGATCGCATATTCGATGAATTTCTTCGCCCGTGCCGACATGCCCTTGCGTTGCGGCACCAGCGCGATGACATCGGCGGGCGCCAGGTTCCATTGCGGGAGAAGGGCGACCAGCTTGCCGCGCCGGATATTTTCGGCGACGTCCCATTCGGAACGGATCATGATGCCTTTTCCCATCAGGGCCCATTGATGCACCACTTCGCCATCGTTGGAGCTCAGGATCGGATCTACGCGCACGCTATGCTGAAGCGCTCCCTTGGAAAACTTCCACAAGCCCACGTCTTCGTCGTTCTCCTGCAGCACCAGGCATTGATGCCGGGCCAGCGACTGCGGATCGGCCGGCGATCCCGCGCGCCGGATATAAGATGGGGACGCGCACAGCATCCTGGCGTTGGCGCCGATCTTGTAGCGCACCAGGCTGGAATCGGCCAGGGCGCCGATGTGGAACGTGATGTCGGCCTTGTGTGCCTCGCCGGCGCTGATGCGGTCGAGCAGGGTCAGTGAAACCTTGACGCCGGGATGGTCGCTCTGGAACTGCGCCACCAGCGGCGTCAGGTAGCGGCGGCCAAAGCCGAACGGGGCGTTGATGCGCAGGTGCCCGGCAACAATGCCTTGCCGTGCTTTCAGC
Source organism: Collimonas rhizosphaerae (assembly GCF_038896935.1). Lineage (NCBI taxonomy): Bacteria > Pseudomonadati > Pseudomonadota > Betaproteobacteria > Burkholderiales > Oxalobacteraceae > Collimonas > Collimonas rhizosphaerae. Next base: position 234,249 of record NZ_JBANDC010000001.1, read on the forward strand.
TTTTCAAACAGGATATCGTTCTGCTCGCAAATCGCCGCGCCTTCTTCCGCCAGCAGCTGGCCCTCGTCGGTGAGGCACATGTTCCGCGTGGAGCGGTCGACCAGGCGGACTCCCAGCCTGGCTTCGAGCTGCTGCAGGCGCTGGGTCACGGCCGAAGCGGTGACGTTGATCTCGCGCGCGGCGGCGGCAAGGCTGCCGGTTCTCACCACGATCATGAAAAAGCGGATATCGTCGATCGGTATCATTATTAAGTAAAACTTAAGTTAGCCATGTATTTCATTTAACCACAGTCTTGAAAATACGATCGATAATCCCGCCATACCAACTGGATCGAGGCTGACATGGCGAAAAAATATCAGGCAATCTTGTTCGACCTGCTGACCGCATTGCTGGATTCCTGGTCGGTCTGGGACCGTGCCGCCGGATCGGAACAGGCGGGGCGCGCCTGGCGTGCCGAATACCTGCGGCTGACCTACGGCTGCGGCGCTTACCAGCCGTATGAAGAGCTGGTGGCGCAGGCTGCGCAGAACGTCGGGCTGACGGCGGACCTGGCGCATCAGCTTGACCGGAACTGGCTCGATCTCCAGCCTTGGCCGGATGCCGCCGCGACACTGGTCCGCCTGCGGCAGGATTATCGGCTGGGCGTGGTGACCAATTGCTCCGCCAGGCTTGGCCGGCTGGCGGCCGACAGGGTCGGCGTTCCGTTCGAGGTGGTCGTGACGTCGGAGCAGGCCGGGTTTTACAAGCCTGACCCGCGGCCGTATCGGCTGGCGCTGGAGAAACTGGGCCTGCCGGCAGAGCGCGTGCTGTTTGTCGCCGGCTCAGCCTATGACATGTTCGGCACGGCGCAAGTCGGCCTCGATACCTTCTGGCATAACCGTATCGGCCTGGCCGCGCCGGCCGGCGCGCCGGCGCCGCTGGCAGAGTCGGCGCGGATAACAGACCTGCTTGAGTTTGTCGATATCAAATAAATCGGGGAAATGACATGAATGACGCCACAATAAATCTGCCGCGCCGCCTGAGCGATCTTGAAACCCCGGCGCTGGTGCTCGACCAGGACCGCATGGAGCAGAACATCGCCCGCATGCGCGCCAGCCTGGCCCGTTTCGACGTGGCGTTCAGGCCGCACGTCAAGACCAGCAAATCGATCCAGGTAACGCGCGCCACGCTAGGCCAGGCCAGCGGGCCGATCACGGTGTCGACCCTCAAGGAAGCGGAATATTTCGCAGCCAATGGCTTCACGGATATCCTGTATGCGGTCGGCATTGTTCCGGGAAAATTCGATCATGTGATCAGGCTACGGCAGCAGGGGATAAAGCTGACAGTCGTCCTGGACAGCCTGGAAATGGCCCAGGCCCTGTGCGACAGGGCGCGCCAGGAAAATACGCGCTTCGACGTGATGATCGAGATCGACTCCGACGGCCACCGCTCGGGCGTGGTGCCCGATGCGCCGGAACTGCTGGATATCGGACGTTGCCTGGCCGCCGGCGGCCAGCATCTGGCCGGCGTCATCACCCATGCCGGCAATTCCTATAACTGCCGCTCGATAACTGCCATCAGGCAGATGGCGCAGCAGGAGCGCGATGCAGCCGTCGGCTGCGCAGAACGCTTGCGCGCGGCCGGCATCGCCTGTCCTGCGGTCAGCATCGGTTCGACCCCGACCGCCATGTTTGCCGGCAACCTGGATGGCGTCAGCGAAGTGCGCGCGGGCGTGTTTGTGTTCGGCGACCTGGTCATGGCCGGCCTCGGCGTTTGCCGCCAACAGGACATCGCGCTATCCGTGCTTACCACGGTGATTGGGCACCAGAAGGAAAAAGGCTGGATCATCACCGACGCCGGCTGGATGGCCATGTCGCGCGACCGCGGCACCAGCAAGCAGGCGGTGGACCAGGGTTATGGCCTGGTCTGCGATCTCGGCGGCGCGCTGCTGCCCGACGTCCTGATGGTCGACGCCAACCAGGAACACGGCGTGATCGCGCACCGCTCCGGCGATCCTGCGCAAACGCCGGACCTGCCCATCGGCACCATGCTGCGCATCGTGCCGAACCACGCCTGCGCAACCGGCGCGCAGCATTCCCGCTACCATGTCGTCAGCCGGGATGCCGCGGATATCCTGGATGTCTGGGAACGATTCCGCGGCTGGTAGCAACGGTTCTTGTCCCATCACGTACCTCTACAATACAAATTGACCATGAAAATCATCCATGCCCCAGCCGTGCCGGCGCCGCGCGGCCACTATTCGCAAGCAGTCGAGCAGAGCGGTTTTGTCTTTTTGTCAGGCATGCTGCCGGCATCCGATACGATCGATCCCGCCACCCACGATTTCCGGCAGCAGTGTGAAGCAGTGTTCAGCCAGTGCCAGGAAGTCCTGCGAGCCGCAGGCTGCGGCTTTGGCGATGTAGTCCAGGCGACGGCGTATCTGGTCGGGGTTGAAAACTGGGGGTTGTTCAACGAGATCTACGCCAGCTACCTGGGCGCGCACAAGCCGGCGCGTGCCGTGGTGCCGGTGCCGGCCCTGCATCACGGCTATGCGGTCGAGCTGCAGCTGGTTGCTTTCGTTCCCGGCGGGGTTCAGGCATGCTAAATTAGCGTTTCGCAATTGATGCCTCCTTAGACAACAAGGAAAAACCATGTGGACTCATGAAGAGAGCATTGAAACCAGCGCCACGCCGGCGCGGATCTGGCAGCTGTTTGCAGACGTGGAAGGCTGGAAGAAGTGGAACCAGGGAATCGACAACATCCAGATCCATGGCGCATTTGCGAATGGCACGACATTCACGATGCAGCCACCCGGTGAAGACCTGTTTACCACTACCTTGATCGACGTCAAGGAGAACCAGGGTTTTACCGACGAAACGATCATAGACGGCACCCGCGTGCTGGTGCACCACAAGATCGTGCCGCTGGCGTCGGGCGGCTGCAAGGTCATCTACAGCACGGAAGTCACCGGGCCGGCCGCGGCGGATTTCGGGCCGATGGTGACCGCGGACTTTCCCGATGTGCTGGGCGCGCTGAAGAATATCGCAGAAGCTTAGCCGGCGGCCAGGGCTAGCAGCTTGGTTACCGTATTGATGTTGCGGACGGTAGCGATGCCGGTCGATGCGGGCAGCTTCAGCTTCGATCTGCCCATGCCTTCGGGATAGTGGATATAGATTTCTTTTTTCCCCGGCCGGACTTGTTCTGCGCCGGGAATGAGCAATAGCTCAAGCCAGCCCTTGGGCAGGCTTGAACTGCAAAAAACCACGGCGACTTTCGACGGCTCCGCATCCGGGAAAGGATTGGCTTTCAAGATGGCGTGCAGCTCTGCCGTTGTGCGCAGCAAGACATCGACCGGTTTGCCCATCTTTTTTGCCAGCGCCTGCGCCAGTTCCTGGCCGACGGCGTCCTTGCCTAGCGCGCTGTCGAAGACCACGTTGCCGCTCTGGATGTAGGTGCGGACATTGCCGAAGCCCAGTCCGCTGCACAGCGCGGCCAGTTCTTTCATCGGCAAGACGCTGTTGCCGCCGACATTCACCGCGCGCAGAAGCGCCGCATAAACCGTCATTCTCATGCTCCCGTCAATAGAGGGTGGCTTTGACCCGCGCCGGCAGTTCGCGGTCGTAAGCATCGGCATCGAAACCACCGCTGCTCAGGCGTTTCAGCATGGCGCCAGGGCTGGGGAAGCTGGTGCGTTCAATATGCTGCGCGGGGTCCCACAGTTTCGAGCGCACCAGCGCTTTTGAACAATGGAAGTAGGCCGCTTCTATCTTGACGGTGATGACAGTGCGCGGCAACTTGCCATCCATCGCGAATTGCTGGAGCAGGGCCGGCTCCGCTGAAATCTCGGCGCGGCCGTTGACGCGCAGGGTTTCACCGATGCCGGGCACGATGAACAGCAGGGCGATGCGTGGATCGGCGATCAAGTTGCGCAGGGTGTCGATACGGTTGTTGCCGGGACGGTCGGGGATCGCCAGCGTACGGTCGTCGAGGATCTTGACGAAGCCCGGCGCATCTCCCTTGGGCGAGCAATCCATTCCTCCCGGACCGTGAGAGGAAAACACTACAAATGGCGAGGCTTTGACGAAGGACCGGTAGTCCTCGTTCAGATGATCGATTTCTTTCCACAAGGACCGCTCATGCGGTTTGCCGTAGATTTCCTCGAGCTGCTCGACGGTGGTAAGCATATCTGTTCCCGGACGTTGGTTTGACGCCGATTTTACCGGGAAACCATCGCCTTCGCAGGCCCCAATGGCGTCCATGGATAGCAGCCGCGTCGCCGCAATCGTCAGAACAGCAGGGTTGAGGCGTCTGCCTGCGCGCCGATCCAGGCGCAAGCGTCTTGTACCTCGGTACGCCTGGCTTCCGGATACACCAGGTAGAAGGCATAGTTGCTGAGCACCGGACCGAACGGCTGCACCAGCAAGCCGCTTTGCAATTCCGGCTCGATCAATGCCGTGCTCAGCAGGGCCACGCCTTGTCCGGCGATCGCCGCCGAGATGGCATGGCTTTCGTCCGAGAACACGATGCCGCCTTGGCTGTCCAGGCTGCTGAATTTGGCGCGCTTTGCCCAGGCGCGCCAGGTCGAGGCATTACGCAGCGAAGCCTGCCATTCGTTATGGATCAAGGTGTGCTTGAGCAGGTCCTTGGGTTTCTTCACTTTCAGCAAAGGACTGCAAACCGGCGCGATGCGGTCATCGAACAATTTTTCCGCCACCAGTCCCGGCCAGGAACCGAGGCCGTAGCGTATCGCGATATCCGCGGTATGGCCGTCCAGCGGCGCGATTTCCACTGAAGTGTGGAGCCGCAGGTCCTGTTCCGGATGCGCGTTCCTGAACGCGCCCAGCCTGGGCAACAGCCAGCGTGCTGCAAACGCCGGCGTAGTGGTGATGGTGAGCAGGCGCGCTGCATCGCGCAGCCGGATGCGGCCGATGGCTGCGGCAAACAGGTCGAAGCCGTCGCGCAGCGCCACATACAGTTCCGATCCGGCAGACGTCAGGCGTAATTGCCGGGGCAGGCGCTGGAACACGGCGACACCGAGGCTGTCTTCGAGGCGCCTGATCTGGTGGCTCACCGCAGTCGGCGTGACGGACAGTTCCGCCGCCGCAGACTTGATGCTCAGGTGGCGCGCCGCGGCCTCGAACGCTTTCAGCGCGGCGAGCGGAGGCAGGCGGCGTGCGGCCTGGTTATCCAATGGATGAGTTTTATTTTCCATGAACAGGCAAAATTTGTCGTTTGTCCAAAAAATATATGGGGATTACAGTTTATCCGGAAAGCTGATGCATGAATTTAATTCACAAAGGATAACTGAAATGACTACCTTGCTACACCTGGACGCCAGCGCGCGCGAAGGACAATCCGGCCTGCAGCCGCACGGCTCCCATACGCGCAGGCTGACGCATCGTTTCATCCAGCAGTGGCTGCAGCAGCGGCCAGGCGACCTGGTCCGCGTACGCGATGTCGGCCTCAATCCGCCGTCGCCGGTGAGCAGTGCATGGATACACGCCGCCTTTACCGCGCCTTCGTCGCGCGAAGACTGGATGCACAGGGCGCTGGCGGAAAGCGATACGCTGGTCGATGAAATCCTGGCGGCCGATATCCTGGTGCTAGGCGTGCCCATGTATAACTTCAACGTGCCGGCGCAATTCAAGTCCTGGATCGACAATATCGTCAGGGTGGGCCGCACCTTCGGCTTTGACCGCCAGCGCCAGGGCGAGCCTTACTGGCCGATGCTGAAGGATGCCGGCAAGCGCGCGGTGGTGCTGTCGTCCAGGGGCGACCACGGTTATGGGGCGGGGCAGAGGATCGCCGCCATGAACCATGTCGAGCCCAGCATCCGCAGCGCCTTGGCTTACATCGGCATTGATGAGCTGCACAGCATCGCGATTGAATACGATGAGTTCGGCGACGAGCGTCTCGCGGCGTCCATTGCTGCGGCAGAGGCGGAGGTCGACAGCCTGGCCGGGAGGATGGCAAGCGAGATCGGCCAGGTTGCAGGTTGCCGGCAGGCGCCCTCGATTGCGTTGTGACGGCGAGCATGATTGCTGCATAATAATTGCCGGTGCAAGGAGTGACGCCTTGCCGCAGAAAATAAAGGAAGTCCATGCAATTGTCGAAAGCGCAGATGAGCAACGCCATCCTGTATTCCCTCCTTCTGTTTGCCTCGTCCACAACAGCCGCCATGGCTCAAGACGGGCAAGCTGCGGCGCCGGCCTGCCTTACCGGAGCCTATCGGTCGCCTGCCGGCGAGATCGTGACGCTGACGCAGCGTCCGGGGTTTCCGGCCACTCTGCTGGCCAGCAGCTTCGACGGCCGTATCGGCGTCTTCGAGGCCGATGCGGAAAATGCCATGAGCGCGGCAGCAGATGCCAACGACCGGTCCAGGCTAGCGGGCCACTTGCGTTACGCCGGGTGCCAGGATAAGCCTGTCGTTTTCCAGTTCGAGGGTGGTCCGGAGCAGCAATGGTCGCGCCTGCCGTTGCGCATTACCCGCACCCGGTTCATGTCCGGTGTCCTCAGGCTGAATGGCGAATTGATCGAGCCTCTGACGCCTGTGGACAAGCCGCCGCTGTTCGTGCTGGTGCACGGCTCCGAATCGACCGCGGCGGTAGATGCAAGCAATCGCGCTTTCCTGATGGCGAGCCAGGGTATCGCCGCATTCGTGTTCGACAAGCGCGGCACCGGGCAGTCGGAAGGCGTCTATACCCAGGATTTCGTGAAGCTTGCGGATGATGTAGCAGCTGCCGTGGTCGAGGCGCGCCGGCTCAGCGCAGGGCGCGTCGGCCGCGTCGGCGTGGCCGGGTTCAGCCAGGGCGGCTGGGTGGCGCCGCTTGCGGCGACCAAGGCGCCGGTCGATTTCATGGTGGTGGGTTACGGTGTCATAGGCACGCCGATAGAGCAGGACCAGTGGCAGGTCGACTATCAGCTGCGTAACTTCGGTTACGGCGAGGATGTGGTCGGCAAGGCGCGTTCGCTGACGGCGCTGGCCGGCACGGTAGCGGCGTCGAATTTCCGCGCCGGCCTGCCGCAGCTGCAGCAAGCCAAAGGCAAATACGCAAGCGCGCCGTGGCTGGACAAGGTTGACGGCCAGTACACGGGCGAGCTGCTGCGCGGCGAAGTGGAAAGGGCGCGCGGTGAAAGTCCCGGCGTGATCTGGCATTACGATTCGGAGGCGGCCTTGCAGCGCCTTGCGATTCCACAGTTATGGATATTTGCGCAAGATGACTCGGTAGCGCCGAGTGCGCCGTCGATTGCGCGCCTGGAGCGTTTCAGGGTTAGCCGCAAAGCGATCGATATCGCTGTCTTTCCCGGTTCCGACCACGGTATAAGGACCTTTACGGCCAAGCCTGACGGCAGCCGCAAATATGGCGGTTATGCTGCGGGATACAACAGCCTGATGGCCGGCTGGATGAAGGGCCAGCCGCCGGCGCCTGACGCCCGGGACAAAATGCTCGGGGCGCAGGATTTCCGCTGAGGTCAGGCCTTGAACTTGTTCTTGAGGGCATCAAGTTTCGAGCTTGATGCGGCTTGTGCCGGGGTGTCGTCGGCCTCGGCGTCCTGCTCGTCGGCAAATTCGTCGGCGAGGTTTTTCCAGCCCTTGCTTGCCGCGAAGTCATTGAATTCTTCCGGCGCTTCCAGCACAATCAGCTTGTCATCTTGCAAACCAAGGTCGCCGTGGCCGAAATCCGGGCCGGCATAGCCGCTGCGGCGCAACTGGGCCAGGACCTGGGCGATCAGCACCTTGTCTTCGTACAGCCGGTCCTTGCCGACCGCTGCGGCGAAATCGACATAGACGTCGATGATGCCGTAACCTTCGTCGAAGATGCGGATTGCTTTAATGTTATGAGTACGCCCGGCAGCGTCGGTGACGCTGAATGGCCCGCTGAGTTGGATGTCGGTTTCGCTGTTCATCTGGGGAGGATACACCAAATGCGGCTGAACCTAAGGCCCTGGCTAGCGTCAGAACAGTGACATCAGGTGCGAATCACCGGTAGACTGACGGATAGCAAATTTGGTTGAGAGGCGCTGCAGCGTCCGCAGAGAGAGGTTCGCAAAACCGGCCCGAAGGAGACAAAATGCGTGATATCTCATACAACAGGTCGAACAGGTCGGCTGAGCAATTTTCCTGCGATCCCGCGGTGATTGAAAAATCGCACCAAAGATCGAGCGCCTACGGCCTGGGCCAGCACGACAAGCCGGACATCATGCCGCTGGACCGCAGCTCCCTGTCGCTGCTGCTGGAGCAGAACCGGGTCTTGCATACGCATGCCTTGCCGGTCATGGAAACTTTGTACGAGCAGATCGTCAACACCCATAACATGGTGATCCTGACCGACGCCAACGGCGTGATCGTGCACGCGCTGGGCGACGACGATTTCCTGGTCAAGGCCAATCGCGTGGCCCTGAATCCGGGCGTGGCCTGGTCCGAGCAAAGCAAGGGCACCAATGCGATCGGCACCGCCATCGCGGAGGGCGCGCCGACCACGGTGCATGCCGACGCCCATTATCTTTCAGCCAATCATTTCCTGACCTGTTCGGCAGCGCCGATTTTCGACTACCGGGGCAATATCCTCGGCGTGCTGGATGTCAGCGGCGACCGCGGCAGCTATCACAAGCACACCATGGCGCTGGTGCGCATGTCGGCGCAGATGATCGAGAACCAGTTGTTTACGGCGGCATTCGAGAATGCCGTCACGCTGCATTTCCATAGCCGGCCCGAATTCATCGGCACGCTGGTGGAAGGCATCGCCTGTTTCACCCCCGGCGGCCGTTTCCTGTCGGCCAACCGCAGCGCCTTGTTCCAGCTGGGTTTGTCGCAGGCGGCGTTGCAGTCGCATACCTTCAGCTCGCTGTTCGGCTTGCCGCTGTCGACCTTGTTCGACCACTACCGTGCTGCCGCTCCGGGCCTCCTCAGCCTGTGCCTGCACAGCGGCGTCAAGGTCTATGCCCGCGCTGAATTGAGGCTGGCCAACAGCGTGTTCCAGCATTACAGCGAACAGCCGCCCCTGCCGGCGGCTGCTGCGCCGAAAACGGCGCCGCGCCGCCTGTCCAGCTTGCGTTACCTAAATACCGGCGATCCGCACATGGCGACCCTGATCGGCAAGCTCGAGAAGGTGGCGGGGCGCGACATCCCGGTCCTGATTACCGGCGAGACCGGCACCGGCAAGGAATTGCTGGCGCAGGCGATCCATAACGACTCGCCGCGCAAGGACAATGCTTTCGTCGCCGTCAACTGTGCTTCGATTCCGGAAACGCTGATCGAATCAGAACTGTTCGGTTACGAAGAAGGGGCGTTTACCGGCGCCCGCAAAAAGGGCGGGAAGGGCAAGCTGTTGCAAGCCAACGGCGGTACGCTGTTCCTGGATGAGATCGGCGACATGCCGCTCGGCCTGCAAGCGCGCTTGTTGCGCGTGTTGCAGGAGCGGGTGGTGACGCCGCTGGGCAGCACCAAGGCGATCCCGGTCAACCTCGCGGTGATTTGCGCCACCAACCGCAACCTGCGCGAACTGATCGCGGCCAATCTGTTTCGTGAAGACCTGTATTATCGTTTGAACGGCCTGGTGGTCAAGCTGCCGGCCTTGCGCGAACGCAGCGATCTCGATGTCATCGTCGACCGGCTGCTGGCGGAAGCCGGCAGCGAGGACCGCAGCTGCAGCGTCGCGCCCGACATCATGGACCTGTTTCGCAGGCACAGCTGGCCGGGGAATTTCCGCCAGCTGAGCAACCTGCTGCGGACCGCGGTAGTCATGGCCGAGGATGGCGGACTGATCCGGCTGGAGCACCTGCCCGACGACTTCCTGGAGGATGTGCAGCCTCAGCAGCCGGCCGCGATTGCCGTGGCCCCGGATAGCGGCGCCGGTAGCCTGGAAGACCTGGCGCAGGCCGCAGTCAGGAAAGCCTTTGCCGCCAGCGGCGGCAACGTCTCCGCTACCGCCAAGGCGCTGGGAGTTTCGCGCAATACCGTGTATCGCAAATTGAACTTGCGTTAGAAGGTGAGTTAGAAGGTGACCGTGGCGACGACGGTGTCGGTATATGTCGTGGCGACACCGGTTTGTCCCGACGGCACGCGGGCATATATCGTCAGCGGCGTCGCCGTGCCTGTGGCGCTCACGGCTGCCGGCGCGGTGGCTGCGGTGTTGCCCCAGGTCGTGGTGCGTCCGGAATCCGAGAACAGCGAATAATTGAGATAGGTCGGCGTGCCGCCGCCGCTGGATACCCGCCGCAACGGTGCGGCGTCGGTGGAGCCAGTATTGGCGTTGGCGCCTTGCCCCAGCGTGATGACGGGCGCGGCGCCGGGAGTGCAGGTGGTGGTGACGCTGGCGGTCACGTCCTGGTTGGTCGTGGCGTTGGTCACGATCGGATCGTAGGTGGTGGTAAAGCCGACGGTGGCGATGCTGCAGTTGCTGGCGACGGTGACCGTGTTGGTCATGGTCGCGGTGGCTGTCGCGGCAAAAGCGCTGGCTGCGCTGCATGCCGATGCGGCAAGCAAGATCAAACCCTGAGTAGTATTTTTCATGACGAATCTCCCGATTGCCACTGCCTGGTTATCCGGTACGGACCACGCTTGACCTGCGTTTGCTAGCTGTATCTATAGCACATAAATTTCTTTATGGAAATATTTATTTGCCGATTCCAGCCATCTGCAACTTGCACGGCAAGGCCGTGCAAGTTGTCATCAAGGCATTACAGCGTTGGTAAAACCAGCGTCGATTGCTGGCCAGGGCTGAATTCAAAGCGCACGCCAAACCGTTCGCCCAGGTTCACCGGCGAAGCGTACAGGCTGTCGGCGGTATCCAGCACCACGCCGATGTGGTGGCCGGCCGGCACGTCATAGGCGGTAGCCGAGAACTCGATCGGGAAATCCACGGTCTGGCCAGGCGTTGCCCAGTGCAGGGTAGTGGCGCCATGAGTGATCAGGACCCCGGTGCCGATCGCATCCACGTCATACAGGTAGGCCACCACCTGGGCGCGCGCCTGCGACGGCGTGGCGCGCAAATTCAGCTTCGGGATGCCGCGGATTTTCTGCGTGGCGCTGAGCGCCGGCGCTTCGTAGCGGACGCCGGCAGCGAGGCTGACCGTGAGCAGTGAATTGATCACCGGCAGGTTGACGGTTTCGCCCAAGGTGGAGAGGATCGGGATCAGGCCGCTGCTGGCGGTAGTGTCGAACAGGTTCTGGATCAGGTCGGAGCCGGCGTTCTGGTTTGGCGTGGCAGAGATGTAGCCTTTGTCGCCTTTGCCGCAGAAGCAGCTGAGATCGAAACGGACTGCGCCGCGCGGCGCCAGGTAATAAGTCTTGTTGCTCAGTTCAGGAGCGGGCCAGGTGGCAAACGATTCGCGGCGGTCGCTGAACTTGATCTGCATGGAAACCTGCGGTTCGGTATCGACACCGTTTTTCTCGCCTTTCAGCCAGCGGTTGAACCAGCGGTGAGCCTGGTCGTAAGGATAGTTGGGAGCGCCCAGCAGGGCGCCGGTCAGTTCTGCCGAAGCGTGGATGCCGGCATTGAGCAGTATCTTCTTGGGCCCGGTCAGCGCAGCGAACATTGCCAGCGAAGAGTTCGGCGTGAACATGTCGTCCTGGAAGTTCTTGCTGAGGAACACAGGCGCGTTGCGCTTGTTGATGGCGGCGACATAAGTGGATGGCGAGCGCGGTTTTGCCCAGGCGGTGATTTCGGCAATCCTGGCGGCGCTGGTATTGGGGTCAAGCAGGGCCAGTATGTTCTGGTTCACCTCGGGCGCAGGGCGGCCGGTGACGCTGCCGGCCAGGCCGAGCACTGTGGCCCAGGTCAGGTTGGGCGAACCGGACGTGTACAGCTGGTCCGCCAGGGTGGCCCAGCCGGATAGCGCAACCGCGGTCTTGAAGCGCGGGTCTTGCCCGAGCGCGATCAGCGACAGTCCGGCGCCGTAGGAAATGCCGCTGGCGGCGACATTGTTGATATCGATAGGCGCATTCGCTTGCAGCCAGTCGAGCACCGACGAGACATCGCGCGCATCTTCCGGCGCGGCGACGTCTACCTGGCCTTCGGACAGGTAGAAGCCGCGCGCGGTATAGCTCGCCACGACATAACCGTCTTGCGCCAGCTTCTGCTGCTGGCCGATATATTCGACGCGGCCGGGCGCCGCCCAGCTGGCGATCATGACGATCGCGGGAAATTTCTGGTCGCTGCTGCTGCGTTTCGGCAGGAACAGGTTGGCCGCCAGTTTGGTGCCGTCGAAACTGGTGATGGTCATGGCGGGGATCCAGCAGGTGCCGTCGACGGGCGAGACGATCCCCGGCGATTGCATGGGAGTGGTGTAGCCGGCCGCTTCCGCCGCACTGGCGCTGCGGCACAGTTCGGCATTGGCGGCGGAGGAAGCCAGCCCTAGCGTCAGGATGATTCCGGACAGGGTAAGCAGAGACGAGATGCGCATGCGACGTTCTCCTGAATTTATGGTTGAATGTTTTGTGCCAAAACAAGGCGGGGGACTGGCAAGGTTTGAAGCAAGGAACTGCTGGATGATGATTGCTGCGGTAGTCAAGACTGCTTGCTTCGGGAAAGCGCGGAAAGCGAATGATCGTTATCTTGCGAGCCGTTTTCCCAAGGCGTTTGAGGCAGTGGAAAGTGCGTTAATGCATAAGTGAACGATCGTTCTTTTTCTGTCTTTTATTAACCCACGCATCGCGTTGCAGCATCAACGAAAAGATTAGAAGATAGCGACTAATGATCAATGTGCACTGGCGATAGCGAAAGAGAATCGGAGGACGGCGATGTTAAAACGGGTTGATGCGGGCGTTCTTAATGTTACCTACGAGGAGAGCGGCGACGCCGGCGGCCGCGCGGTTTTCCTGATGCATGGCTTTCCATACGATATCCACGCTTACGATGAAGTGAGTGCATTGCTGGCAGCGGCCGGCTGTCGCGTCATCGTGCCGTATTTGCGTGGCTACGGCCCGACCCGCTTCCTGTCGCCCGATACGCCGCGCTCCGGCCAGCAGGCCGCGCTCGCCCACGATCTGTTATCGCTGATGGATGCGCTGGCGATCCCCGATGCGGTGCTGGCCGGCTACGACTGGGGCGGCCGTGCCGCCTGCATCGTTGCCGCGCTGTGGCCGGCGCGCGTGCGCGGCCTGGTGTCGGCGGGCGGTTACAACATTCAGGATATCGCCGCATCGGCAGCGCCGCAGGCGCCGGAAAACGAATGGCGCTACTGGTACCAGTATTATTTCCATGGCGAGCGCGGCAGGGCCGGGCTGGCGCAAGACCGCTACGCATTTTGCAAACTGCTGTGGCGCCTTTGGTCGCCGAACTGGCGCTTTGACGAAGAGACCTACCGGCGCAGCGCCGCCTCTTTCGATAATCCCGATTTCGTCGATGTCGTCATCCATTCCTATCGCCACCGGTTTGGGCTGGCGCCAGGCGATCCTGCGTACGAGGACACCGAATCATTGCTGGCCGCGCAGCCGCAGATCAGCGTGCCGGCCATCGCGCTGGACGGCGGCGGCGACGGCGTCAGCCCGATCGGTGGTTCGGAAGGGCATGGCAGGTTTTTCAGCGGACCGTACCAGCGCCGGGTGATCCCGGTTGCCGGACACAACTTGCCGCAAGAAGCTGCGCAGGATTTTGCCGGTGCTATATTGGCGCTGCCCTGATCATTTTTTGAAAGGCTGCCTTATGCTGCGTCTGGTGCTGCTGCTGTTGGGTGTCGATTACTTGCGCGACCGCTGGCGCGGATTGCGGATCATCGGCTGGATATGGGCGGTCGCCGGGGTCGTGATTTTTGTCGACGCCCTGGATAATGCACTGTATTTCCCGATCAGTTTTTTCGCCTATTTCTTGCTGGCCGAAGGAATCGCGACGTTGGCGGTGGCGTGGACCGGGGTCGCCGGGCAGCGCATCTTGCGCAACATCAAAGGCGCGGCGTTTATCGTCGCCGCGCTGCTGATCCTGGCGGGGCACCATCACGGCAATTTCATCCTGTCGATGATTTTCGGCACGCTGTTCCTGGCGGACGGATTGCTGCAATCGATCTCGGCGGCGGTGGTGCGTTATCCGCGCTGGCGGCTGGCGTTCGCCGGCGGCATCGTCGAGTGCGGCATCGCGATCTTTTTCTACCAGCCTTATCCGACCCACTACGTAGGCACCGTGCCTTACTGCATCGGGCTGGGCCTGGCGTTCGGCGGCTGGCAGATGCTGCTGCTGGCGTACCGGGTGCGCCGCTTGTCGGCCAAGGCGACGGTCGAGTCGGTGCTGCAGAGGGCGGAGACCGGCTCGGCCCAGCAGTATGCGGGAGAGGCCGCCGAGAACGCCGCGCGGGAATGGGACGGGCCGCCCGCTGCCGGCGAAAAAGCCTTGACCGTCCATGTCTGGACGCCGGTCGGTTCGTCAAGGGCGCAGGCGCAGCGGCTGCCGATCATCGACCGTTATATTGCCGCGGTTGATTCGGAAGGCGTCATTTCAACCGGCCATGCGGCGCTTGAGACGCCCGAAGGCGTCTACATCAGCCTCTATCCCGGCGTTGAAATCGACAGGTCTCCGGATGAATTCGGGCGCCTGCTGCGGGCGACGCATGACAACGATGTGCCGGGACTGTTCCAGCCGGACTATCCGACCGAATCGCGCGCATGGTGCGAATCCACCGTCAAGGTCAGGATCAGGAACTATAGCGCGCAGCGGCTGGCGGCTTTCTGGGAGAGCTACAGGCAGGACAGCACCTATAACCTGACCTACCGCAATTGTTCGAGTTCGGTTGCGCGTGCGCTGGAAGCGGCGCTTGAGGGCGCGGCCGGCAGGATCCGCGGCGGCAACGGCTGGGGCGCTTTTGTACGGTTGTTCCTGACGCCGGAATTGTGGGTCGCCGCGCAGATCCGCAAGCGCGCCAAAACCATGGCGTGGACGCCGGGGCTGACCCTGGACTATGCGCGCGCCATGAGCATGCTGGCGGACCCGAGGCCGTTCGGCTGGCTGAAGATGGCGCGCCTGGCAGTGCGGACCATGTCGCGTTCGCGCCGGACATGGCGTCAGGAGCAGGCAAAGGCCAGGAGGCCAATGCCGGGCAATCAAGAAAACCTCTCTCCCTGAAAACCTGGCGCGGTTTACTGCCTACAGCCGGCTTGCCTCTATCTTGCCTAGCAGCCACTGCAGGCCGGCCAGGTGCTGCTGGTCGTGGCTGCACAGGTAGTGCGCCAGGCTGCGCAGCGTCAACCGGCCGTACCCTTCGAATTCGGCGCTGCGCCTGAACTGTTCCTGATCCAGGCCGGACAGCAGTTCAACCGTCTTGGCGCGCGCCGCGCGGAACGACATGAAAATTTCAGCCGGATCGGCGGCGGCGTAATTGCGTTCTCTGGCAAGGATGTCGCTGTCGATCGACGCCAGCAGCGGATTGGCTTCATCCAGGGTGCGCTGGAAGCGCAAGTGATAGCCGTCGATTTCGATGTCGCGCACATGGCAGATCTGTTCGATGGCGGTGAATGGTTCGCTTGGCACGCCTTCCCAGGACGCTGGCGCCCAGTGCCGGAACTCGGCGGGAATGGCGGCGTAGTGCGCTTCCAGCTGCGGCGGAAAAGCGGCGAGGGCGGCGATCGTGATAGGGTGCATTGCTGGTGTGCCGGGAGGTATGGGTTTTCGGACAGGCAATTATATGGCAGCGCCAAAAATGCGTTGCGGCGCCGCTGTTTTTTGCCATGCCGCTGTGCGGCCCGCATGTCCGGTCCCGGCTACGGGATCTTTCTTTTGTCGCCCAGGAACGACGACAGCAGGTCCATCGGCAGCGGGAATACCACCGTGGTGTTCTTGTCGGCGCCGATCACCGTCAGCGTTTCCAGGTAACGCAGCAGGATTGCCTGCGGCTCTTGCGCCAGGACATGGGCCGCCTGGTAGAGTTTCTCGGAAGCCTGCAGCTCGCCCTCTGCATGGATCACCTTGGCGCGCCGTTCGCGTTCTGCCTCGGCCTGGCGGGCGATGGCGCGTATCATCGATTCGGTCAGGTCGACCTGCTTGATCTCGACATTGGATACCTTGATGCCCCAGGAGTCGGTTTGCGCGTCGAGCGCCTGCTGGATGGCGAGGTTCAGTTTTTCGCGTTCGGCCAGCATGTCGTCCAGCTGATGTTTGCCCAGCACCGAGCGCAGCATGGTTTGCGACAGCTGGCTGGTGGCGTTGAAAAAGTTGGCGACTTCGACGATGGCCTTTTTCGGATCGACGACGCGGAAATACACCACGGCGTTTACCCGCACCGAGACGTTGTCGCGCGAGATGACGTCTTGTGTCGGCACCTCCAGCACGACGGTGCGCAGGTCGACCCGGACCAGCTGCTGGATTGCAGGAACCAGCAGCACCAGTCCCGGGCCCCTGACGCCGGAAAAGCGTCCGAGGGTGAACACTACGCAACGTTCGTATTCCCGGAAAATGTAAATTGCCGCGTTGAGCAGGATGAGCAGGACGAAGATGATTGCGGCTAGTCCGAACCAGGCGAAATTCCAGGGCATTTTGTGCCTCCTTCCTTGTCGAGGATGGCCTGCTCCGGCTGCCGCGTCACCGCGGGGCCGCGCCGACAGGCCATGCTTGCAGTATAGGTCACCGCACGCCACTTAAACATCTCCACGCTCATGAATCGCCGGCAGCCGCCATGGGCCGGGCTTTCTCATTTCATAACAAACCGGCCTCAGGCCGGGCGCCGCCTGAACCAGCCCGCAAGCGACATGCGGTCGCGCGTTGCGGGCAATACCTCATGCAGCATGTCGGCCGACAGGAACAGCACCAGGCGGCTGCCCAGCGGTGCAATGTCTTCGGTGCATTTTCCCAGCGGATGCAGGCGCAGGGCGCCGCCTTGTTCCGGCAGCCAGTCCTGGTTGAGGTAAATGACCACCGATACGGTGCGGCAATCGTCGTCGCGAAAGCGGTCCAGGTGGGCCTGGTAGCCGGCGCCCGGCGCGTAAAACGCGAAATGGCTTTCGTATTCGTCCAGCCCCAGGTAGAGCTCGCGGTTTAGCGTCACGCGCAAGTTTTCCATGATCTGCAGATAGCGGTCGCACGCCGGCGACTGTCCCGCTTGCAGCCAGAGGATACGATCGCCGCGGATGTCCGCGCGCAGCAATTGCGCCGCGCCTTTGCCTATGCCGGCCGGATTCAATGCGCCGCTGTCTGCCAGCACGCGGCATTCCGCGGCCAGTTCCAGCGTCAGCTCGGGCGACAGGAAAACATTGTGCTGCGACCAGCCGTGTTCGGCCAGGCCATCGGCCATGTGCGGCGGCAGCGCCGCGTTGGAATGCTCGGGGAAGGCAGGGGACTGCATCGCTACCACTCTTGGGAAACATGCTTTAACTGCAGATCGTCAATATTCCAGGAGCGCTGTTTCAACGATGCCGCCAAACGAATCCAGACCAGCGGATTGCGGGGCTAACCGATCCATCATAACACCGCGGCGGGCGCCGCGGAGACCGGTCCTCAGGTCTCGCTCCATTGCCGCATTAGGTTGTGGTAGCAGCCGATCAAGGTGCGGCGCGCCTGTTCGTCGGCGTTGGTCTGGTTCAGTTTCTGGATGGCGTTGTCCATGTCGAACAGCAGGCTGCGCTGGGCATCGTCGCGCACCAGGCTTTGCACCCAGAAGAAACAGGCGCTGCGCACGCCGCGCGTGATCGGGGTGACCTGATGCAGGCTGGTGGCCGGATAAACCACCATGTCGCCGGCCGCCAGTTTGACCGAGTGCATGCCGTAGCTGTCTTCAATCTGCAGCTCGCCGCCGTCATACGACGCCGGGTCCGACAGGAACAGGGTGGCGGAGATATCGGTGCGCAGCTTGCGGCCGTCATGCGGATGGATCCGCACGCTGCCGTCGACGTGGGCGCCGAAGGCCATGCCCTCGCCGTAGCGGTTGAACATCGGCGGGTAAACAGTATTCGGCAGCGCCGCGCTGATAAAGCGCGGGTGGCGCTCCAATGCCTCCAGGATGATCTGCTGGCATTGCAGCGCCACTTCGGAACGTTCGTCGATCTGCTGGTTGAACTTGACCGCCGCTCCCTGGTAGCCGGCCGTGACGCGGCCATCGATCCATGCCGCGCCGGCCTGGTCCAGCAGCTGGCGCACCGCGTCCAGCTGGCGGGCGTCGAGTACCTTGGGAATGGCGATCAGCATAGGCTTCTTCTCTTACATGCGATAGTTGAGCGACAGCATGGCGGTGCGGCCGCTGCCTGGCACCGAACGGCCGCCGTCGGACTGGATCAGCGCATCGTAATACATCTTGTTGGCCAGGTTGAACAGATTCAGGCGGATATCGTATTTCGGTTGCGTATACGCCACCGTTGCGTCCCAGCGCGTATAGCCGCCGACCTGCACGGTGTTGGTGGGGTTGGCGTAGCGTTCCGACATGTAAGTGGCGCCGCCGCCGATTTCCCAGTGCGGCGCGACCTTGTAGGTAGACCAGGTGGTCAGCGTATTCTTCGGTGTGTTGACCGGGATCTTGCCCAGCGTGCCGTCGAGCGCGGAAGACTGGATTACCTTGGCGTTCAGGTAGGTATAGCCGAGCGCGACTTGCCAGTCCTTGGTGATGTTGCCGACCGCGCCGGCGCGGGCGCCGTTGACCCTGACCGTGCCGTCCAGCTCATACACGCCGGTGCTGATCTGGCTGCGTGCGTTTTCCTTCTTGATCTGGAAGATGGCCGAGTTGAGCGACAGCCTGCCGTTGGCCAGGTCCCATTTGCCGCCCAGTTCGTAGGAACGGTTCTTTTCCGGGTCGAGGTTTTGCTGGCCGCTGGTGCCGGTCAGCTGTTCCAGCGACGGGTTGAACGAGGTGCCGTAGGACAGGTAGTAGGACTGCTCGGCGCTTGGCTGCCAGATCCCGCCCAGGCGCACGCTGGTGAAGTTGACGGTCTGCTGGGCCGAGGCGAGGGTGGTGTTCTTGGCGGCGGCCGGGGCATTGGTCGCGTTCAGCGAATTGGTGATGCTGGCGATGTAGCGGTCGAAGCGCAGGCCGCCGACCAGCTTGAACTGGTCGTTGAGCGTCACGGTGTCGTTGAGATAGGCGGCGATCGTGTTGGCGGAGCCGCCGGCGCGGTTGCCGGCCTGGCTGGCGACACTGCTGCCGGCTGCGCTGTAGCCTGGATTGACCAGCGGTACGCAGTCGTTATAACCGGCGACCGTCGAGGTCGGATTCAAGGCCTTGCCGTTGCAGCTGCCGTTGCGGTAGTAGCCCTGGTTGTCGTAGCCGTCATGGCCGAGCTCGAAGCCGGCCAGCAGCTCATGCTTGATGCTGCCGGTGCTGAGTTTGGCCGACAGTTCGGTCTGGTTGAAAATCGAATAGTCGCGAATGTCGCGGTCATGGCTCTGGCCGCGGACATACAGGCTGCTCAGGGGCAGCGCGCTGACTGCCGACGGCGTCAGCGCCGTAAAGCCGGCGGCGGAAACCGTGCCGACGGTGTTCGGCGCGGTTTCGACCGCGCTGGTGCGTACGTAATTGAATTGCGTCTGGTTGCGCAGCACGATGTCGGGCGTGATCTTGTGGCGCACGGTGGCGTTCAGCGACGCCACGTCCTGGTTGGTATGGTCGCTGTTGAGGCCGTAGGCGGTATTGCGGTCGACCGGCGCCGGATGCCCGTTGAGCGGCGGCAGGCCGTAGTCGGGCATGTCGTGGTTGTGCTGGACCAGGGCCGACAGGGTGATTTCGGTCGGGGTGCCGATGCCGAACACGTAAGAACCGGCCAGGCCGAAATCCTGGACATCGGTCTGGTCGCGCGTGGTGGCCTTGCCGTTTTGCGCCATTGCAGAGAGGCGGAACGCCGACGTATCCGACAGCGGGTGGTTGTAGTCGGCGGTGGTGCGGACCAGGCCGTTGGTGGTGGCCGACGCCGAGACTTCAGTGGAGGCGTGCAGATTGGCTTTTTTTGTCACCTGGTTGATCACGCCGCCGGTGGAGCCGCGGCCGAACAGCATCGACGACGGGCCCATCAGCACTTCGACCTGGTCGATGGCGAAAGTGTCGCGATAATACTGGCCGCGATCGCGGAAGCCGTCCAGGTAGATGTCGGTGCGCGCGGAAAAGCCGTTCAGGTTGATATTGTTGCCGATCTGGCCGCCTTCGGCGCCGCCCAGGGTGATGCCTGCCACGTTGCGCAGGGCGTCGGCCAGCGAAGTCGCGCCTTGCGACTGCATCAGCGCCTTGTTCACCACTACCACCGATTGCGGCACGTCATGCAGGTCGGCCGCCAATTTCGTGAGGGAAGTCGCGTTGGCGTTGAAATCGCCGCGGCTGCCTGCTACCACCACTTCCTGCAAGCTGGTCTCTGGTTTCGGGGCGGGGGTTTGTTGTGCGTACAAGGGCAGGGGAGCGGCGAACACTGCGACCAGGGCAGCGGCAATCGGGTTAAGGCGGATCATTGTTTTAGTTATCAAAGGTTTGGCTTCAGGAAAGAAGCAGAAATTTTGGCTGGCTAATACGGCTATCCCCGTTTTGCTGGCTGTCAGGTATTGCAAATATTACAAATCAGGTACTGCAAATGAGAGTGATTATGTAATCGATTCTTATTTAGAGTTAATTGGCGACGCAATTATAAATGAGTCCTAACGTAAATTAATAGTCGGGAATTGTAAGAAGCACTTTATAGCAACAGTTTTCCGGCTCTTCCATTGTTCTTTTAAGGGATATATCAAGGCGCCAATTATTGATGTGAGATCAAATATCATTTGAGCATATATGTATTTTTCGCAATAAAAAATGCGTGCACAGTACGTCTTTCGCTAACCGGCGTAAATGTCGGCCGTTATGCCCGCGTCATACCAGCCGACTCGCACTGTCTCTTTCAAAGGAATTCCATGACTACCAGCATCCCCAACATCGGCCTCGGCACTTTCCGTCTGCAAGGCCAGGTGGTGATCGACTCGGTCCGCACCGGCATCGAAGTCGGTTATCGCCATATCGATACCGCGCAGATCTACGGCAACGAGGCCGAAGTCGGCCAGGCGATCGCCGCCAGCGGCATCGCCCGCGACGAACTGTTCGTCACCACCAAGATCTGGATCGACAACCTGGCGCCCGGCAAGCTGATCCCGAGCCTGAAGGAAAGCCTGCGCAAGCTGCGCCTGGAGCAGCTGGACCTGACCTTGATCCACTGGCCGTCGCCGAAGGATGCGATCCCGGTCGCGGACTACATGGCGGCCCTGGCCGAAGCCAAGGCGGCGGGCCTGACCAGGCTGACCGGCGTTTCCAATTTCACCAATGCCCAGCTGGCGCAGGCCATTGCAGCCGTCGGCGCCGCCGAGATCGCGACCCAGCAGGTCGAGATCCATCCGTTCCTGCAAAACCGCAAGGTGGCTGGATTTGCCCGCAGCCAGGGCATCCATGTCACGGCTTACATGCCGCTGGCGTATGGCAAGGTGATGCAGGAACCGGTGATTGTCCGCATCGCCGAGCGGCACCGGGTCAATCCGGCGCAGATCGCGCTGGCCTGGGCTTTGCAGCAGGGTTTTGCCGTGATCCCGTCGTCGACCAAGCGCGCCAACCTGGAACACAACCTGAAGCTGCAAGGCATCGTGCTGTCGGCGGACGACATGGCGCAGATCGCCACGCTGGAACGCAATGAACGCCTGGCCAATCCGGAAGGCTTGGCTCCTGCCTGGGATTGAATCATGTCATCTGCCCTGTCTGCATTGGGCGCCGGCGGTTTCAGTGCCGGCGCAATGGCTTGATCGATCAGCTGGCGGCGAAGCAGGCCGCCAAAGCCGCAACTGTTTAATCTACGAAGGAAATATCATGCGTATCAATTTACCCGGCAAAGTCGGATTCGGCACCGCTCCTTTAGGCAACATGTTCCGCGATATCCCGGCGCAGGAAGCGCTGGATACGGTAGAAGCGGCGTGGCAGAACGGCATCCGTTATTTCGACGCTGCGCCTTTTTACGGCGCCGGCCTGGCCGAACTGCGCCTGGGCGAGGCGCTGGCTGTTCGTCCGCGTGAGGAATATGCGCTGAGCACCAAGGTCGGCCGCCTGATCCTGGATGAAATCGAAGACACCGGCTCGCGCGACATGGGCGAGAAGGGCGGCCTGTTCGTGCACGGCTTGCCAAACAAGGTGGTCTACGATTACAGCGCCGACGGCACCCTGCGCTCCATCGAAGACAGCCTGAAGCGCTTGCGCACCGACCGCATCGACTATGTGTGGATCCACGACATCGCCCAGGATTTCCATGGCGAGAACTGGCTTGAAGTATTTGGCATCGCCATGAACGGCGCGGCCAAGGCGCTGACGCGTTTGCGCGAAGAAGGCGTGATCAGGGGCTGGGGCCTGGGCGTGAACAAGGTTGAACCTTGCATGCTGACCTTGCAGCAGGCCGATCCCGACGGTTTCCTGCTGGCCGGCCGCTATACCTTGCTTGACCACCAGCATGCGCTGGAGCAGCTGATGCCTGCCTGCACACAGCGCGGGGCCGGGATTGTCGTCGGCGGACCGTACAACTCCGGCATCCTGGCCGGCGGCGAGCACTTTGAGTATCAAAAGGCGACGCCGGAAATGATCAAGCGAGTCCGGCATCTGCAGGCTATCGCCGCGCAATACAAGGTCGACATCAAGGCCGCGGCCCTGCAATTCTCGCTAGCCCATCCGGCGGTGGCGGCGGTGATTCCTGGCGCCAGCCGTCCCGAACGCATCGCGGAAAACCTGGCGCTGGCGGCAGCGCCCGTTCCTGCCGAATTCTGGCTGGCGCTGCGCGAGCAAGGGCTGGTTGCAGCCAATGCGCCGCTGCCAGGCATCTGATTTTCAATCAGGAAGATCCGGCGGCCCGGCGCTATTCCAGCAGGAAATTGCGTTCGGGCTGTTGCAGTTTGCCGTGCTCGCTTGCGGTTTCGTCTTTCAATTGCACGCCGGACAATTGGCGCTGGCGCGCTTGCGCCAGCAGGTAGTGCAACTTGTAGGCCGCTTCCGCATAAGACAAGCCGGCCGGCCTGACGTTGGAAATGCAATTGCGGCTTTCATCGGTCAGGCCGACGCGCGGCGCCCAGGTCAGGTACAGGCCCATGCTGTCCGGCGAACTCAGGCCGGGGCGTTCACCGATCAGCACCACTACCATTTTTGCACCCAGCAGCTGGCCCACCTCGTCGCCGATGGCGACCCGTCCCTGGCGCACGATGGCCAGCGGCGCCAGCGTCCAGTGTTCCGGCTCCAGCCTTTGCTTGAGGGCGCTGAGGAAAGGCAGGGCGTTTTGTTCGATGGCCAGTGCGGACAGGCCGTCGGCGATGACGATGGCCAGGTCGTAACGGCGCGAGGCGCTGTGCGGCTGGTCAGTCAGCGCACTGCGCGAGGCGGCGTCGAGGCGGCGCCCCAGGTCCGGGCGCTGCAGATAGATGTCGCGCGTTTCTGCGGCGCTGGACAGGGTGATGCAGATGTCGCCGCTGTTGTTCAAGGCTTGCCTCAGCGCCTGGGTATCGAGCGCCAGGTGCACGGCATCGCGCGCCCGCGCATGGGCCAGCTGGAACTCCAGCTGCGCCGAAGTGGGCAGGCTGACGCCGCTGCGGCCCAGGGCGATCCGGGCCGCGGTGAATTGCCGCAGGGCCTGCCAGGGATTGTCTACTACAGTAGGATTCGAATCGCTCATGTGCATGCCTCAGGACAAACGCAGCAGGGCGTGCTGGAACGCCGGCGGCAGTTCGTCGCCCAGTTTGACCTGGCTGTCTTCAGTAAAGATTTTCATGGTTTTCAACCATGCCTCGAATTCCGGCGCCGGTTTCAGCCCAAGCACGCGCCGCGCATAGAGCGCGTCATGGAAAGAGGTGGTCTGGTAATTAAGCATGATGTCGTCCGACCCCGGGATGCCCATGACGAAGGTGCAGCCGGCGGCGCCGAGCAAGGTCAGCAGGATGTCCATGTCGTTCTGGTCGGCTTCGGCATGGTTGGTGTAGCAGACATCGCAGCCCATCGGCAGGCCGAGCAGTTTGGCGCAGAAATGGTCTTCCAGGCCGGCGCGGATGATCTGCTTGCCGTCGTACAGGTATTCGGGGCCGATGAAGCCGACCACGGAATTGACCAGCAGCGGCTTGAACTCGCGCGCCACGGCATAGGCGCGCGCTTCGCAGGTCTGCTGGTCGACGCCGTGATGGGCATTGGCCGACAGCGCGCTGCCCTGGCCGGTCTCGAAATACATGACGTTGTTGCCGACGGTGCCGCGCTGCAGCGACAGCGCCGCGTCATGCGCTTCGGCCAGCAGCTTGAGGCTGATGCCGAAACTCTGGTTGGCGGCTTCGGTGCCGGCAATCGACTGGAACACCAGGTCCACCGGGGCGCCGCGGTTGATCGCCTCTATGGTGTTGGTGACGTGGGTCAGCACGCAGGACTGGGTAGGTATCTGGTAGCGGTCGATGATGTCGTTGAGCATGCCGACGATCTTGATTACCTGCGGCACATTGTCGGTAGCAGGATTGATGCCGATGACCGCGTCGCCGCTGCCGTACAGCAGGCCGTCGAGGATGCTGGCGGCGATGCCGGTGGCGTCGTCGGTCGGATGGTTCGGCTGCAGGCGGGTCGACAGGCTGTGCGGCAGGCCGATGGTGTTGCGGAAGCGCGTCACCACCCGGCATTTTTTCCCGACCAGGATCAGGTCTTGCACACGCATGATCTTGGATACCGCGGCCGCCATTTCAGGGGTGATGCCGGGCGCCGCCGCGGCCAGCACGATGTCGTCGACCTGGTCGCTCAGCAGCCAGTTGCGGAAATCGCCCACCGTCAAATGCCTGATGGCGGCAAAGGCGGCGGCGTCATGGCGGTCGATGATCAGGCGGCTGATTTCATCCTGTTCATACGGCACCAGCAAGTCGTTCAGGAAGGTCGACAGCGGCAGCTCGGCCAGCTTCATCTGGGCCGCTACCCTTTCCTCCGCGCTGCCGGCGGCCAGCCCCGCCAGGTAGTCGCCGGAGCGGGGCGGAGTAGCCTTGGCCATCAAGTCTTTCAGGTCGCGGAACAGATAGGTCCTGGCCCCGACGATATGGCTGAACTGATGCGTTCGGTTATTCACTGACAGCGTCCTCCAGGCAGATGGCCGCACTGCTTTTTACGCAGCCCTTACGCAATATCATAGGCGCTTTGCTCGGTGCTGCGGCTGTTTTTCGTCATCAGGAACACCGCATAGCCAAAAGCCAGGAAGGCAGCGAAGATGCCGAAGATCAGCGCATTGTAATAAATCATGGTGGCCATGCAGACGCAGGCGCCGACCAGCGCAAACGCCGGGAACCATGGATACAGCGGCGCGCGGAACGGCCGCGCCATGTCGGGCGCGCTGCGGCGCAGGCGGAACAGGCTCAGCATGCTGATGATGTACATGGTGATGGCGCCGAACACCGACATGGTGACGATGTTGGCGGTCAGGGTCTGGCCGCCGAGCTTGATCAGTTCGTCGCTGTAGATGGCGGCGATGCCGATCACGCCGCCGGCCAGGATCGCCCGGTGCGGGGTCTTGAAGCGCGGATGGATCTTGGCGAAATAGCCGGGCAGGTAGCCATCCCGGGCCAGCGCGAAAATCTGCCGCGAATAACCGAGGATGATGCCGTGGAAGGAGGCGATCAGGCCGAACAGGCCGAGCCAGACCAGCATGTGCAGCCAGCTGCTGTGTTCGCCGACGATCAGTTTCATCGCCTGCGGCAGCGGATCGTTGATGTTGGCCAGCTTGGTCCAGTCGCCGGCGCCGCCGGCAAACACCATGACGCCGATGGCCAGCAGCACCAGGGTGATGATGCCGGTGATGTAGGCGATCGGGATCGAACGCTTCGGATCCTTGGCTTCTTCGGCCGCCATCGCCACGCCTTCGATCGCCAGGAAAAACCAGATGGCGAACGGGATCGCGGCAAACATGCCGGGAATGGCGGCCAGGCTGAAACTGTCCTGGCCGGACCAGCCGCCCTTGACGAAATGCGCCACCGAAAATCCTGGCGAGACCACGCCCATGAACACCAGCAGTTCGAAAATCGCCAGCAGGGTCACGCACAGCTCAAACATGGCGGCAATCTGCACGCCGACGATATTGAGCGCCATGAACACCACATAGGCGCCGACCGCGGCGGTCTTGGGGTCGAGCGACGGGAACTGCACGTTGAGATAGGCGCCGATCGCCAGCGCAATCGCCGGCGGCGCAAACACGAATTCGATCAGGGTGGCGGCGCCGGCAAAGTAGCCGCCCAACGGTCCGAAGGCTTTCTTGCTGTAGGCGAACGGCCCGCCGGCATGCGGGATGGAAGTGGTCAGTTCGGTGAAGCTGAAGATGAACGCGGTGTACATGGCGGCGATAAACAGCGCCGTCACGGTAAAGCCCAGCGTGCCGGCCGAAGCCCAGCCATAACTCCAGCCGAAATATTCGCCCGAAATCACCAGGCCGACGGCGATCCCCCAAAGCTGTATCGTGCCCAGGGTCTGTTTCAAGGCGGGGGCTGCGCTGGCGCCTGAGCCGGTTTTTGCATTCATGAGGCTTCTCCACGGGATAGGTGCACGTAAATCGAAAGGAAATGCGCCGCTCCGCGTTCCGCTGCGCTACTTTGGACAGCTTGCAGGCGAAAGCGGTGCATCTCTGTTGCCGGGTCGGCAGGCAGCGATTGCGGCCTGGTCTTGAAGGCAGGCAAGGGCAAAACAAAAGCAAAATGCGTGCCTTTGTGGTGCACAATCATTTAGCGGCTTGTCTGCCCAACAATAGCGGGACCTCGGCCAGCAGCGCATACTCATCGTCGCTGAACAGGCGGGAACGGCTCAGGAAGCGCCTGCCGCTGCCGTTATCGACAGAAAACATGCCGCCGTTGCCTGCCACTACATCAATGATCAGCTGGGTGTGTTTCCAGTATTCGAACTGGTCGGCGCCGATATAAAACGGTGCGCCGTCCAGGTCGCCCAGATAGACATCGGCATCGCCGACCTGGAAATCGCCGATGGCGTAGCACATGGGCGAGCTGCCGTCGCAGCAGCCGCCGGATTGAAAGAACATGAGCGGGCCGTGCTTTTGCCTGAGCTGCTGCAGGAATTCCAGTGCGGCGCCGGTGGCGCTGACGCGGGCGGGGATGGCGGGCATGATGTGTGGTCGCTGGTGAAGGGATAGCGGAATGCCGGCTCCTGCCCCGGTGCAGATGGGGCAGGAGCCGGTGCGTTTAGAAAAAGCCCAGGGCGTTCGGGCTGTAGCTGACCAGCAGGTTCTTGGTTTGCTGGTAGTGGTCCAGCATCATCTTGTGGTTTTCGCGGCCTATGCCGGACTGCTTGTAGCCGCCGAATGCCGCATGGGCCGGATACAGGTGGTAGCAGTTGGTCCATACCCGGCCGGCCTGGATCCCGCGTCCCATGCGGAAGGCGCGCGAGCCGTCGCGGGTCCACAAGCCTGCGCCCAGGCCGTACAAGGTGTCGTTCGCCAGGGCCAGTGCTTCTTCTTCGTCCTTGAAGGTGGTGACAGACAGTACCGGGCCGAAGATTTCTTCCTGGAAGATGCGCATCTTGTTATTGCCTTCAAAGACTGTCGGCTCGACGTAGTAGCCGGCGTCGAAGTCGCCGCCCAGCTGCTTGCGCGTGCCGCCGGTGAGCAGCTTTGCGCCTTCCTGCTTGCCGATGTCGATGTAGGACAGGATTTTTTCCAGCTGTTCCTGCGAAGCCTGGGCGCCGATCATGGTGGCGCTGTCGAGCGGGTTGCCTTGCTTGATGGCCTTGACCCGTTTCAGCGCGCGCTCCATGAAGCGGTCGTAGATCGATTCCTGGATCAGCGCGCGCGATGGACAGGTGCAGACTTCGCCCTGGTTCAAGGCGAACATGGCGAAACCTTCCAGGCACTTGTCGAAAAATGCATCGTCCTGGTCCATGACGTCGGCGAAAAATACGTTAGGCGATTTGCCGCCCAGTTCCAGCGTCACAGGAATGATGTTTTGCGAAGCGTATTGCATGATCAGGCGGCCGGTGGTGGTTTCGCCGGTGAAGGCGATCTTGGCGATGCGCTTGCTGGAGGCCAGCGGCTTGCCGGCTTCCAGGCCGAAGCCGTTGACGATGTTGAGCACGCCGGGCGGCAGCAGGTCCTGCACCAGCTCGACCCAGACCATGATCGATGCCGGCGTCTGCTCGGCCGGTTTCAACACGACGCAATTGCCCGCGGCCAGCGCCGGCGCCAGTTTCCAGACCGCCATCAGGATCGGGAAATTCCATGGGATGATCTGGCCTACGACGCCCAGCGGTTCGTGGAAGTGATAGGCGTAGGTCTGGTCGTCGATGGTGGCGACCGAGCCTTCCTGGGCTCGGATGCAGGCGGCGAAATAGCGGAAATGGTCGATCGCCAGCGGGATGTCGGCGGCGGTGGTTTCGCGTATCGGTTTGCCGTTGTCGATGGTTTCGGCGATCGCCAGCAGTTCCAGGTTGGCCTCCATGCGGTCGGCGATCTTGTTGAGGATGTTGGCGCGTTCCGCCGGCGAGGTCTTGCCCCAGGCGACTTTGGCGGCGTGCGCCGCATCCAGCGCCAGTTCGATGTCTTCGGCGCCGGAGCGGGCGATTTCACAAAAGGTCTTGCCGATCACCGGGCTGACGTTCTCGAAATATTCGCCCTTGACCGGCGCCACGAACTTGCCGCCGATGAAATTGTCATAACGTTGCTTGAATGGATTGCGAGTGGCTAGCTTGCTGATGTCTGCGAGATTCATGTCGTCCTCTGGCTTGGAATGAGTGAGTGGGATTCAGCGCTACAAACTGCATCTGTTATTGCGCAACGAATGTGCCAGTGCCGCGCCAATGCCGCGGCAGCACCGCCAGGATCGCCGAGAGTCAGGCCTGGCGCGGCTTGCGGAGGAGCGGAAAGTTGGCGATGGCGGTTTGGACGGCAGTCTGGTATTTTAAAAACACGCAACAACTGTTCCGTTACTGAACAATGGCCGGGTACAGTTGCTGCAAAATGTGCCAGGGCTGGCGCCAGCGCCGTTGCCGATCATGAACCCCCGGGAAAATACGCCCGGCACACAAAGCCAAAGATTGGTAAATTAGCAGCACAGGAGACTGTGGTCAGGCCTTGTCACCGACATGAAATTGCGGGCAAGAACCCATTTCAACCGATAGCAATCTTCAGGAATATTTTTCATGCAGAACAAGATAATGACTTTGGCGTTGCAGGGCGGCGGTTCGCATGGAGCATTCACCTGGGGCGCCCTGGATCGCCTGCTGGAAGATCCCCGGATCGAGATCGAAGGCATCAGCGGCGCCAGCGCCGGCGCCATGAATGCGGTGGCGATGAGCTACGGCCTGGCGATCGGCGGCCGCGACGGCGCGCGCCAGGCGCTGGCCGATTTCTGGGATAGCGTCAGCACGCGGGATCTCTACAGTTTCATGCGGCCGGACGCCTTGAGCGAAGCCGGCATCGCGTCGCAGGCGACATCGTCGGCGCTGCTGAAACACATGTTCTCGGTGACCAGGATGTTCTCGCCGTACCAGCTCAACCCGTTTGACCTGAACCCCTTGCGCGACATCCTCAGCAAGCAGATCGACTTTGAACGCCTGCGGGCGGAAGGCAAGGTCAAGCTGTTCATCGCGGCCACCCAGGTCAGCACCGGCCGCCTGCGCATCTTCCGCAATGACGACCTGACGCAGGACGCCTTGCTGGCGTCGGCTTGCCTGCCGTCGATGCACCATGCGGTGGAGATTGACGGCGAAGCCTACTGGGACGGCGGCCTGACTGCCAACCCGCCGATTTTCCCGCTGCTGCATCTGTGCAACTCGCCCGATATCCTGGCGGTGCTGCTGCATCCGTTTCGCCGGCCGCTGACGCCGACCGGCACCGACGAGATTGGCCAGCGTCTGAGCGAAATCAGTTTCAGCTCAACCTTCTTTACCGAACTAGGCGGCCTGGCGCTGGCCAAGCGCGAAACCGAAGCCGATCCCGACGCCCGCGGCAAGATGCATGAGCGGCTCAAGGAACTGCGCATCCACGTGATCGATTCGGATGCCCTGATGAGCCAGCTGAGCGTGGCCAGCAAGCTCAATACCAAGGCGTCTTTCATCCACGCCTTGCGCGACGCCGGCCGGACGCGCGCCGAACTATGGCTGACCGAGAAATTTGCCGGCGCCGAGCTGATATCGAATTTCGACCTCGACCAATTCCTGGCTTGATACCGATGAAACTATCCCGTTCAGAATTCCTTTCCTTGCGCGGCTTGCGTTATCACATACGTCATTGGGGCCGCGCCGGTGCCCCGAAAATTTTCATGATGCACGGCTGGATGGATGTTTCGGCTTCGTTCCAATTCGTGGTCGATTGCCTGCAGCGCGACTGGCATGTGATCGCGCCGGACTGGCGCGGCTTCGGCCTGACCGAAGGGCCGCCGGTGGAGAGTTACTGGTTTCCCGATTACCTGGCCGACCTCGACGCCATCTTGCAGCATTATTCAGCCGAGGCGCCGGTCAGCCTGCTGGGGCATAGCATGGGCGGTTACGCCGTGGGCCTGTATGCCGGCACGCGGCCGCAACGGATCAAGGCGCTGATCAACCTGGAGGGCTTCGGCGGCGAACACCTGTCAGCCGACCTGGCGCCGGTGCGTTACGCCAAATGGCTGGACCAGCTGGTTGAAGCGGCTGCCTTGCTGAGTTATCCGGACCTGGCGGCGGTCGCTGCGCGGCTGCAAAAAACCAATCCGCGCCTGGACGACCAGCGGGCGGCATTCCTGGCCCAGCACTGGTCGCGCCAGAACGACCTGGGGCGCTGGGAGATACTGGCCGATCCCGCGCACAAGATCATCAACCCGGTGCTGCCGCGGGTCGAAGAAATGCTGGCCTGCTGGCGCGCCACCACGGCGCCGGTGCTGTGCGTCGAGGCGGAATTTACCAATATGTGGCAGTGGATGGGCGGCAAGGACGTGATGCGCGGCGAGATCGACAGCCGCATCGCCAAGCTGCCGCATGCCAGGACCGCGGTCATCGCGAACGCGGGACACATGCTGCATCACGACCAGCCGCAGGCGCTGGCGGCATTGATTGAACAGTTCCTGCAAGAAGGGCAGGGCTAGCTCCTTTCCAGCCTGCAAGGCTAGCAGTGGCTTTCCTCGAAGGCGTTGATCAGCCTGATCATGTCGTCCATGCGGCTCTGTTCCTGTTGTGTGGTGCGGCGGTTCCAGAGGATGTCGAATTCGACCACGGTCAGGTGGTATTCGATTTCGCTCAGCTCGTCTATCTCGACGATAGCGCCTGCGTTCATTTCTTGCTCAAACATGTGCACCTCCTGGCATGCGGACCGACGTCAGATTTTCGACAACAGCTTATGCAGCAATTCCTTCAGTTTCCTGGTCTCGTCCTGGGTGAAATCCACCAGGACCTGCTCCAGGACACGGGTGATGCAGGCGATCAGCTTCGGGTAGATAGACCAGCCGGCCGCGGTCAGTTCGAGGGTGAATGCGCGGCTGTTGGCAGGCGAGCGCAGCCGTGTCACCAGGCCTTTCCGTTCCAGCCGCCTGACCATGCGGCTCATGGCGCCAGGATCGTATGCCAGCAGCTTGCAGAGCGCCGCGATCGACTCCGGGCGCGCGTTGGCCAGGTTGACGATGATGATGTATTGCGCCGCCGTGATATCCAGCACTTGCAATTCCTGGTTCAACCCATCCAGGATGACGGCGTGCGCCTGCTCCATCAAGGTATCCAGGCCGGCGGCGGATGGCTGTTCTCGCCGCATGAGATGACTGGTCGCCATGGCTGGTCAGTAATGTCGTCAGTGCGCTGCCGAGGTGTCGGCAATGCGTTTCGGTTTGGGCGCGAACCATACCGCGGTCGCCGCCAGCAGGAATGACAGCGCCGCCATCATGAAAATGTGGTTGGTCGACAGCATGATGCTTTGCGACTGTACGGTTTGCTCGATGCTGAGCCGCGCCTGTTCGGCGCTCAGGCCGGACTGCACCAGGGTATTGCCGGCGTTGCCGGCCTGGTCGACCAGGCCCGACAGTTCGGCGTGATAATAAATCGCCTTGTTTTCCCAGCTGGTGTTAACCAGCGAAGTGGCGATGGCGCCCGACATGGTGCGGCAAAAGCTCATCAGGCCGGCTGCCGACGCTGTCTCGGAAAAGTCGACGCTGCTCAGCGCCAGCCCGGTCAGCGGCACAAAGAACAAGGGCATGCCTATGCCTTGCAGCAGCAGCGGCCAGCCGATCTGGAAAGTGGTCATGTCGGTGCTGTTGAAACTGCGCAGCAAGGTCACCGAACCGAGCCACAGCACGCCCAGGCACACCAGTTTGCGCGGATCGACCTTGGTCGACAGCTTGGCGACGAAGGGCGCGGCCATGACCGCCAGGATGCCGCTCAGGGCGGTGGTCTGGCCCGAGTGGGTGGCGGTGTAGCCCATGTAGCCCTGCAGCCACAGCGGCGTCAGCACGGTGGCGCCGAAGAAGGCGCCGAACGCCAGGCAGATGGTGATCACGCTGGCCGAATAGCCGCGGTGCCGGAACACGCGCAGGTCGACCACCGGATTGCGTTCGGTCAGTTCCCAGATCAGGAAGGCGATGAAGCCGACGATGGCGACCAGCGCCAGGGCGATGATTTCAGGCGAGGCGAACCAGTCTTTTTCCTTGCCCTGGTCCAGCATCAGCTGCAAGGCGGCGACCCAGACGATCATCAGTCCCATGCCGACCTTGTCGATAGGCACTTTCGCCAGCGGCGACTCGTAGCGCTTGAACATTTTCCAGCCGAGGTAACCGCAGATCAGCGCCACCGGCACGTTGATGTAGAAGATGTAGGGCCAGCTGTACTGGTCGCACAATACGCCGCCCAGGATCGGGCCGGCGATCGGTGCGATCAGCGTGGTCATGGCCCACAGCCCGACCGCGGTCGGCGCTTTTTCCTTGGGAAAAACGCGCAGCAGCAAAGTCTGCGACAGCGGGATCAGCGGGCCGCCGGCCAGTCCCTGGAACACGCGGAATGCAATCAGCAGCCCCAGCGAGTTAGCCAGGCCGCACAAGGCCGAGAATACGCCGAACATGACCATCGACGTGATGAACACGCGCACTGCGCCGAAACGGTTGGCGAGCCAGCCGGTCAGCGGCACGGTGATCGCTTCCGCCACCGCGTAGGAGGTGATGACGTAGGTGCCTTGGCTGGAGGAGGCGCCGAGCGCGCCGGAGATGGTCGATACCGAGACGTTGGCGATGGTGGTGTCGAGCACCGCGATGAAGTTGGCGGCGGCCAGCAGCAGGCCGGCGCCGATCAGCTGCGCCCCGGCCAGAGGCTTGATCGGCAGCTCTGAAGAAATGGATGGCATGGTCTGCTTTCCTGTTGCTTACATGCGGGCGGCCGGGGCGTTCTTGCCGCCGCGCGTATCAATCGACACTTCCATCGACAGGCCGACGCTCAAGGGTTTGGCGACCAGTTCCTTGGGGTCTATCGAAATCCGCACCGGCAGCCGCTGCACCACCTTGATCCAGTTGCCGGTGGCGTTTTGCGCCGGAATCATGGCAAACGCCGAACCGGTGCCGCCCGCCAGGCCGACCACGGTGCCGTGGTATTCGACCGCGCCGCCATAGATGTCGGCGCTCATGGTGACCGGTTGTCCCAGCTGCACCTGGGTCAGCTGGCCTTCCTTGAAGTTGGCGTCGACGTGCATCGACCGGATCGGCACCACGGTCATCAAGGCGGTGCCGGCCTGCACCCGCTGGCCAGCCTGGACCTGGCGCCGCGCCACCACGCCGTCGACCGGGGCGCGCAATACGGTGCGTTCCAGGTCGAGCTTGGCCTGGTCGCGCTTGGCCCGCGCCAGCTCAACTTCGGGATTGGTGGCGACGGTGGTGTTGGCGGTCAGCACGGTGCTGGCTTGCTGCGCGCCGATGGTGGCGCTGCGGTTGCTCTTGGCCTGTATGGCGCCGGCTTCGGCGACTTTCATGTTGGCTTGCGCAGTCAGCAGCGCGGTGCGGGCATTGGTCAGTTCTTCGCCGGAGACCGAGCCGGACTTGGCCAGCGCTTCGCGCCGGTGCAGGTCGAGTTCCGTGCGTTGCAAGTCGGCCTGGGCAGACAATACCTGGGCGGCGGCGCGGCTCTGTTCCGCATCGCGCGCCAGCACCTGGGCCGCCAGCCCGGCGTCATTGGCGAAGTAGCTTTGCACGCGGCGCTGGGAGCGGTCCAGGTCCGCTTCTGCCTGCAGCAGCGCCAGCTTGGCGTCGCTGTTGTCGATCACGACCAGCACGTCGCCTTGCTTGACGTATTGGGTGTCGACTACCTTGACGTCGGCGACGATGCCGTTGATGGCCGGCGTGATCTGGGAAATTTCGGCTGCGGTATAGGCGTTATCGGTGCTGATGTAGCGCGAGCCGATGAAATGCCAGTAAGTGGCGTAGGAAAGACCGCCGAGCAGGATGGCGCCGCCCAGGATGGCGAACAGCTTCTTGCGTTTTTTTGCGGTGGCCGCCTGTTCCGCCTTGAGGGCGGTTTCGGTGGATGCGAGTTCTTGGACTGCCTGGGAATCGGAATGTGACATGTTGTTCTTGCCTGGTTAGTTTGATCAGATTGCAGCCTGGCGGTAGCCACCGCCCAGCGCCCGCACCAGTTCCACGTCCAGCGCGAACATGCGTGAGCGCAGCGTCGACAGGTCGCGCTGGCTGGTGAGCAGGGTGTCTTGCGCGTTGAGCACGTCGAGGTAGGTCGCCAGTCCGCCTGCATAACGGTTCTGGGCGATCTGGGCCGCGGCGGCGGCGGCATCGACCGCTTCCTGCACCTTGCCCAGGCGCCCCGACAGGGCTTTTTCGCTGACGGCGGCATCGGCGACATCCTGCAATGCCTGCGTCACGGCGCCATCGTAGTTGGCGACGGCTTCGTCATAGCTGCCGCTGGCCTGGCGGTACTGGCCACGCAGGCGGCCGCCTTCGAAGATCGGCAGCGAGATGGCCGGGCCGATGCTGCCGATATCGGAACCGGCCTTGGTCAGCATGCTTAGTCCCAGCGACTGGAAGCCGAGGTAGGCCGTCAGGTTGACGTTCGGATAGAACTGCGCCTTGGCGACCTTGATCTGCTTGGCGGCGGCCTCGGCGCGCAGGCGCGCGGCAACCACGTCCGGCCGCCGGCCCAGCAGGTTAACGGGCAATTGCGACGGCAAGACAAACGGCTTGGACAGGTCGAGCACCGGCCGCTGCAATGACAGGCCGCGGTCCGGTCCGGCGCCGACCAGGGCGGCCAGCTTGTTGCGTTGCAGGGCTATCGATTCGTCCAGGCTCAGCAGGTCGGCTTCGGCGCTTGCCTTGCGCGCCAGCACCTGTTTGACGCTGCCCAGCGTCTCCAGGCCGTTGAGGCGGCGCTGTTCAAACAGGTCCAGCGTCTGTATCCGTACCTGCAGCGCTTCTTGCGCCGTATCGTGCTGGCTCAGCAGGCGTTCGAATTCGGCGTAGGCGGCGGCGATCGAAGTCGCCAGCGCGATGCGGGCCTGGGCGGCGTCGGCCCTGGCGGCTTCCAGGTCGGAAGTGGCGGCGGCCAAGGCGGCGCGGTTCTTGCCCCAGAAATCGATTTCATAACTGAGGTTGAGCGTGGCCTTGCCCTCGACGTTGTAGTTCTGCGGCACGAACTCTGGCGGCACGCCGTTGTTGTAGCTCTGCTTCATGTAGTCGGCCGAGGCATTCGCGCTGACTTGCGGCAGCAGGGCCGCGCCTTGCTGCTGGGCCACGCCTTGCGCTTTCAGCAAGCGCGCCTGGGCTGCCGCCAGCGACGGCGCGCCTTTCAAGCCTTCAACGATCAGGGCATCCAGTTGCCGGTCGCCGTAAATCGTCCACCAGTTGTCATCCGGCCAATTGACGGCGTTGCCCGCCAGCAGGTGTCCGCTTTGATAACTGCTGATGTCCTTGGGCTCGGCTCGCGGGCCGATTTCGGAAAACGGGGCGCAGCCGCTGATGCTCAGCGCCAGAACGCACATGCTGGCGATGCCGCGCAGGCTGAGGGCGGCGGAGGGTGGGAAATAAGGGTGTGGCATAGGAAATATCCTGTTGTAGATCGGTATGGTCAGAATTTATAACTGAACTGTACGGTATAGTATAGTATTGACTTTTCGGCGTCGTCAAGTAAAACTGTTGGCCCTAACGAGGGTAGGTTTTTTACAACAATGGCGCGGCAATTTGCCGCCGGCGCCACAGGCAGGCAAGGACAAGGAACCAGCGATGCGCAAGAAAAGTGAAGAACGACGACAGGCGATCCTGGATATCGCGGCGCAGATGTTCAATGAATCGGGATTCGAGGGGACTTCGATGTCGGAAATATCGGTGCGCTTGGGCGGATCGAAGGCGACGCTGTACAACTATTTTTCGTCGAAAGAAGAAATCTTCATCGAAGTCTTGCTGCAGCAGGCCGGGGACCAGTTCAACCTGACTTTCGCCAGCCTGGTCGAATCCGACGATTTGCGCGCCACCCTGCAGCGTTTCGGCGCGATGTACCTGCAGGCCATATTGCGGCCAGAGATCATTGCTGCGCGCCGTCTCATCCTTTACCACGCCGAGCGTTCCAAGATGGGGCAGGTGATGTACGAGCGCGGACCGAAAAGGGGCTGGACCATGGTGGCCGAATTCCTGAAAACGGCGATGGCCAGGAAACAGATACGCGAAACCGATGCCTGGATCGCGGCTTTGCAGCTGCGCGGACTGCTGGAAGCGGAGTGGATGGAAACCAGGATGCTGGGCGTCGCCACCAGCGTGACGGCGCCCAAGATACGCGATTCGGTGGAGCGCGCCACCGATGCCTTCATGCGCATCCTTGCCCTATGAGAAAAGCCGCTTGCCTGCCGGTATTTCAGGAGGAACGAAATGTGCGTTCGCAGCATGAGGCGGTCAAGGAGCGTACAATCGCGGCATGACGGTTGCTTTCCCTGTATGGACTAATGATGTTGAACGTTGATCTCCATTGCCATTCCAATGTTTCCGACGGCACCTTGACGCCGGCGGCTGTGGCTGCGCGCGCCAAGGCCAATGGCGTCGATATCTGGGCCCTCACCGACCACGATGAAATAGGCGGCGTCGCCGCAGCGCGGGCGGCGGCGGCGGAGCTCGGCTTGCCATATGTCGCGGGTGTCGAGATCTCGATCACCTGGGCCGGGCAGACCATCCATATCGTCGGTCTGCAAATCGATGAGACCAATCTTGAACTGGTGCAAGGACTGGCTGCCACGCGCGGCGGCCGCGAACGGCGTGCGCGCGAAATGTCGGAACAGCTGGCGGCGGCAGGAATTCCCGGCGCCTTTGAAGGCGCCTTGAAACATGTCGGCAATCCCGACCTGATATCGCGTACCCATTTTGCCCGCTACCTGGTGGAGATCGGCCGCTGCGCCGACACCAGCGAAGTATTCCGCAATTTCCTGACGGAAGGCAACCCTGGCTATGTCCCGCACCGCTGGGCCTCGCTGGAACAATCGGTGCGCTGGATCCACGGCGCCGGCGGGATAGCGGTAGTGGCGCATCCGGGACGCTACAAGCTGAGCGACCTGGCGTTCGACGCTTTTTTCAACGAGTTCAAACAGCTGGGCGGCAGCGCGATCGAAGTCGTTACCGGCAGCCATACGCCGGACCAGTACGGCTACTACGCCAAGGTTGCAACCGACTATGGTTTCCTGGCGTCGCGCGGTTCCGATTTCCACAGCCCGAGCGAATCGCGCATCGATCTCGGCGCTTTGCCGCCGCTGCCTGACAGCTTGACGCCGGTGTGGCACAACTGGTAGCTCGCGCGACGTTCCCTGCGCAATAATCCTTCCGCCAAGCCTTAAAAAGGCCGGCTCTGCTGCTGCGTCGCAGCATAGTTACTGCCTTTGCATGTCCATGATTCTGTACTACTCTGAAATAGAGTCTGCTGCAGTGTTCTTGCGCAGGGTCTTGTCATATCTGTAGCAACGATGTGGCTGTTGCTTATCGTTTTCAGGAGGTCATCATGGAACTTCACATGCATTCGCATCACCTGGAGCGTCGCTTGCCGGACTGGCCGGCGGCAGCCGTCTCCGGTTTTGCCGCCGGTGCGGTCGTGATGGTGCTGGAACTGGTCTGGTCAAGCCTGTTCATGGATACCAGCCCCTGGATCACTTCGCGCATGGTTGCCGCCATCGTCCTCGGACCGGATACGATGCAATCGAGCACATTCAGCGTCGGCGTGGTTGCGGTGGCGCTTGCCACCCACTATGTGCTGGGCATCGTCCTCGGACTGATCCTGGCCGCCATCGTCGCGCCTTTCCACTTTGACTCCAGCATCGGCATGATACTGCTGACTGGCGCTGTGTTCGGCCTGGCTGTCTACCTGTTCAATTTTTACGGCATGGCCCGCTTCTTCACGTGGTTCAACGACATGCGCGGCTGGGCGACCATGGTGGCCCACCTGATCTTCGGCATGTCGGCAGCGATAATCTATTGGAAGCTGGAACGGCCGTTGGGGGAATAACGACTTGCAATAACGGCCTGCATCAGCCAGGGGTTGCCGGCGGAGCGGGACTGCGGTCCCGGTCCGCCGCGGACGGGTTTCGCTTCGCTGCTGCCTGCAGCGATCAAGGGTAGTCTTCATTGCATCTAAATCGCTGCACCAGGCGTGCAGGAGAGGATAGCTATGGTCATGGCTGTTGCGCTCGTCTTGATGGTTGTCGCCTCGCTGCTGTTTCATTTTCTCAGCCCTTGGTGGCTAACGCCGCTGGCGTCTAACTGGCGCCAGATGGACGATACGCTCACCATCACGCTGGTCGTCACTGCCGTTTTCTTCGTTGCCATCAATCTGTTCATCGTCTACACGCTGCTGCGCTTTCGCCATCGCGAAGGACGGCGCGCTGCCTATCAGCCCGACAACAAGAAACTCGAACACTGGCTGATCGTCGCCACCAGCATCGCCATCATGGGCTTGCTGGCGCCTGGCTTGTTTGTCTACGCCGCTTATGTCACGGTGCCGGCGAATGCGCTGGATGTGGAAGTGGTCGGCCAGCAGTGGCAATGGCGCTTCCGTTATCCGGGAGCCGGCGGCAAGCTGGGGCGTTCCAGCATCGACCTGGTCAGCGCCGCCAATCCGTTCGGCATCGATCCGCGCGATCCTGCCGGCCAGGACAACATCCTGGTCAACAACAACGAACTCCACCTGCAGATCAACCAGCCGGTCAGGATGCTGCTGCGTTCGCAGGATGTGCTGCACGATTTTTACGTGCCGCCGTTCCGCGCCCGCATGAACATGGTGCCAGGCATGGTGACCTCGTTCTGGTTCACGCCGAACAAGCTCGGCCGCTATGAAGTCTTGTGCGCGCAGCTGTGCGGCGTCGGCCATTCGGGCATGCGCGGTTATGTGGTGGTGGAGGACGCCGCCAGTTTTCAGAAATGGCTGAAGGCGCAGCCGACGTTTGCCCAGGCCATGGCGCCGCCGGCGCCGGTGGCAGCCGGAGCCGCAACCGGCGAAGCCCTGGTGGCGCAGGGCAAGGC
Organism: Collimonas rhizosphaerae; assembly: GCF_038896935.1. Taxonomy (NCBI): domain Bacteria; kingdom Pseudomonadati; phylum Pseudomonadota; class Betaproteobacteria; order Burkholderiales; family Oxalobacteraceae; genus Collimonas; species Collimonas rhizosphaerae. Next base: position 273,545 of record NZ_JBANDC010000001.1, read on the forward strand.
GCTGGCGGAATCCAAGGCTTGCGTCGCCTGCCATACGGTGGACGGCAGTCCGCGCGTCGGACCGACCTGGAAAGGACTGTTCGGCAAGACCGAAACCATGGAAAACGGCACCACCGCAACAGTGGATGAAACCTACCTCAAGGATTTCATCCGCAATCCGCAGGCGCGCGTGGTCAAGGGTTTTGCGCCGATGATGCCGAAGATAGAGATGAGCGACGCCGAACTGGAGGCGCTGGTGGCCTACATCAAATCCTACGGCACGCCGGCGGCGACCCAGCAGGCGCAGCAGCAATCCGCACCATCCCGCTAACCGAGGAACGCCATGGCATACACCGAGCACAACGCAGAGCATGCACAACATGATCATGGCCCCCAAAGCTTCTTCCGGAAATACGTCTGGAGCCAGGACCACAAGGTGATTGCGGTCCAGTACGCCAGCGTCGCCATCCTGGCCGGCCTGGTGGGGGTCGGGCTGTCCAACCTGATGCGCCTGCAGCTGGGTTTTCCCGGCAAGTTTGCCTTCATCGATGCGCCGCATTATTACCAGTTCATGACCATGCACGGCATGATCATGGTGATCTACCTGCTCACCGCGCTGTTCCTCGGCGGTTTCGGCAACTACCTGATTCCATTGATGGTGGGCGCGCGCGACATGGTTTTTCCTTACCTGAACATGCTGAGTTTCTGGGTTTACCTGCTCTCCGTGATCGTGCTGATGGCGAGTTTTTTCGTGCCGGGCGGGCCGACCGGCGCCGGCTGGACGCTTTACCCGCCGCAGGCGATCTTGCCGGGCACGCCGGGTTACGAGTGGGGCATCATCCTGATGCTGGTGTCGCTGCTGATTTTCATCGTCGCCGCCACCATGGGCGGCCTGAACTACGTCACTACCGTGCTGCAGGCGCGTACCCGCGGCATGACGCTGCTGCGCATGCCGCTCACGGTGTGGGGGATTTTTGTCGCCACCATCCTGGCGCTGCTGGCTTTCCCCGCGCTGTTCGTGAGCGGCATCATGATGCTGCTGGACCGCACGCTGGGCACCAGCTTCTTCATGCCCGCGCTGGTGTCGATGGGGCAGGTCAGCGGCTACAAGGGCGGCAGCCCTTTGCTGTTCCAGCACCTGTTCTGGTTTTTCGGCCATCCCGAGGTATATATCGTTGCCTTGCCGGCGTTCGGCATCGTGTCGGACCTGATCAGCGTACACGCGCGCAAAAGCATCTTCGGCTACCGCACCATGGTGTGGGCGATCCTGGCGATCGGGGTGCTGAGCGTAGTGGTGTGGGCGCACCATATGTTCGTCAGCGGCATGAATCCGTATTTCGGATTCTTCTTCGCCACCACTACGCTGATCATTGCGGTGCCTACCGCCATCAAGGTCTATAACTGGGTGCTGACCTTGTGGAACGGCGATATCCACCTGTCGGTGCCGATGCTGTTTGCGCTGGCTTTCATCAGCACTTTCCTGATCGGCGGCCTGACCGGGCTGTTCCTGGGCAACGTCAGCGTCGATATTCCTTTGTCCAATACCTATTTCGTGGTGGCGCATTTCCATATGGTGATGGGTGTGGCGCCATTGCTGGTGGTGTTTGGCGGGATCTATCACTGGTATCCGAAGGTAAGCGGCCGCATGCTTAACGAAGTGCTGGGAAAAATCCATTTCTGGGCCACGTTTCTCGGCACTTACGCCATCTTTTTCCCCATGCATTACCTGGGCATCCTCGGCATGCCGCGCCGCTATTACGCCTTCGACGGCTATAAATTCATCCCCGATTCGGCCCATGCGCTCAACGCCTTCATCAGCGTGGTGGCGCTGACCGTGGCGACGGCGCAGCTGGTTTTCATCTTCAACCTGGTCTGGAGCGTGTTCCGCGGCAAGCCGGCTGCGGCGAATCCATGGCGGGCTGCATCGCTGGAGTGGCAGACGCCTGAGACGCCGCCCGCCCATGGCAACTGGGGCGAGCAGCTGCCGGTGGTGTATCGCGGCGCTTATACCTATAGCGTGCCTGGCGCCAAGGAAGATTTCATCGCGCAAAACGTGCCGCCGGTAGCCGGCGACGCCGAGTCGCTGGTGGTCAAGGAGACCTACGCATGAGGACGCTCGATTCAAATTCGGCCGCCATCCTGAAACCGCCGGCTGCCGGCTACGTGCGTTATGGCTTTGGCGGCGAGGGCATGCCGCCTGACTTGCACGATGCGGCTGTCAGCGCAGCCTTGTGGGTATTCATCGGGGTCGCCACATCGCTGTTCCTGCTTTTCCTTGCAGCCTATGGCATGCGGATGGATGCCGGCGACTGGTCGCCGCTGGCGATGCCTTGGCAGCTCTGGCTGAGCAGCGGCTTGCTGCTGCTTGCCAGCGTGCTGTTGCAGCTGGCGGCAACGGCAGCCGGCACGCTTCATCTGCGACGCGCCCGTTCCTTGCTGGCGGCGGCCGGCGTGTGCGGTTTCGCTTTCCTCGGCGTGCAGCTATGGGGATGGCAAGCGCTGCTGGCCATCCATGTGACGGCCAGCGGCAACCCGGCCGCCAGTTTCTTTTATCTGCTGACAGCCATGCATGGCTTGCACGTCGCGGGCGGGCTGGTCGGCTGGGGCATGGCCGCGCATGGCGCCTGGCGCCAGGATGCCAGCCGCCTGGCCCGGCGCATCCGCTTGTGCGCGCGTTACTGGCATTTCTTGCTGGCGCTGTGGGTGTTGCTGTTTGCTGCATTGGGCTGGCTGACGCCGGAGCTGGTGCGGATGGTCTGCGGTACGCGCTAAGGAGGACATATGAACACGACAACTGCACCATCGCCTGCAGCAGCGCCGGCCACCGGACGCTGGCGGCAGCTGGTGGCGGACTGGTCGTCGGACCAGCAGGCATTCCAGGTGTCGTGGGGCAAAGCCATGATGTGGATTTTCCTGCTGTCGGACACCTTCATCTTCAGCTGTTTCCTGACCGGCTACATGACGGTGCGCATGGCCAACACCGTTCCCTGGCCGAATCCGAGCCTGGTGTTCAGTCTCAATATCGGCGGCGTCGAAGTGCCCTTGCTGCTGATCGCGATCATGACTTTCGTTTTGATCAGCAGCAGCGGCACCATGGCGATGGCGGTCAATTTCGCCTATCGCCGCGAGCGCGTGCGCGCAGCCATCCTGATGTTCGTCACTGCCGGATTCGGCGTGTGTTTCGTCAGCATGCAGGTGTTCGAATGGAGCAAGCTGATTTTGCAGGAAGGAGTGCGGCCCTGGGGCAACCCGATGGGCGCGGCGCAATTCGGTTCGACTTTTTTCATGATCACCGGTTTCCACGGCTTGCACGTTACCGCCGGCGTGATCTACCTGATTACGGTGGCGGTGCGCCTGCTGCGCGGCCGTTATGACGCAGTCGGCAAGACCGGCGGGAATTACCAGATCGTCGAAATCGCCGGCCTCTACTGGCACTTCGTCGACCTGGTCTGGGTTTTCATTTTTGCCTTGTTCTATCTTTGGTAGGTGCGCTCATGACTTCCGCCACAGGACAACAACATCCGATCAGCCTGTACCTGAAGATATGGGGCCTGCTGTTCGTGCTCAGCACGCTTTCCTATCTGGTCGACTACTTCAATTTCCACAGCTACCTGCGCTGGACCCTGATCCTGGCCCTGATGCTGATGAAGGCGGGACTGATCGTCGCCTTCTTCATGCATATGGCCTGGGAGCGCCTGGCGCTGGTGTTCGCCATCCTGATACCGCCGCTGTGCCTGCTGGTGCTGGTGGGGCTGATGGCGACCGAAGCCGACTACACTTTCCTGACCAGGCTTTCGTTCTTTCGCTGAAGCTTGAATCAAAGTTTGAATTAAAGTTGGGTCAAAGTTTTATATACCAGCGCTGCCTGTCCATCGCATACACGATCAGCCACCAGGCAGCGACAAACGTCGCCGCGAACGCCAGCGAGGCAACGTAAGGACCGGCCAGCGGCGTGATCCAGCCGGCGAACCATCGTTGATACAGTGCTTCCTGGCCGAGGCCGGGCAGCACGATCTGCATCAGCTCCGAACCGGCATACGCGGCCACGGCATTGAGGCCGAAGCGGCGCCCCAGTGCCGGCCAGTTGCGCTGGTCCACCAGCCAGTGGAACAGCAGCAGCGCCAACGTCGCCCATCCGGCGCACCACAGCACAAACGATGAAGTCCACAGATTCTTGTTGAGCGGCAGCGCCAGCGACCACAGCGCACCTAGCGCCAGCGCTGCGGCCGCCCCGATCAGCAGCCGCTGCAACCGGTCCTCGCGCAGCCAGCGGCCGACGCACAAGCCGAGCAGGCTGGTCGCCAGCGACGGCAATGTGCCGAGCAAGCCTTCGGGATCATGGCCACGGCCGCTGGCGGCGTCGACCTGGTAGACGAAATGGCCGAACAGGGCGCTGTCGCTGCGGCTGGCCAGGTTGATCCATGGCTCCAGCGAACCTCCCAGCGCCAGCAAGCCCCAGTAGCCGAGCAAGATCGCGGCGACCAGGTTCCATTGCGTGCGCGGCCTGGTGTAGATCGAGCACAGGGCGGTAGCGGCGAAGCACAGTCCGATGCGCTGCAGCACGCCCGGCAAGCGCAGGTGGGCGCCGGGCATGATGAGCCAGGCCAGCATATTGATCAGCAAGCCCAGGGCCACGATGCGCAGCGCCCGCAGCATGGCGGCGCGCGCCAGCGCCGATGGCGCGGCGCCTTGCGCCAGGCGCGGTTCGATGCCTAGCGCGGTCGATACGCCGACCACGAACAGGAAGAACGGAAACACCAGGTCGGTCGGGGTGCAGCCGTGCCAGGCCGAATGTTCCAGCGGGGCGTAGACATGGCCCCAGTCGCCGGGGTCGTTAACCAGCAGCATCGCGGCCACGGTGCAGCCGCGCAATGCATCAACCGACGCCAGGCGGCGCGTCATGGAGCGGCAAACCGTTGTAATGGGCAAGGCATGATGTCCCCGAGTGTTTTTATCCGGCAAAGATAGCAGAGTTCAAAGCAGCAGCAGCCAGGCAATCAAGGCCGATATGGCAAGGAAGGGAAAGGAATACAGGTGGAAGCGCAGCCAGAGGTGGCGTTCGGGCGCCATGCGCAGCGCGATGATGTTGGCCAGCGAGCCGGTCGCCAGGCCGAAGCCGCCGGCGTTGACGCCGTATGCGATCACCTTGTAGGCATCGGAATAATTGACCAGCAGGATTGCCGCCGGCACGTTGCTGATGGCCTGGGAGCCGAGCAGGGCTGTCATGAACAGTTCAAGCCGGGAAAACTGCGGGATCGCCGCCACCCAGTCCTGGATCAGATGCCATTGCGTCAGCAGGCGGATATCGATGAACATCAGGATGAAGACCAGGATCAGGCTCCAGTCGACTTTGGCGATGATCTCCCGGCAAAACAGCAGCGCCGCGGCCGCCACGCCAAGCAGGCCCCAGCCCGCGTGTCCCAGTTCCACCGAGGCCAGGAACGCCAGGTAGAGCAGCCCGCAAATGCGCAGCAGCCCGACCCGGTAGGAAGCCGGATTGTCTTCCAGCTCGACATGTATGGTTTGTTTGGGAAAGCAAAACCAGGCCGCCAGCAGCAACAGCAGGAAAACCGCCAGCGCCAGCGGCGCCATCTGCCAGGTGAAGCTGGCAAAGGACAGGTGCGAACGCTGCCAGAGCAGGATGTTTTGCGGATTGCCGATCGGCGTCAGCAGGGAGCCGGCGTTGACCGCCAGCGCCTCGAAGATCACCAGGCGGCCGATCGGCAAGCCGCTGATGCTGCCCAGGCCGACGGTCAGCGGGACCATGATGAACAGCGCGATATCGTTGGTCAGCACGGTGGACAGCAGCGCGGATGCCGACACCAGGAAGATCGCCAGCACGCGTTCCTGCTGCAGCCGGTTGATGACGGTCCGTCCCAGGTGTTCCAGGTAGCCGCTGACTTCGATGCCCGTGGTCAGCAGCAGCATGCCGGCCAGCGTGGCGATGGTGTTCCAGTCGACCCAGCGGCGGTATTCCGCCGACGGCTGCGGCGACAGGATGGAGAGGATGATCGCGATGGCCAGCAGCAGATGCATCAATCGATCGCGCAGGAACGGCAGGCAGATTTGCTGGATGAAAGTTGGCGCCGTGGTCGGCTCGGTGATTGCAGGCATGGATGTTTTCTGAAATGGGGGCAGATCGGCTGTTTTTGTTGTGAAAATATTATGCGGGCGTGGCGTTTTACGAGGCCGGCACTCTGGCATAATTGCTTCCCGCGCCCTTGAAATTTGCAGCGGCGACCTTATTTTAAATGCACTTCCTTCCCATTCCGGAGTTTTCTACATGAAACGTATTTTCTTGTTCCTTGCTACCAATATTGCGGTGATGGTTGTGATGAGCATCGTGCTGTCGCTGCTGGGCGTAGACCGTTTCCTCACGCGCAGCGGCTTGAACCTGCCGATGCTGATGGTGTTTTCGCTGGTGGTCGGGTTCACCGGTTCGATTTTCTCGCTGCTGATCAGCAAGCAGATGGCGAAATGGTCGACCGGCGCGCGCGTCATCACGTCGCCTTCCAATTCGACCGAGCTGTGGCTGGTGGATACGGTCGCCAAGCTGGCGCAGCGCGCTGGCATCGGCATGCCTGAGGTGGCAGTCTACCAGGGCGATCCGAATGCGTTTGCCACCGGTGCTTTCAAGAATTCGGCGCTGGTCGCGGTGTCCACCGGCCTGCTGGAAAGCATGACCAAGGAAGAAGTGGAAGCGGTGCTGGGCCATGAAATCGCCCATATCGCCAACGGCGACATGGTGACCATGACCCTGATCCAGGGCGTGGTCAACACCTTTGTGGTGTTCCTGTCGCGCGTCATCGGTTATGCTGTCGATCGCGCTTTGTCGCGCGGCAATAACGACGGCCCTGGCATCGGCTATATGGCCACGGTGCTGGTGTCGCAGATCGTGCTGGGGATAGGCGCTTCGCTGATCGTCGCCTGGTTCTCGCGCCATCGCGAATTCCGCGCCGACGCCGGCTCCGCCAAGCTGCTGGGCAGCGCCTTGCCGATGCAAAGGGCGCTGGCGCGGCTGGGCGGGGTTGAACCGGCGACATTGCCGGAATCGATGGCGGCATTGGGCATCAACGACAAGCCGGGTTTCATGGCGCTGTTTTCCAGCCATCCGCCGATCGAACAACGCATAGCTGCGCTGCGCGATCCGCAAGCAACAGCCTTGTAATCTTAATTTGCATGCAAGGCGGCGCTGGCCTTCGGTCAGCGCCGTTTTTCATTTTCCAGAATAGCGAGCCATGAGCCAGTTTTTCCAGATTCATCCGGATAATCCGCAGCTGCGCCTGATCAAGCAAGCGGTGCAGATCATCCAGTCCGGCGGCATCGTCGCCTTGCCGACCGACTGCTGTTATGCGCTGGTCTGCCAGCTGGACAACAAGGACGCGGTAGACCGGGTGCGGCGCATCCGCGGCGTCGATGACAAGCACCACCTGACCATGCTGTGCCGCGACCTGAGCGAAATCTCGCTGTACGCCAAGGTCGACAACCGCCAGTTCCGCCTGTTGAAAAACGCGACGCCGGGGGCCTATACCTTCATTCTCGAAGCGACCAAGGAAGTGCCGCGCAGGCTCAGCCATCCTGCGCGCAAGACCATCGGCCTGCGCGTGCCGGAGCACAGCATCGTCAACGCCGTGCTGGAAGAACTCGGGCAGCCGCTGATCGGCACCACCCTGATCCTGCCGGGCGCGGAACAGGCGCTGACCGATCCGGAAGAAGTACGCGACCAGCTGGAAAAGCAGATCGAGCTGGTGATCGACGGCGGCGCCTGCAGCCTGGAGCCGACCACGGTCATCGACCTTACCAGCGACGAACCCGAGCTGATACGCCAAGGGCGCGGAGACGCCGGCCTGTTTGGTTTGTAATGCTGCATGTGTGGGGCGGCCATCCGCAGGGCGGCAGTCCCACGCATGCGCATTGCTTGTCTTTTTGTAATTTTCCGCCAGCGATACAGTCCGATACAGTTCTTTTGTCAGATGCTGCATCGAGCTTTAACGCCCCTCTGATAGAATCCCGCCCATGAATGATCTAATCCAAACCGTCGCAGTGTATGCCTTGCCCGTGCTGTTCGCCATTACGCTGCATGAAGCCGCGCATGCTTACGCCGCCAAGTATTTCGGCGATTCGACCGCCGCCATGCTGGGCCGCATGAGCCTTAACCCGGTCAAGCACATCGATCCTTTCGGCACTATCCTGATTCCGATACTGCTGTATTTTTCCACCGGCGGCGCCTTCCTGTTCGGTTATGCCAAGCCGGTGCCGATCAATTTCGGCCAGCTGCGCAAACCGAAGCGCGACATGGCCTGGGTGGCGCTGGCGGGGCCGGCGGCGAATTTCGCGATGGCGCTGATCTGGCTGTTGATGTTGATCGGATTGAACGTGTTTCTTCAGCAAGGAGAACACGATTTCTTTGTCCTGATGGCGCGCGCCGGTATCCTGACCAATCTGGTGATGTTCGCCTTCAACCTGTTTCCGGTGCCGCCGCTGGACGGTGGCCGCATCCTGACCAGTTTGCTGCCGAATAAATATGCCTACAAATTTGCCCAGATCGAGCCGTATGGTTTCTTTATCGTGATGGCGCTGGTGCTGTTGAAAGTCTTGTATTTCTGGATGACCCCGGTAATGGCGATCGCCAGCGGCGCCCTGCAATTACTGGTGTCGCCGCTGTTATTCTTGTTAAACTGAAATTGCTCCTTCTTTTCTGACCGCTCACACTGACTATGTACCCTGACCGTGTTGTCTCTGGCATGCGCCCCACAGGCGCCTTGCATCTTGGCCACTACCACGGCGCCCTGAAGAACTGGGTAAGGCTGCAATCCGAACTGCCTTGCCTGTTCTTCGTCGCCGACTGGCATGCGCTGACCACGCACTACGACGATCCGAGCATGATCGAAACCAGTACCTGGGACATGCTGATCGACTGGCTGGCGGCAGGCGTCGATCCTTCGCAGGCGACCTTGTTCATCCAGTCCAAGGTGCCGGAGCATGCTGAATTGCACCTGTTGCTGTCGATGGCGACGCCGCTCGGCTGGCTGGAGCGGGTGCCGACCTACAAGGACCAGCAGGAAAAACTGACCGACCGCGACCTGGCGACCTACGGTTTCCTCGGCTACCCGCTGCTGCAGGCGGCCGACGTCCTGATTTACCGCGCCAGCCAGGTGCCGGTGGGCGACGACCAGGTGCCGCACATCGAAATGATGCGCGAAATCGCGCGCCGTTTTAACCACCTGTACGGCAAGGAAAAGGGCTTTGAAGAGAAAGCCCAGGAAGCCGTCAAGAAGCTGGGCAGCAAACGCGCCAAGCTCTACAACGAGCTGCGCACCGAATTCCAGCAGCGGGGCAGCGAAGACGCGCTGGGGCAGGCCAAGGCCATGCTGGACGACGCCCAGAACCTGTCGATGATCGATCGTGAGCGTCTGTTCGGCTTCCTGGAAGGCAGCCGCAAGCTGATCCTGTCTGAGCCGCAGGCGTTGCTGACCGAGGCGTCGCGTTTGCCGGGGCTGGATGGGCAGAAGATGTCCAAGAGTTATGGCAATGCCATCGCCCTGCGCGAAGACAAGGATGTCGTCAGCAAGAAGGTGCGCACCATGCCGACCGATCCGGCGCGCGTACGCCGCACCGATCCCGGCGATCCCGATAAATGTCCGGTATGGCAGTTCCACCTGGTGTATTCCGACGATGCAACCCGCCAGTGGGTAGGCAAAGGCTGCCGCAGCGCCGGCATCGGCTGCCTCGAATGCAAGCAGCCGGTAATCGACGCCATTATCCGGGAACAGGAACCCATGCACGAGCGCGCCCAGCAATACCTGGACGATCCGTCGCTGGTGCGGGCGATTGTGGCGGACGGCTGCGATCACGCGCGCAAGCTGGCGCAGGACACGATGCGCGACGTGCGCGAGGCGATGGGCCTGAGCTATAGCTGAGCCCGGATCCCATCAAATTGAATCAATGCAACCGATAAGCGGGCAAGCGTGCCGATAAGTCCGGTATCTCCCTGGGTCAGCCGCTTCGGCGGCCTGCTGCCTGCCGGCCTGGTGCTGGACCTGGCTTGCGGCAACGGCCGCCATGCCGCGTGGCTGGCGCAGCGCGGCCTGGAGGTGCTGGCGGTCGACCGCAATCCCGAGCTGCTGGCAGAGATAACGGCGCCGGGCGTACAGACCCAGCAGATCGATCTGGAAGCCGGTCCTTCGGAGCCGCTGTCGTCGCTGTTCCTGCCGCAGCGCTTCAGCGCCGTGGTGGTGACCAACTACCTGCACCGGCCCTTGTTTCCCCTGATACTGGCCAGCGTGGCAAGGCAGGGCGTCTTGCTATATGAAACGTTTGCCGCCGGTAATGAGCAATTCGGCAAGCCGTCCAACCCCGATTTCCTGCTGCAGCCCGGCGAATTGCTGGCGCTGCTGGCAGCCGATGCCGCAAGCAGCTGGCGCGTGCTGGCTTTCGAAGACGGTTACCTGGCAGGGCCGAAACCGGCCATGGTGCAGCGGATTTGCGCCGTCAAGCAAGCCGGGGCCAGCGTTTCAGCCTTGCGCATCGCGTGAGGAATCCAGCGCAGCTTATGGATAAATTGCTAAATGGCAATTGTATTTGTAACCTGTTTTACAAGCGGAAATACCCACAGCCACTGTGATCCGCTACAATCAGTCTTTTATTTTTTCGCATTTACGATCATGATCAAGGGCAGCATTGTTGCAATCGTTACTCCCATGCATACCGACGGCAGCCTCGACTTGCCAGGTTTGCGCAAGCTGATCGACTGGCACATCGCGGAAGGGACCGACGCTATCGTCATCGTCGGCACTTCCGGAGAATCGCCGACAGTCACCGTGGAAGAGCACTGTGCCTTGATCAAGCTGGCGGTCGACCATGCGGCCAAACGGATTCCCATCATCGCCGGCAGCGGCGGCAATTCCACCGCGGAAGCGATCCAGCTGACCCGCTTCGCCAAGGAAGCCGGCGCCGACGCATCGCTGCAGGTGGTGCCTTACTACAACCGGCCGACGCAAGAAGGCATGTACCAGCACTTCAAGAAGATCGCCGAATCGGTCGACTTGCCTATCATCCTGTACAACGTGCCCGGCCGCACCGTGGCCGACATGAGCAACGAGACCATCCTGCGCCTGGCGCAGGTGCCGGGCATCATCGGCGTCAAGGACGCCACCGGCAACATCGGCCGCGGTTCCGACCTGATCCGCCTGGCGCCGCCTGAATTCGCCGTCTATTCCGGCGACGATGCGACCGCCATGGCGCTGATGTTCTGCGGCGGCAAGGGTAATATTTCGGTGACGGCCAACGTCGCTCCGCGCGACATGCACTTGCTGTGCGTGGCGGCAATGGACGGCAATGTCGCCGAAGCAGTCAAACTGAACAACAAGCTTTTGCCGCTGCATAATAAATTATTTGTTGAGCCGAATCCTTTGCCTGTGAAATGGGCTCTCACGGAGATGGGCATGATGTCTGACGGGATCCGTCTGCCGTTGGTGCCGCTGGCTGCCGAGTACCACGCAACGGTACGGGCCGCGCTGCGTGAATCGGGTGTATTACAATAAACTGCGCTGACAGGCGTTTCCATTTCTCTCGTTTTTTTGATCCTGTATCCACATGACTATTCGCAAGAACATTTCATCGACTCAAATCAGTCTCACACAACGTGGCGTTGTCATCGCTTTGGCGCTCGCCGGTCTGGCAGGATGTTCGTCGATCAGTTCGGTGCTTGAGCCGGATCGCATCGATTACAAAAGCGCAGGCAAGGTAACCGCGCCGAAACTGGATATCCCGCCTGACCTGACCCAGCTGCAGCGCGAGAATCGTTATGCGATTCCTGAATCCAACGCAGGCACCGCCACCGCTTCCGGCTACAACCTGGAGCAGGGCGTGACGCGTCCGGCCGAAGCTGCCGCGGCAGTCGCGCCGAATGCCGCGCCGGACATGCACATCGAACGCGACGGTTCGCAGCGCTGGCTGGTGGTCAACGCCACTCCTGACAGCCTGTGGCCTAAGGTCAAGGATTTCTGGCAGGATTCGGGTTTCCTGATCAATGTCGAAAATCCGTCGACCGGCGTGATGGAAACCGACTGGGCGGAAAACCGCGCCAAGATCCCGCAGGATTTCGTGCGCAACACGCTGGGCAAGGTATTCGATTCGCTGTATTCGACCGGCGAACGCGACAAGTTCCGCACCCGCCTGGAACGCGGGCCTAACGGCACCACTGAAATCTACATCAGCCACCGCGGTGCGGAAGAAGTGCTGTCCGGCGCGCAAAAAGAATCGAGCATCTGGACCGCGCGCGCTCCCGATCCGCAGCTGGAAGCAGAATTCCTGTCGCGCCTGATGGGTCGCCTGGGCAATGACGAAGTGAAAGCCAAGGCAGCAGTCGCCAATGCGCCATCGCTGCAAGCACGTTCCAAGCTGGTGAAGAATGCCGCCGGCGATTACGTGCAGGTTGATGAAGGTTTCGACCGCGCATGGCGCCGTGTCGGCCTGGCGCTGGACCGCGTCGGCTTCACCGTGGAAGACCGCGACCGCACGCAAGGCTTGTACTTTGTGCGTTACGTCGACCAGGACGCGGACGCCAAGGACAAGAAATCGGACAAGGGTTTCTTCGCCAAGCTATTCAGCAGCTCGGATAGCGACAAGGCAAAGAATGCCGCCAGCTACCGCATCCTGGTCAAAGGCTCTGACGCCGGCAGCCAGGTCGCCGTGCTGGACAAGGATGGCAAGCCTGAACTATCGAAGACTTCCGGCAAGATCCTGGCTTTGCTCAACGAACAGCTGAAGTAAGCTGACTCGCAGTCGTAGCGCGCAATGCGGCTGTCTTCCTGTCACCAGAGCTACCCTTGAAATTCGCAAGCCTGGGTAGCGGCAGCGAAGGCAACGCATTGCTGATTTCAGCAGCGTCAGGCAGCACCGCCACCAACGTGATGCTTGACTGCGGCTTCGGCATTCGGGAAACCGAACGCCGCCTGGCCCGCCTGGGCCTGGATGGCGCTGCACTCTCCGCAATTATCGTCACCCACGAACACCAGGACCATATCGGCGGCGTTTTCAAATTCGCCCGCCGCCATCGCTTGCCTGTGTGGCTCACCTACGGTACTTATCAAGCCTTGCGCCAGGACAGCACGGACGGCGTCGCGGTCTGTTTCTGCCGTGACAGCGATCCCTTTGCCGTCGGTAATCTGCAGTTAATTCCATATACGGTCCCGCATGATGCACGCGAGCCGGTCCAGTACGTCGCCACCGACGGCGATCGCAGGCTGGGCGTGCTGACCGACGCCGGCAAGCTGACCGAGCATCTGGTGCAAGCCCTGGGCGGCAGCGATGCGCTGGTGCTGGAATGTAATCATGATAGGAAGATGCTGAGCGATTCCGCTTATCCGCCATCGCTCAAGCGCCGCATCGGCGGCGAATACGGCCATTTGTCGAACGATGCGGCGCGCGAAATCCTGGCGGCGCTGGATCAGTCGCGCTTGCGCAAGGTGGTTGGCGCGCATTTGAGTGCGCGTAACAATTTGCCTGAGCTGGCGTATGCGGCGCTGTGCGGCGCCCGCTGCAGCGAATCGGTGGAAGTGACGATAGCGTGCCAGGAAGAAGGCTTCGGCTGGATAGAGATGTAGTGCGCGGCATGGCGCGCGAGCGATGCGCCGGTTCGATATTTACCGGAAATTTTCAGCAATAAAAAAGCCGACCCAGAGGTCGGCTTTTTTTAAGCAACCAATGATTACTTGGAAGCAGCAGGTGCGGCAGCAGCTTTAGCAGCGTCAGCAGCAGCGTCAACAGCTGTGTGAGCAGCATCAGCAGCAGCGGAACCAGCGGCAGCAGCAGCGGAACCAGCAGCAGTTGCAGCGTCAGCAGCAGCCGAACCAGCGGCAGTTGCAGCAGCAGCAGCGTCGGATGCAGCGGATGCAGCAGCGTCAGCAGCAGGAGCAGCGACGGATGCAGCAGGAGCAGCGTCAGCAGCAGGAGCTTCGTCTTTTTTGCCGCAAGCAGCCAGAGTCAGAGCCAACAGGGATGCGATCAACAGTGTTTTTTTCATGAATGTTCCTTCAGTAGTAATCAAAAATTTTGCGATGAATAATTACCGGTAATTATCGCTCTACAGGATGTTTTCGCAGTGCTTTGCCGGGACTGCGCATCGCGATGCAACAAAAACTTTCCAGCTCAGAATTATAGCTGGAATTTGTTAAATATGACATTAACGGTTTGCTATTTGGTAAGAATTTGTATCAATGCAACAGCGCTGTCGCGTGTCCAGGTAAACGTTGCCAGCTAGTCGGTGACAGATATCTGCTGTACTTATTCAATTTGTCGCTGAATGCGCATTTGCCGTCGCTGCATGACTAGTCGCGGCAAATGTGAATGGATATCCGCTTTTGGCAGCTTATTTGTTAAATAGTGTGAATTGCAGATAATGTTTATGGCGACCGGATTAAATATTAACTCCGGTATTTGTTTTATTATTAATGGCATTAAAACAAAGTTATATTTATTCTATAACTAAGTTTCAGATGTGGTTTCTCGCAGTTTCTCGCGGTTCCTCGCAGTTCCTTATTCGCGGCTGCTTATTTAAAGCAGCCGCGATAACATTCCGCTGCACCGCCATGGCGGGAAAGGCATCCGGCGCGGCCGGCCTGAAGCGCGTCCCAGCAATCAGCCGAGGGTAATCCAGCCGTCTTCGTACCAGGTGTAGAGCGCCTCCAGCACATCAGTGGAAACCTTGGCGGCGGCTTCGCTATCGAGCCGGCGCTGGTCTGCCAGCAGCGTCAGCGATGTTTTGTCGGCACGGCCCGCAGCGAATGATTCGCCGTTGATGAATACATGCTTGCCGCGATACAGCATCTGGGTCTTGCGCGACAGCGCGACGCCACGCTTGTTCAACGCAGCGGTAAAGCGCGCCAGGGTCAGCGGCCGCGCCGGCGATTCGAAAAACACATTGGCCTTGGGTTCGGACAAATACTCGCCGACGAAAATTGCAATGTCATCTTCGGTGAAGCGCACCTTGTTGAGTTCGTCCGAGATTTGCGCCAGCATGGCGCTGCCGATTTCCGCCGGATGCTTGCTGGCCTGCAGGTCCGGGTCGGCATAGCGTCCCGGCAGGTCGATCGAGTCCGCCATGAACTGCAGGAAGGCTTCGCCCAGTTCCTGGAACGGCGGGGCGCGGAAACCGATCGAATACGTCATGCACTCGCCGATCGCGGTGCCGTCGTGGGCGTATTGCGGCGGCAGGTACAGCATGTCGCCCGGTTCCAAGATGAATTCCTGCTCGGGCGTGAAGTTCTTGAGTATCTTCAGCGCGCTGCCTTCCACCAGGGTCAGGTCCTGGGTGGCGCCGATTTTCCAGCGCCGCTGGCCGTGGGCCTGCAACAAAAACACATCGTAGGAGTCAAAGTGCGGACCGACGCCGCCATTGTCGGTCGCATAGCTGATCATCAGGTCGTCCAGCCGTGCATCGGGGATGAAACGGAACTGGCGCAGCAAGGCGTCGGCGCCGTCGTCGTGCAGGTTGACGCCTTGCACCAGCAGGGTCCAGTCCTTCTGTGCCGTGTCCGGCAGCTCCAGGGCCGGGCCGTTGCTGACTTGCCATTGCTGCTTGAAGTGGGTCACCAGGCGTGATTCGACGTCGTCCCGCTGCGCCAGTTCAAACAAGGCGTCGGGCGTCAGCAAGGGGATGAAGCCAGGCAGGGCCTGGCGGATCAGCAGGGGTTTCTTGTGCCAGTAATCGCGTAAAAATTGCGCGGGCGACAGGCCGCCCAGGAGTGTTGAATTTTTCATGCGGTCATTATATCGGGTTGGATGCCGTAAAATCAGGTCGGGGATCGGGATTCGACGTGCGTTCAAGCCGCTTGGACGGAACCATCGCGTAATTTTTTGCTATCCCGGCGAGGCAGGGCCGTTCCGGCGGGTATAATCCGAACGCATGTTAAATGAAAGGAATGATCATGAAGATTGCCAAAAATACGGTAGTGACTGTACGCTACAAATTGTCAGATGCCCAAGGCAATCTGATCGAAGAAAGCAGCGAACCGATGGTGTACTTGCACGGCGGTTACGAAAACACGCTGCCGAAAATCGAAGAAGCACTGGATGGCAAGGAAGTCGGCTATCAAACCGAGCTGCAGGTTGAGCCGGACGATGCGTTCGGCGAATACGATTCGAACCTGGTCAAGATAGAGCCGCGCAACCGCCTGCCGACGCCGCTGGAAGTCGGCATGCAGTTTGAGGGCACGCCGGACAACGAGGATGAAGAAGAGCAGGCATTGATTTTCACGGTGACCGACATTGCCGACGACAAGGTGGTGCTCGACGGTAATCATCCGCTGGCCGGGATTGCCCTGCGTTTCGACCTGAGCGTGACCGAAGTCCGCGCCGCCTCGGAAGAAGAAATCGCCCATCAGCATGTGCACGGCGCTCACGGCCATGACCATGACGATCATGACGACGATGGCGCAGACGATCATTTCCGCAGCCATCCTATCCACTAAAGCATCGGTGATTCGTGTCGTCGCAGCCGCGACGGCGCATCAGGAAAAAAGCCGCAGACATGTTCTGCGGCTTTTTTTTTTGTTTCCAGGCGCTTGCCCGCGCTACGGTTAACGGCGCGACAGCACAGGCTGGTCCGCCGGCTTGCCGAGTTCGAACAGTTTCGGGTTGGCCGGGTCGACCATCACTTTCAGCCAGCCGGCGGGAATTTCCAGGTCGCCCAGGTTGCGTTGCCAGACGATGTTCGCCGGATTCTGCGAACTGGTTCCATGCGGCCCGTGGATCACCAGCACCTTGCCCTCGAAATGCGCGGCGTGCGAGCTGATGCGCTGGCGGATTTCGGCAAAGCCGTCGCGCTTGACGTTGAAGTCGAACACGCGATGGCGCTGGGCGGCCAGCGGATCGCCGTCGCAAAACAGGACCACCGCATCCGATTTCTTTTGCGAGGCATTCAGGAAAACGCGCTGCAGCCACTCCCGGTTGGCGATCTGCCTGTCCTCGAATTCGCTGTTGCGGCCGCCTTCCGCCAGGTAGTGGTTGTTGGCGGCGGGCAGGTTGATGGTGGCGAACACCACGTTGCCGATTTCCCAGCGCGCGTTCTCCACATAGCTGCGGAATTTCGGCGAAGTAGATTGCCGGATCAACGGGATCTTGCTGTCGCCAAAAGAAAATTCGTCGGAGAAGAACAGGTCGCGGATCCGGCCCAGGCGCTCTATCGCAGCCGAGCGGTCGGCTGCGGTCCTGCATGTCACCCAGTCGCTGGCGGACAGCGATACGATCAAGCCGTTTTTTGCGCTGTTCAGCAAAGCCTTGCGCTGGCCGTACAGCTTGTCGGTGCAAGGTTCGCTGCTGGCCTTGATGCCGTTGGCCACCACAAACGCCAGGTTGTCGGCGTCGGTTTCGCTGATGGCGCTGCGCAGCGCCGTTTCATCCGCGCTGCTGCGAAACACATGCGCGATCACGCCGAAACTGAAGCTGGTGGTTTCCGCCAGCGCAGCGCCGCAGCTTGCCGTCAGCGCCAGCAACAGCGCCAGCCGAAGCGGCAACCTGCGGCGTGTGTGCGGGCGGCCGACGGCGCTCATCAGTTTTTCTGCCCAGCGACGAGATGCTTCAGCCGGTACAGCTGTTCCAGCGCTTCGCGCGGGGTCAGGGCGTCGGGGTCGATGCTGTCCAGGGCGATCATCAGTTCGCTGTCCGGCGCTGCGTCGTCGCCGGCTTCATCGGCGTCCATGCCGGCGGCTTGCGCAAACAGGTCGAACTGCGGCGTCGGCTGCACCGACTGCGATTCCAGCAAAGCCAGGTGCTTGCGGGCGGCGCGGATCACCGGCGACGGCACGCCTGCCAGCTGCGCTACCTGCAAGCCGTAGCTCTGGGATGCCGGCCCGGCCTGTACCGCATGCAGGAACACGATGCTGTCCTTGTGCTCCACCGCCGACAAATGCACATTGGCCGCCGACGGATGCAGGTCCGGCAGCTGGGTCAGTTCGAAATAGTGGGTGGCGAACAAGGTGAAGCTGCGGGTGGCTTCGATCAGGTGGCGCGCAATCGCCCATGCCAGCGCCAGGCCATCGAAGGTCGAGGTGCCGCGGCCCACTTCATCCATCAGCACCAGCGAGTTTTCGCTGGCGCCGTTGAGGATGGCTGCCGATTCAGTCATTTCCACCATGAAGGTGGAGCGGCCGCCGGCCAGGTCGTCGGCGGCGCCGATGCGGGTGAAGATGCGGTCGATCGGGCCCAGCACGGCGCTGTCGGCCGGCACGTAGCTGCCGACATAGGCGAGCAGGGTGATCAGCGCCACCTGGCGCATGAAGGTCGATTTACCGCCCATGTTGGGGCCGGTGATCAGCAGCAGCTTGCGTTCGGTCGACAGCTGGCAGTCGTTGGCGATGAAGCGTTCAATCTGCTTTTCGACCACAGGATGGCGTCCTTGCACGATCTGGATCGCCGGTTCGGCCACCAGCCGCGGCACGCACCAGCCGTTGCGCGCGGCGTGGTCGGCCAGGGCCACCAGGGTATCGAGCTGGGCCAGGGCATGGGCGATGTTTTGCAAGGTGCCGATATGCGGCGCCAGGTCTTGCAGGATCTGTTCGTATAGCGCCTTTTCGCGGATCAGCGCGCGTTCCTGTGCCGACAGAGCCTTGTCTTCAAAGGCTTTCAGTTCCGGCGTGATGTAGCGCTCGGCATTCTTCAGGGTCTGGCGCCGGCGGTAGTCGTCCGGCACCTTGGTGGTCTGGCCGTGGGTGACCTCGATGTAAAACCCGTGCACCTTGTTGTATTCGACGCGCAGGTTAGCGATGCCGGTGCGCGCCCGTTCGCGCGTTTCCAGGTCGACCAGGTACTGGCCTGCGTTTTCCGACAGTCCGCGCAGCTCGTCCAGTTCGGCGTCGAAGCCGGCGGCGATGACGCCGCCGTCGCGCACCATGGTCGATGGTTCGGCCGCGATCGCGGTCTGCAGCAGCTGCAGGCAGTCGACCGGGGTTTCCAGCGCGATTTGCAGTTCCTGCAGCAGCGGCACCTGATTTTCGCTGCCGCACATGGCGATGTCGGCGCGCAGCGCGTCGAGTTGCAGCAAGCCGTCGCGCAAGCCGGCCAGGTCGCGCGGCCGTGCCGACAGCAGGGCGATGCGGGCGGTGATGCGTTCGATGTCCGGCACCGCGCTCAGCGTGCTCGAAATGGCGCTGCCGGCATCGGCGGCAATCAGGGCGCCGATCGCCGCGTGGCGGCCACGGGCCACGGCCTGGTCGCGCTTGGCATGGTGCAGCCAGTGGCGCAGCAGGCGCGAACCCATCGCCGTGCGGCAGTGGTCCAGCAGCGAAAACAGGGTGGGCGCGCCGGACGAGGCATCCTGGCCGCGTATGGTTTCGGTCAGTTCCAGGTTGCGCCGGGTGGCGGCGTCAAGGCCGATGAATTCGTTTTCGGTTTCAACCGTGAGCGTGCGTACATGCTGCAAGCCTTTGCCCTGGGTCGACTGCGCATAACGCAGCAGGGCGCCGGCAGCGCCGATGGCGGCGCTCAAGCCTTCTGCGCCGAAGCCGCCCAGGCTGCTGACGGCGAGCTGGTCGAGCAGGGATTTCTGGCCGTTGGCGATATCGAAATGCCATTCCGGCACGGTGGTGGCTTTGTCGACCACTGCGCTGCCCAACATGGTTTCCACCATGTCGGCAGCCAGGATCTCGGCCGGTGCGATGCGCTCCAGTTCCTGCTTCAGCAGGGTATCCAGCGTCGCCGGTTCGCACGCGAATTCCATCATCTTCAGCGCGCCGCTGGCCATCGACAGCCAGGCCAGGCCGACCTTGACCGCCTTGCGCTGCTGGGTGACATACAGCGCCAGCAAAGGCTGGTCCGATTTTTCCGGCAGCAGGTTGGAGTCGGTCAGGGTGCCGGGGGTGATCACGCGCAGCACTTTGCGGTCGACCGGACCCTTGCTGGTGGCGGGGTCGCCGATCTGTTCGCACAGCGCCACCGATTCGCCCAGCTTGATCAGCTTGGCCAGGTACTGGTCGGCGGAGTGGAACGGTACGCCGCACATCTTGATCGGCGCGTTGTTGTAGGTGCCGCGGGCTGTCAGCGTGATACCTAGCAGGCGCGCCGCTTTTTCCGCATCGTCGAAAAACAGTTCGTAAAAATCCCCCATCCGGTAAAACACGAGCGTGTCCGGATAGTCGGCCTTGATGCCGAGGTACTGCTGCATGCCGGGTGAAACTTTTTGTGCCGCTGCCGTCATCGGGCGGCCCGTTGCTGGAAATTTGATTGCATTAAATGGGTTCTTTCTCAGGCGCTGGAGCGCGCCTGATTGCTAATATTCGGGAATAGGCGATATTGTAAGCCGAACAAGGCCCAGCCGCCATTTCTTTGCAGCCGGCGATGCCTGTTGCACAAGCATCGCCGGGCCCTTTTTATCGCGGCGGCGCGCTGTCCTGGTAAAACATTTCGCGCATCAGGAACTGCTGCAGTTCGGCGGTATCTTTCAGCCTGGCGCTAAGCGTGATGACGCGCCCCAGCCGTTGCGAACGCCACGGAATATCGGTGCTGGTCTTCTTGCGGATCATCTCGATCATTTTATTGACGATCGCCATTTCGATGCTCTCGTCGCTGCCGCGCTCGACCGGGATATTCTGCTGTGCGCTCCGGCTGACATTCGCGTTCCAGCCGCGGAAAATCAGGCTGGCCCGGAACGGGGTCTTGTCGCGCACTTCGAAAATACCGCCCGACTTGTCCTTGTCCATGCCCATCCAGCCCCGTTGCGCCTGGATGTTGGCGCGCGCGATATCGTTCGGCGATTGCGGCGCGTCTTCCGCGGTCTCGCCGGCCTCGGCGCGTTCCTGGGCCAGGGCCGCTTCGCGCCGCTGGCGCGCGGCCTGGATGTGCGTAGAAAAATCTTCCTCCACCGATTGCTGGTACTTGGGCGCATCGGGCGGCGGCGGTATGGCCGGTTCCGGCGCAGTTGCGACCACCGGCTTGCGCACCTGTTCCTGTTTGGGCGCGCTCTTGCGCGGCTTGGGTGCGGATTTCGGCTTGGCCGGAGTGGCCTGCGTTTTCGGCGGCGGCACGCTGCTGGGCGCCGCCGCCTCGCTGATCAGCAGCAATCCCATGTTGCCGGGCGACGGCGACGCCACCGGCATCTCGACCGCCAGCTTGGTCAGCAAAAACCAGATGCCGAGAATGTGGACCAGGACCGAAACCAGCACGCCGACGATCTTGGAAATGCGCCATTGGCCGGCTCGCTGCTGGTCTGCCTGCGACAGTTCGCCTGGATTCACACTCCCTTCCTTCATCGGTTCAGCCTTGTGTCGTCAACGTGATTGCAAATTGAATGGCGGCTCCTCGGGAAGCTGCGCCATTCGCCGGCAGGAGCCCGGAGCCAAAGGTCGTCATGTTACCGTAACCAGCTTAAAACGCCATTGCCGGCAGCACGTCCGGAAGCCAGGCAGGCGCTTAGCAGGTAGCCGCCGGTGGGGGCTTCCCAGTCGAGCATTTCGCCGGCGCAGAATACGCCCGGCAGGGCCTTCAGCATGAGCTGCGGATCCATGCCTTCGAAGGTTACCCCGCCGGCGCTGCTGATGGCTTCATCGATAGGGCGGGCGGCCAGCAGGGTCAGCGGCAGCGCCTTGATCGCTTGCGCCAGCAGCAAGGGCTGGCCGAAATCGGCGGCCGGCACCAGTTCCCGCAGCAGGCTGGTCTTGACGCCTTTCAAGCCCAGGCGGCTTTGCAGGTGGCTGGACCAGGAACGCGCGCCGCGCGGCCGCGCCACCTCATCCGTCACGCGCTGCAAGGACCAGTCCGGCAGCAGGTCGAGGTAGACCAGGGCGCTGCCGCTGGCGGCGATGCGGTCGCGCAGGCCGGCTGACAGCGCATAGATCAGGCTGCCTTCGACGCCGTCGGCGGTGATCACGAATTCCCCTTGCTTGCGCTGCGCCGGCTGGTCGCCGTCGGTCGTGGTTATCGCTACCGATTTCAGGTGGTGGCCGGCAAAGTGCTCGCGGAAATATGCGCTCCAGCTTGCCTCGAAACCGCAGTTCGCCGGCAGCAGCGGGGCGAGCGGAACCTCGCGCTGCGCCAGCAGCGGCACCCACCTGGCGTCGGACCCCAGGCGGGCCCAGCTGCCGCCGCCCAAGGCCAGCACCACGGCGTCGGCGCGCACCGCGAGCGGTCCTTGCGTGGTGTCGAAAGACAACGCGCCGGCCTCGTTCCAGCCCAGCCAGCGATGGCGCATGTGGAAGCCGACGCCGGCCTGGCGCAGGCGGTGCAGCCAGGCGCGCAGCAGCGGCGCGGCCTTCATGTCGGTCGGGAACACGCGGCCGGAGGAACCGATGAAGGTGTCTATGCCAAGCGCGTGCACCCATGCGCGCAGCGCGTCCGGACTGAACTGCTCCAGCAGCGGTGCGATTTGCGGGCGGCGGGCGCCGTAGCGCGTCAGGAAATCGTCGTAGGGCTCGGAATGGGTGAGGTTCATGCCGCCTTTGCCGGCCAGCAGGAATTTGCGGCCAACCGACGGCATGGCGTCGTACACATGGACTTGCAAGCCGCCGGCCGCCAGCACCTCGGCCGCCATCAGGCCGGCGGGGCCGCCGCCGATAACGGCGACTGTTTTTTGCAATCCGGAATTATTCAACGATGTCATCAGTCGGGAGAGGCCAATCCTGCAGTGTGATCCAAGGGAGCGTGGTTCAAGGAATATCTAACGGGAAGAGTTGCAGGAACTGCCATAAAAATCTGCCAGAGGAAGCGGTCTGCAACTTTACCATATTGCAGCAACGGCCACGGGCCGCATGCGGGCTCCGCGGTACTGGTGACATGGAAACAAAAGAGGCTGGTTTGCACCAGCCTCTTTTACAGAGAGTTACATTTTTCTTGCTAGATAAACGCTAGGACACAAATGCGTATACCGCTTAACGTTTCAGCTGACTGATGTCGCGCACCGCGCCGCGGTCGGCCGAAGTCGCCATGGCGGCGTAGGCTTGCAAGGCCTGCGACACATAACGCTGGCGGTTGACCGGTTTCCAGGCATCCTTGCCCTTGGCTTCCATCGCAGAGCGCCGCTGCGCCAGTTCGCTGTCGCTGATTTTCAAGTGCATGCGGCGTTCCGGGATGTCGATTTCTATGATGTCGCCTTCCTCCACCAGGCCGATGGCGCCGCCTTCCGCCGCTTCCGGCGAGGCATGGCCGATCACCAGGCCGGACGAACCGCCCGAGAAGCGGCCGTCGGTGAACAGCGCGCAGGATTTGCCCAGTCCCTTGGACTTGATATACGACGTCGGATACAGCATTTCCTGCATGCCAGGACCGCCTTTCGGTCCTTCGTAGCGGATGATGACGACGTCGCCGGCATGCACCGTGTCGCCCAGGATCGCTTCCACGGCGTCGTCCTGGCTTTCAAAGACGCGCGCCCGGCCACTGAACTTGAGGATACTTTCATCGACGCCGGCGGTTTTCACGATGCAGCCGTTTTCCGCCAGGTTGCCGTACAGGACCGCCAGGCCGCCGTCCTGCGAATAGGCATGGGCCTTGTCGCGGATGCAGCCGTTGCTGCGGTCGGTGTCGAGGCTGGTGAAGCGCTTTTCCTGGGAAAACGCGACCTGGGTCGGCACGCCGCCGGGAGCCGCGCTGAACAGCTTGTGTACCGCGGCGTCCTGGGTCTGGGTGATGTCGTTGCTGGCGATGGCGTCGGCCAGCGTCTTGGCGTGGATGGTCGGACGGCTGGTGTCGAGCAGGCCGGCGCGCGCCAGCTCGCCCAGGATGCTGACGATGCCGCCGGCGCGGTG
The DNA here is from genome assembly GCF_038896935.1 of Collimonas rhizosphaerae. Classification (NCBI taxonomy): domain Bacteria; kingdom Pseudomonadati; phylum Pseudomonadota; class Betaproteobacteria; order Burkholderiales; family Oxalobacteraceae; genus Collimonas; species Collimonas rhizosphaerae. Next base: position 297,256 of record NZ_JBANDC010000001.1, read on the forward strand.
GACGTCTTCGATATGGTATTTGTCGGTCATCGGCGCCACCTTGCACAGGCAAGGCACGTGGCGCGAGATGCGGTCGATGTCGGCCATCTTGAAATCGACTTCGGCTTCCTGCGCCGCGGCCAGCAAGTGCAGCACGGTGTTGGTCGAGCCGCCCATGGCGACGTCCAGCGTCATGGCGTTCTCGAACGAAGCCTTGCTGGCGATGGTGCGCGGCAGGACCGAATAGTCGTCTTGCTCGTAATGGCGTTTGGCCAGTTCCACTATCAGGCGGCCGGCGCGCAGGAACAGCTCCTTGCGGTCGGCGTGGGTAGCGAGGATAGTGCCGTTGCCGGGCAGCGCCAGGCCAAGCGCTTCGGTCAGGCAGTTCATCGAGTTGGCGGTGAACATGCCGGAACAGGAGCCGCAGGTAGGGCAGGCCGAGCGTTCGATTTCAGCGATGTCGGCATCGCTGACGGAGGCGTCGCCGGCCTTGATCATGGCGTCGACCAGGTCGATCTTGAAGATTTTCTGGTCGATGACGGCTACGCCTGGCAGTTTTTCAACCACTTTGCCGGCTTCCATCGGGCCGCCGGAAACGAACACCACAGGGATATTCAGGCGCATCGCCGCCATCAGCATGCCGGGCGTGATCTTGTCGCAATTGGAGATGCACACCATGGCGTCGGCGCAGTGGGCGTTGACCATGTACTCCACCGAATCGGCGATCAGTTCGCGCGAAGGCAGCGAATACAGCATGCCGCCGTGGCCCATGGCGATGCCGTCGTCGACCGCGATCGTATTGAATTCCTTGGCGACGCCGCCGGCCGCTTCGATCTCGCGCGCGACCATCTGGCCCAGGTCCTTGAGGTGGACGTGGCCGGGCACGAACTGGGTAAACGAGTTGACCACGGCAATGATCGGCTTGTCGAAATCGCCGTCTTTCATGCCTGTGGCGCGCCACAGGGCGCGGGCGCCGGCCATGTTGCGGCCGTGGGTAGTAGTGCGGGAACGGTATTGCGGCATGATTTGCATCTCCAGGATTGATGGCTTAAGGCTGACGTTAGATTGCCTTGCCCATAACGCCATGTCAAATATATGATTTGTGGCTTATTAATATCTATTGCATATATATAGGATTTGGTGTCTTTGAGGATGCCGGGCTGCGTGCTTTCTTGCTGATTTGTATTTAATTTCTTTGTATTATTGAAATTTTAGGAAATTATTCTAATAAATCGTGATTCAAGGATGTTTGTTGCAATAATTTTCCACGCGGGCGACCCTACAATGGCTACAGGTAATCTCGCCGTACAGTCCAGCATGGAGCGCTTCTTATGTCTTCCAATCATTCTTCAGCTTCCCCGGCAACCCATGTCGATACGCAGCTGGTGCATTGCGGCCGCGAGCCGGCGCGTTTTGCCGGCATGGTGAATACGCCGGTGTTCCGCGGTTCGACCATCATCGCCAACAACCTGGAAGACTGGGAGGCCGCGCGCCAGATCGACAATCCGATGTCCAACTACGGCCGCTTCGGCACGCCGACCACGCGTTCCTTCGAGCAGGCGATCGTGACGCTGGAAGGCGGCCACAACTGCCTGGTGTTCCCGTCCGGCCTGTCGGCCTGCACCCACAGCATCATGGCCTTCGTCAAAAGCGGCGACCACGTTCTGATGACCGACAGCGTGTATGGTCCGACCCGCACCTTCGCTGACCGCGTCTTGCGCCGCATGGGTGTTGAAGTTGAGTATTTCGATCCGCTGATCGGCGGCGAAATCCGTACGTTGCTGCGGCCGAACACCAGCGTGGTGTTTGTCGAATCGCCCGGGTCGTGGACCTTCGAGGTGCAGGACATCCCGGCCATCGCAGAAGAGGCGCATAAGGTCGGCGCTTACGTCTTGCTCGACAATACCTGGGCCACGCCGCTGTTTTTCAAGCCGTTCGAACATGGCGTCGACGTCTCGATCCACGCCGCCACCAAATACATCGTCGGCCATTCCGACGCCTTGCTGGGCGTCGCCAGCGCCAATGAACGGGCCTGGTGCATCCTCAAGCACGGCGCCCACGATTTCGGCCAGACTGCCGGCCCGGACGATATCTACCTGGCTTTGCGCGGCATGCGCAGCATGTCGGTGCGCCTGCGCCAGCATTCGGAGAGCGGCATCCAGCTGGCGGAATACCTGCAGACCCAGCCGCTGGTGGAGCGCGTATTGCATCCGGCGCTGCCGTCCGATCCCGGCCACAAGCTGTGGCAGCGCGATTTCCTCGGCGCCAGCGGCCTGTTCACGATTGCCTTGAAAGAAGTCGGCCGGCCTGCGCTGTCGAAATTCTTCGATGGCTTGCAATTGTTCGGGATCGGCTTGTCGTGGGGCGGTTTTGAAAGCCTGGCTTTGCCGCTGGACAAACCGCCGACCCGCGTGGCGTCGGCAACCACCTACCCGAATCCGCTGGTGCGGATCCACGTCGGGCTGGAAAACATCGACGACCTGATCGCCGACATGGGCCAGGCGTTCAAGCGCATGGAGCAGGCGCTGTAGGCAGCCGGCCGGATCAGTCTAGCCCGGCATAGTCAAGCGGCAGCGCGGTAGTGTGCTTGATCTGTTCCATGGCGAAGCTGGCGTTGACGTCGAACAGCGCGTTCGACTGCGTCAGCTTCTGGTACACCGCGTCGTAGGCGGCGATATTCGGCACCACCACCCGCAGCAGGTAATCGATGTTGCCGCTCATGCGGTAGAACTCGACCACTTCGGGAATCAGTTTTACGGTATTGCTGAATTGCGCATACCAGCCGGCGTTATGCTGGTTGGTCTTGATCGATACGAATACCGTCACGCCGACATTGAGCTTGTTGGCGTCCAGCAGCGCCACCCGGCGCAACACCACGCCATCCTCTTCCAGTTTCTGTATGCGGCGCCAGCAAGGCGTCGACGACAGGTTGACCTTCTCGGCGATTTCCGCCACCGGCGTGCTGGCGTCTTCTTGCAGGATGGCCAGAATCTGTTTATCTATTTTATCCATGGTCGGTATGGTTCACGATGAGTGCTTGCGCAGTTGGCAGAGGCAGTTTAGCGCCACTTGCGCGGACGCAGTGGATTTCGAGTGTTTTGCCTATGTCCTCGATTGACTTTGCAGCCCGGGAAGCAGATATTAATGGCGCAACATCTATAAATACAAGAGGGAGACACAATTGCGCATTTCATTAGCAAAACCATTCCGCCTGCGCCCCATGGCCCGTGCACTGACATTGGCGACCCATACCGCTGCCGTATTGGGCGCCGGGTTCGTCATCTGCGCGCCGGCCGGCGCCGCGAATTTTTCACAGATGGTGTTTTTCGGCGACTCGCTGACCGACACCGGCTATTTCACCGGCGTGGGCAAGCAGCCGTCGTTCACCACCAACCCGGATCCCGTCTGGGCGCAGCTCCTGGCGCATAAATACGGCACCACCGCCAATCCGGCAGCGGTGCTGACGCCGAGCGGCGTGCAGGCGGCCGGCGGCACCGACTACGCAGTCGGCGGCGCGCGCGTGACCAGCCAGAACGGCTGGCCCGACGCCGCCACGGCGCCTTTGGTGCCGACTGTCGCCAGCCAGGTCCAGGCTTACCTGGCGGCCAATCCGCGCCTCGACAGCAAGGGCCTCTACGCAGTCTGGGCCGGCGCCAACGATGTGTTCGGCTACACCCAGACCAATATCGCCGGCCTGCTCAATCCGGCGACGCAGACCGCCACCGCGGTGCAAACCATCCAGCAAGTCACCGGCGAAGCCGGCAACGTGGTCAGCCTGGTCAGGCAATTGCAGCAGGCCGGCGCCGGCACCGTGATCGTGATCAACCTGCCCGATATCGGCCGCACTCCGCAGGGCTCGTCGATTCCGGCGCTGGTCACCTTGTGGACCGCAGCTTCGACCAGCTTCAACGCCAGCCTGAACAGCGGCTTGGGCGGCCTGGGCGGCAACATCGTCGCGCTCAACGCCTTCGGCCTGCTGCGCGAAGCGGTCGCCAATCCTGGCTTGTACGGTTTTACCAACGTCACCACACCGGCCTGCACCACCAGTTCTTCGTCGACCTGCACCACCTCGACCCTGGTTGCGCCGAACGCCGACAAGACCTACCTGTTCGCCGACGGCGTCCATCCGACCGGAGCAGGGCATGCGATCCTGGCGCAGTATGTCGAATCGGTGCTGCAGGCTCCCGGCCAGATCGGCATGCTGGCAGAAGCGCCGCTGGCCGGCGCCCAGGCTTTCACCCGCGTGATCGACGACCGCCAGCGGCTGACGCCGCGCGCGGGACAGGTCGAAGCCTATGCCGCGTATGACAATACCCACCAGAGCCTGGACCACAACGGCAACAATCCTGGCCTGGACGGCTCGTCCAATAGCGTGTCGGTCGGCGTCGATTACGCCGTCAACCAGAACGTTACGGTCGGCGGCGCTTTCGGTTTCGCCCATAACCGGGCGAATTTCGGCAACGATAGCGGCGGCTTCAAGCTGGACCAGGCCATGCTTTCGGCCTACACCCAATACCGCGACGGCGCCTGGGCCGTCAACGCGCTGGGCATGGCCGGCTCGCTGCAGTACAAGGATGTGACCCGCAATATCGCCCTCGGTGCGGCCACCCGCAGCGAGAGCGGCAGCAGCAACGGCCACCAGTTCCTGCTGCGCATCGGCGGCCAGTACGATTTCGATCTTGGCGCGCTGGTCCTGAGCCCGGTCGGCAACCTGACCTGGCAGCAGGTCAATGTCGGCGGCTACACCGAAAACGGCAACGACAGCACCGCCATGAACTTCCAGTCGCAGCGGCGCAATTCGCTGGTGTCCAGCCTCGGCGCGCAGGTCAGCAGCAAGCTGACGCTGGGGCAATATGCGGTGCAGCCGTTCGCCAAGCTGGCATGGGAAAAGGAGTTTAAAGACAGCGAGCGCGATGTGCGCGCCAATGTGGTCGGCATGGCCGGCAGCTTCGGTTTGCCCGCATACCAGGGGCCATCCAACAGCGCACGGCTGGATCTCGGCGCCAGCATTGCGCTGGCTGCGGATTTCAGCGCGTTTGCCAGCTACAGCGGCCAGTTCGCCGGCGGCAACAAGACCAACTCGTTCCAGGTCGGCTTGAAGAAGGCGTTTTAACCAGCTGTTGACATCCAGGTTAGAGCTTGACGGCCGCCAGCGTGTGAAAACACCGGCGGCCTTTTTCCTGGGCGGCGTTATTCCGGCGCTTTCGGCGCAGGCTTGACCGGCAGCGCCGGCTTGTCGCCCAGGCCCACCGCGGGCAAGCCGGTGTCGAGGCCGAGGTAATGTTCGATCAGGCCGAAGAAACGATCATAGAACTGCCCGGCCGGAATCGTTTCGCTGGCGACCTTGACCAGCGAATCGGAAGTGCTGCCGATCGGCATCGACACTGAACCCAGCACGCTCAGGCCGACGCTGGCCGAGTTGTTGGTTTTCTTGAGCGCATAGCGGTCCTGGGTGGCGCTGACAAACAGCGTGCTGCTTTTGCCTTGCTTGTCGTTGGCGGCGCACACCACATGGAATTCGATTTCGACGTGGACGTCGCTCTCCGGCTGGAAGTGCTTGTGGCCGTCGACCAGGTCATCCTTGGCCTGCTTGATGATGTAGCCCTGGCTCAGCAAGGTGCGGCGCGCCGCTTCGCAGGTATCTGCGCCGGACTTGGGGAAGTCGTGGGAAAAAGTGCTGGTTTCGCTGAATTCCTCGCCCTGGTAAACCTTGGGCTTGGCGGTGGAGCAGGCGGCGAGGGCGCCGGCCAGCGCGACCAGCAGCGCGGCGCGCGAAAAACTGTACATCCTGGGCATGAACGAAAACTCCTTGAATCGGCTAATCGGCTAATTGATAGCGGCGATGGCATTTTAGTCTATCGCACGCTCGATGATCAGCCGATTCGACAGAAGTCAGGGTATTTCGTTGCAATCCCGGTTCAGGCGGCTCTAGGTCCGCGCACCACGGCGTACTTCCCGGAATAATCGGAAAGCCATTGTTCCGCCAGCTCCCGGTTGTCATGCTGCCACGGGTGAAAATCGCGGCGCAGGTAGGCCAGCAGCGGGCCGGCGCTGAGCCAGACCAGGCCGTAGCGGCCAAAGAAGAAACGGGCGGCATCCAGCCAGGTGCCGGGCTTGAACAGCACACGGTCGTGCCAGAGGTTGTTGATCGTTTGCCCGGTCGCCATCAAGGTTAAATGCAGCATGGCAAAAGCGTAACCGCTCATCCGCGCCCGGTAGTCGCCGCCCAGCGTGTGGAACAGGTCGAAAGCGACTGCCTTGTGCTCGGTTTCTTCCACCGAATGCCAGCGCCACAGGGTTTGCAAGGACGGTTCCGCGCCGTCCAGCAGCTGCGGATGGCGTAGCGTCAGGTCGGCCATCGCCGCGGTGTAGTGCTCCAGGGCTACGGTAATCGCCAGCCTGCGCATGGCAGGAACCTTGTGCTGGCGTCCCAGTGCGATCAGGTTGCCGGACCAATGCTGCCAATGGTTGTGCAATCCTTGTTTTTCCAGCTCGGCGTTGTACAAATCGTGCACGCGGCGGTGGGTGGCTTCCTGTCCCACAAAATCCTGGATGGTGGCGCGCAGCGCGCTGTTCTCAGGAGAATCCGGCAGTGCTTGGGCGGCGTCGCGCACGGAATCGATGAATTCCTGCTCGCCGACCGGAAAACTCATCGACAAGGCGTTGAAGTATTGGGTACGGAACGGTTTGCCTGCCAGCCAGTGGCGCGGGAAGCCTTGCGACAGGTCGACCAGCAGTTTTCTTACCATCAGTGGCGTGGAGGTGTTCACGGGCCTGCCTTTGTAGATTTGCGATAGAACCACTATACTGAGCTTTATTCAGTTTTTAAACTCGCAACTTGCTCAGTTTTTGACAGGCACGGACATGGCCAAGCGTAATCCAGGATCTCACTCTGAAATCATGCGGAAATTGCCCACCCAGGAGCGGGCGCAGCGCACCATAGAGACTATTTTTGAAACCACTGCTCAGATTCTGGAAAGCGAGGGTCCGGCAGGGCTGACCACCAACAAGGTGGCGGAAAAGGCCGGTTTCTCGATCGGCACCCTATACCAATATTTCCCCAGCAAGGAAGCGATACTGACAGCCCTGATCGCGCGCGAGCGGCGGCGCGTGATGGATGAGCTGGACGCATTGATGGAAAACGCCGAGAACCAGGTCGGCCAGCTCGATCCGAAAACTTTCCTGCGCCAGTTCATCCGCATCAATATCGAGGGCCTGGGCAGCGGCCGCAGCGCCAAGCGCGCCATGGTCCGTTTCGCCTGGCAGCACGATCACCACGAAGACATCACACAGGCCCTGCGCGAGACGGCGGAACGGATCGCCATCAGCATGCAGCGGATCCACCATCCCAAGCTGCGGCCGCCGACGCCGGCCATGATGTTCGTGGTGACCCGCGCCGTCATCGGCGCCATCCGCAGCGCTTCGCTGGAAAAGTCACCGCTGCTCGGCAGCGTCGAATTCGAAGACGAGCTGGTGCGGCTGGCCTGGGGCATGCTGTCGGAGCAAGACGATGCCTGACAATTCGCCAGATTCGGAGAGGGCGGAGCAAATGCTTATAATGCGTGAGTGCTGTCGTTCCGCCAGCCAAAAACCGATCTAGAAAAACGCGCATGAAATACCCGGCATTGCTGTCCTTTCAAGAAGTCCTTCCCCGGCTCAACCAGTTCGACGCTGTCATCGATGTCCGCAGCCAGTCGGAATTTGCCGAAGACCATATTCCCGGCGCCATCAATTGCCCGGTGCTGGACGATGCGCAGCGGGCGCAGGTCGGCACCATGTACAAGCAGGTCAGCAGTTTCGAGGCGAAAAAGCTGGGCGCGGTGCTGGTCGCGCGCAATATCGCTTCCCATATCGAAACCCTGTTCCTGGGCAAGCCGCGCGAATGGACGCCCTTGGTTTACTGCTGGCGCGGCGGCAACCGCAGCGGCGCCATGGCGCACATCATGGCGAAAATCGGCTGGCCGGTGGCGCAGCTGGACGGCGGCTACCAGTCATATCGCAGGCATGTCAACGCCAGCCTGGCCGAACTGCCGCTGGGCTTGCGTTTCAGGGTGATCTGCGGCCCTACCGGCAGCGGCAAGAGCCGCCTGCTGCAAGTGCTGGCGCAACAGGGTGCGCAGGTGCTGGACCTGGAACAGATGGCGGCGCATCGCGGCTCGGTGCTGGGTAACCTGCCGAGCGAGCTGCAGCCCTCGCAAAAAACCTTCGAGAGCCGGCTGTGGGACATGCTGCAAGGTTGCGATCCGCAGCGTCCGGTATTCGTCGAATCCGAGAGCAGGAAAGTCGGCAACCTGCGCGTGCCGGAGGTGCTGATGGCATCCATGCGCAATTCGCCATGTTATGCGGTTGCGCTGTCGCGTCCGGACCGGGTGCGGCTGCTGCTGGAAGACTACGTGCATTTCATCGCCGACCCCGCCTTGCTAAATACCCAGCTGGCTTGCCTGGCTTATGTCCATGGCCGCGAGAAGGTCGCTTACTGGCAGCAGCTGAGCTTGTCGGGACGCATCGAGGAGCTGGTCGATGAATTGCTCCTGAAGCACTACGATCCGGCTTACGCACAGTCGATCAGGAGGAATTTCGACCAGTTTTCCGAGGCGCAGGTGATTGACCTGCCGGATATTTCGGACGCTGCCTTCGTGCGCGTGGCGCAACAGCTGCATCAAGAGAAATAAGCGCCGATGGCGCGTATACTTCATTCCTATCTTTGACTGACTTCATCTCAGGACGCGTATGCCAGATCCCGTTGAATCCAATATCCGACTGACTTCCTTTTCGCATGGCGGCGGCTGCGGCTGCAAGATCGCGCCGGGCGTGCTGGCGGAAATCCTCAAAGGCACGAGCGGATTCCCGGTGCCGAAAGAATTGATGGTGGGGATTGAAACCGCCGACGACGCCGCTGTCTACAAGCTCAACGACGAGCAGGCGCTGATCGCGACCACCGATTTTTTCATGCCGATCGTCGACGATCCTTACGACTTCGGCCGCATCGCCGCCACCAATGCGATTTCGGACGTGTACGCCATGGGCGGCACGCCGATCATGGCGCTGGCCCTGGTCGGCATGCCTATCGACAAGCTGCCGCTGGAAGTGATCGCCAGCATATTGAAAGGCGGCGAGTCGATTTGCGCCGAAGCAGGCATCCCGATCGCCGGCGGCCATACCATCGATTCGGTCGAGCCGATCTACGGCCTGGTGGTGCTGGGCCTGGTCCATCCGTCCAAAGTCAAGCGCAACGCCGGCGCCAAGGCGGGAGACAAACTCATCCTGGGCAAGCCGATCGGCGTCGGCATCCTGTCGGCAGCCTTGAAAAAGGGCGCGCTGGACGCTGCCGGTTATGCCGCGCTGATCAGCAATACGACCAAGCTGAACAAGCCTGGCCGGCTGCTGTCGGAACTGGCCGGGGTTAACGCCCTGACCGACGTCACAGGCTTCGGCTTGCTGGGTCACATGCTGGAACTGGCGCGCGGCGCCAAGCTGTCCGCGCGGCTGGCAATGGGATTGATTCCTTTGCTGCCGCAGGTGCAGCAGCTGGCGGAGCAGGGATATGTCACCGGCGCTTCCGGTCGCAACTGGAACGGCTACGCCAAGGACGTGACGCTGGCCGACGGCATCACGCCGGTGCAGCGCAGCCTGCTGACAGACCCGCAAACCTCGGGCGGCTTGCTGGTTTCCTGCGATCCCGCGGCGGTGGAGCAAGTGCTGGAGCTGTTCCGGCGCGAAGGGTTTGCCGAGGCTGCGGTCATCGGGGAAATGACCGCGGGCGGCGGCGTCGAAGTTGTGGCCTGACTAGGTCCTGTTCTTGAAAAACAAGGTGTCGCCTAGCCAGACGGCGATCATCGTCGCGCCCATCAACGGGAAGATGATGCCGAGCAGCGCCATATAGCCTTTCCAGCGCCTGATCGAGGGTGGCGGCTGCAGCACGCGCTTCGGCGCCCCGATCGAATGTTGCGGACGGCGCTTCCACCACATGATGAATCCGGTCGCGGCCATTCCCAGCAGCGCCATTGAAATGGCGGCGCAGATCAGCTGGTTGACCAGGCCGAAATACTCTCCCATATGCAAGGCAACGCCGAGCGAGACCAGCTTGGAGACCGGGTTGTACTCGGAAAAACGCATGTCCTTCATGATCTTTCCGCTGTACTGGTCGATATGCAGCGTACGCTGCTGGTCAAGGTCGGAGCGGACAAATTCGCCGGCACCCGGCGCATACGATGCGGTGAATACGCCGGAGCTCTTGCCCGGCAAGGCCAGCTGGTAGGTCTGCATGCCGTTGCGTGCCGCGATCGCCACCACCTGGTCGATCGCCAGGCGCTGCCGCGGCTGCTGCTTCGGCATATTCTGCGACGTCGGCACCGTGGTGGCGCCGACCGCCCACGGGACGCTGGCCAGAGGCAGGTCCTGCATTTTCATGCCGGGCATGTCCGCATGATGGGCTTGGGTTTGCTTCGCTGCTGCCTGTGGCGCCGTCTTTGCCGGCGCAGAATCCGCCCAGGTAACCACCGCCTGGAAATTCTTGCCCCAGAAACTGGACCACGGCAAGCCGCTCATGATGAAGAACACAGCGCCTATCGACACCCAGATGCCGGCTACCAGGTGCAGTTCACGCCAGACCGCACGGCCGCGCAGGCTAAGGCGCGGCAGCAGGGTGCCCCATGCCGAAAACCGTTTGCGCGGCCACCACAGGGCGATGCCGGTGCCGACCATCACCAGGGTCCAGCAGGCCGCCAGTTCCATCAGCCAGCCCCCCCATTTGCCGAGCAGCAGGTCGCGATGGATTTGCCGCACCTGTTTCATCAGCCGGTGTTCGACGCTGAGCGTGCCCAGCACCTGGCCCGTGTACGGATTGACATAGACGCTGCTGCTGTCGCCGGATGCAAGGCGGAATACCGCTTCGGTGCTGCGCTCCGGATCCTGGCTGACGGCGATCGAACTCGCCTTGGCGTCAGGCGGCAGCGCGCCGGCAGCGATGCCGAGCAGCTTGTCGTAGCCCAGCCTGGCCTGGGTGCCGGCGGGCACGAACAGCTTGTCGCCATAGAGCGCGCTTTCTATCTGCGGCTTGAAGACATAGATGGTGCCGGTGATGGCCAGCACGATCAGGAAGGGCATCACGAACAGGCCGGCATAAAAATGCCAGCGCCACAGGATGCGGTAATTGCGCGACGAGACTGAGCTTGTCTCATCAGGCGTGTTTTGCTGAATTGTCTGCATGATTGTTCCTTGCTAAAATTTTTGCACCGGTTACAAACTGACTTTGGCTTCCACGTAGAAGGTCCGGCCTGGATAGGGGTAGTAGACGTAGTAGCGCTTGTCGGTCAGGTTGTCGATGCCGATTCCCAGCTCCGTGTTCCTGGTCGGCTTGAAGGTCAGCTTGGTGTCGAACACCAGGAAAGAACTGGTGCCGCCGAAGGTGGCGGGATTGGTGTCGGTATTGGTCAGCGTGTTGTACTGCCGGCCCGAATAACGTCCGGCCAGCATCACGGTGGCCTGGTCATTGACGCGATAGCTGCCGACCAGGTTGCTGCGCCACAGCGGGATGCGGTAGAAATTCTTGCCGACGGTGGCCGGGTTCTTGCTGTTTTCCAGGATGATCGACCTGGTGTAGCCGACGCTGGCGCTCAGGTCCAGTCCGCGCAGGAACACGTCTTCGCCCGAATAGCTGAGCTCGATCCCGCGCGAACGCACGCGGTCGATGTTCTGGATATTGGTGACGTTGGGGAATACCGTGGTGTTGGTCTGGCTGAACAGAGTGTTTTTCACATCGTCTTCAAACAGGGACATGCGCAGCATGCCGTTGAAATGCGACCACTCGGCGCTCAGCTCTTTCGCCAGGTCGCTTTCAGGTTTCAGGTTCGGATCGTTGTTGACCAGCGTCGAGCCGGTCAGGCTGCCCTGGAACAGTTCGCTGACGGTCGGGAAGCGGTAGGCGCGGCCGGTGGAAAAGCGCAAGGTCAGGTCGGACGTGGCCTGGTAGGATAACGCCGCCTTCGGTGACCAGTAAGACAGGCTGCGACTGTCGTAGCGCTGGGCGGCGGCGCTGGTAGCGCGTGCGCCGTCATAGGCGCGCCAGTCCTCATAACGCAGGCCGTAGGTCAGTTTCCACAACTGGCTCAATTGCCAGGCGTCCTGCGCGAACAGGGCCTGGGTTTCGGTCTTGCCGGCGAAGGCGTTGTTGAAGCTGCCGCCGTTGTTGCCGCGCCAGTTGTCCAGGTTGTACGTCGTGTTTTCCAGGAAATAATTATCGTAGTGATAGCCGAAGGTCGGCCAATGGCTGCCGGCGGCGACGCTTGCCGGCTTGTAGTCGGCCGCCAGGTCCAGGGTTTTCCAGCCTGAACCGTCGCCATAGGTGGCGACACCGCCCAGGTTGCTCGCGAGGCCGCTGCCGGCGGAGCGCGAGATGCTCTTCGAGACGTCGAAATACGAAGCGATCGCCGAATAGTTCCAGCCGCTGGCATGGCGGGTTTTCAGCGTCAGGCCGTACAGCTGGTTTTCGCTTTCGCTGGCTGCCGGCGCAAAGAACGAGGCCGGCAGGTTGTACTGGTAGCCGCCGATATTGACCAGTCCCGAATACACCGGTTTGCCGTTAGCGTCGTGCAGGAAGGTCTGAGTGCTGTTGCTCACCTGCTGGCGCCAGTAGCCGAAGGTGAAGCCGGCTTGCAGGGTCGGCGTGATGTCGTAGGCAGCCTTGAACTTGAACTGGTCCTGCACCGCGCGTTCGGCGCCTTCGGCATTGACGCCGAAGATGGTGGCGGGCGCGCCGTTCGGATCGGTATATTGGTAGGCGCCCGTGACCGGCACCGCGGCAGCGGTCGCCAGCTGGCTGGAGCGCGGCTGACTGGCGTATACGAAGGGCTGGCCGGCGTTGCTGAGATGGTCTATGCCGAGCAGGAAGGACAGGTCACCGACCTTGTTGCCGATCGCGGCGGTGCTCTTGTTGCCGTCGAAACGGCCGTCGACGCCGAACAGGCTGAACTGCTGGCTGAATACCTGGGCCTTGAACATCGCTTCCAGTTTGGTCGGCATCTTGGTAGTGATGGCGACCGTCGCACCCATCGAATTGCCGGGATACAGCGCTGAAAAGGGGCCGTAGACCACGTCCACCTGGGCGATGTCTTCCGGGAAAACCATCGACCAGCGCGGCGGGAAGCTGTGGGTATTGCCGAGGAAATTGCTGAGCAGCAGGCCGTCGGCGTACACCAGGCCGCGCGCGGTTTGCGAAGTGCCGTTGCCGCGCACCGAAATGGTGGCGTTCTCGTCGCCGATAAAACGCTTGCGTATCGCCATGTTCGGCATGTACTTCAAGGCGTCTTCGGTATTGACGACGTTCAGGTTTTGCAATTGCACGGCGGTGATCCGTTCGCTGCTGGCGGGCAGGTTGGGATCGAGCACCCGCTTCTCCCTGGCGCCGGTGACGAATACTTCTGGTACTACATGGCTATCTTCTTCTGCCGCCCAGGCGCCTGGCGACAGCATGGGCAGGGCGAGCATGAGGACGAACGACTGCGGCAGCAATGCCGCCGACAAGGTGGACAACTGAGTGGACGAATGAGCGGACGTCTGGCGCGGCAAGCACGGCCGCGGACAGTTACGGCGCGATGAAGCACTCTTGGTTTGCGTGAGCAAAGCGAGCATAGATTCCCCTGGACTTCAAACGATATTCATCCCCGGATTGCGCAGGCAAGCGGGGACAGGCGGTACTGCCGGTGAAAATCAGGAAAAGAGCAGGGGCGGGTCGAGCGGGTGAGTCTGGCCGCGGAATGGACGTGGAGGGATGTAGTCGTAGGGCAGGAAGCTGGCGTGCGCGAAAGGCGCCACGGTCGCTTGCAGCAAATCGAAAGATGCCGGCGGCGGCGGGCTGTCGGCCAGCAGGGTGCAATAACCGCAGGCAGTCCAGTGGCCGGCGCCGGGCGCGGACGGCTTGCCGTCGTCAGGCGGCGGAGCGCTGACCAGTCCGGCAGCGGTGCAGATCTGGTTGTCTATCTGTATCGTCCCGGCCGCCTTGAGAGACTGGGAAACCGTCGGCATGAGGATGCCCAGCCAGATGGCAAACAGGCAGGCCCAGACCACAAGTTTTTGACGACGGATACGTAACATGGATGACTTACGAGGACGCAAGCATTGCGCAGACAGGATGAAACGGGCCAATTATATATGATGATCGCGGCGCAAACCTGTCACGCCGGACGGCATTCTTTTATCAATTCCTCATGCGGCCGCTTTGTCTTTGCCGGCTGCCAGCTGCGCCTGCTTCATTTCGCTCAGCAGGCAATGCAGCATCTCGCTCGACAGCCCATGCAGCACCAGGCGGTAGCCGGCGCCGAGGGTGGACATCGGCACCAGCGGATGCTTGTTGTTCAACAGCAGCAGGTGCTGGGGAGAGTTGAGGATGGTGGCCGCATACACCGCCATGGTTTCATCCAGCTGCAGCGAATTGGCGGCGCGCCAGAAATCGTTATCGGTCAGGAACAGCTGGTAGACCGGCGTAAAAATCTCGATGGCGGTCTGCAGGTCGATGAAGTTGAGAGCGCGCTGCGGCATGGCTGCCAGCGCCAGCGGCGGCTCGCTGATCATGCTGAAGTCGACCTCTTGCACCGCCGCCAGGGTCTTGCCTTCGGTGCGCAGCTGCTGGTTGAGCCGGATCACGAAATTGAACAGGTTCAGGTCATGTTTCAAGAACAGCTCGTCGCCCAGGTCGTCGATCGTCAACGGCGTCAGCGGCGACAGGGCGACGCTGACCGGCGCGTTGCGCTCGATGAATTCGATGATCTGCGCGCCAAGGTGGAAGTGGCGCAGTATCAGCCAGTTGGCCTCGGGCGAGACGAATCCTTTCAGACCCCACACCAGCAAGCGGTGCAGCGTTTTCGAGGCCGACCAGCGCTTCGGCAGGATCGTCTTCAAGACCTGGATCAGGATGATCATCAGCCGCGCCAGCGGCCGTACGAACGGCAGCAGGTACTGGCGCGACGGCGACGCCAGGTCGTGCAGCCAGGCGCTCTTGACCGGATCCGGCAGCGGCGTGCTGCCATCCAGGTAGAGCGCCAGCCAGGGATTGGGATCGCGCGGATCGTGCGCGCGCTGCAGGAAATCGTCGCTTTGCATGGTTTGGGCCCGGTAATTAATCTTGTATGTGTTCCAGCTGCATCAGGTACAGCTGTGCGGTACGCTTGGCGGTGGCGTAGATGGCCTCGGCCGCCTGCGGATCCAGGGCCAGGGTGATCTCCACCGCGGTCAGCCAGCGCGCCAGGTGGTGTTCGTCGTTGGCGCCGTGGTATTCCAGGAAACGGAATGCCTGCGGCGGCAACGCGACCTGCTGGCGCAGCAAGGGCAGCAGCGCCGGCACGATCCGTTGTCCGGTGCCTTCGATAATGTAGATGGCGCCCAGCAGCCCGACCGGGTTGGAGGTAGAGGCCAACGCGTGCAGGTAGCTGTTGAGCGCTTCGCCGCCGGGATTGCGCTTGAGCGCCGCCAGCGGCAGTTCACCGCCGGCGGCCTGGTAGTCCTGGTACAGGATCTGGAAATCGTTCTGCTCTTCGCCGGCATGGGTGGTGATCAACTGGCCGAGCGCGGCAAATTCGCCGTTGAGCGAGGCCACGGCTTCGCGCATCCACAAACTGCCTTCCTTCACTTGCGGGGTCCACTGCGCGGTCCAGTTGCGGTAGGCGGCGACGTCGAAACGGCCGCTGACCAGGCGATGGATCACGGGGGTGCGCCAGGCTTGCGAACGGTAGTCTTGCCACAGGCTGGCCAGGCGCGTCAGCAGAGGCTGCAGCGGCAGCGGCGCGGCCTCGGGCTGATGCGGGGCGGCGATCGCCGGCATGGCGACGCTGGCGCCGGCATTGCCGCCCGCCGCCGCGGCAGGCTGCGCGGATTCAGGCGCGTTCGCATCTTCCACCTCGAACAGCATGTAGGCGGCCGTGATGCGGCCCGATTCCGGTATGAAGCAGAAAATCTTTTCGCCGGCGCGCAGGGTCTTTTCCTGCAGGAATTCCGCCAGCATGATGAAAATCGACGCCGCGCCGGTATTGCCGCGAGTAGCCAGGTTGCTGTACCAGCGTTCAGGCGGGATGGTGAGTCCTGCCTTGGCCAGCAGCTCTTCAACCACCGGCATGAATTTGGCGGAAGAGTAGTGGCACAGGAAATGGTCGACCTCTTCAGACTTGATCCATCCTGCTTCCACCAGCTTGACGTACTCATGGATGCAGACATCGAACAGGTGCGGCAGCAGGCGGATGTCCTGGCGCAGCGACAATGCGCCGGCGGCTTCAGCTTCGCCGGAAGAGGCAAAGTCCAGGAACGATTTGCTGCGGTCTTCCGTCAGGCCGAGCTGCATGCAGACCGGATAATCGCCGGAAAAGCTTTTCTGGTGCACCCACTTGAGCTTGATGCGCAAGCCGTTGCGCGGCTGCGGCTGGCGGCTGAACAGCATCGCGCCGGCGCCGTCGGACAGCATCCAGCGCAAGAAATGGGCGTCGAAATCGCTCTGGTAGCCGCGCGGCGCAAAGCGGCTGCGCTTGAACATGCGCGACGGCATTTCGGCGGCGACCGCCAGCGCCCGCTGGTGCGTGCCGAGTTCTATCGCCTGCGCGGCGAATTCTATGGCGCTGACGCCGGCCGCGCACACGCCCTGGCTGGACAGGGTTTGCATGGGCGGCGCTCCCAGTTCGCCCTGGATCATGTTGGCAAATCCTGGCATCAGGGCATCGCCGCCGGATGATCCCACGCTCAGCAAGGAAACCTGGTCCAGCGCGGTGTCGGTCTGCCGCAGGCAGTCGCGGATGGCGCCGGCCGCCAGCTGGGCGTGGCTCTGCTCCGTATTGCCATCGGCGTCGATGGCGTAGTGCCGCGTCCGTATGCCGTTCTCGGCCAGGATGCGCTGCTTGATGCGGCCCGAGATGCGGTTGATCGGAGCGATATAGCGATCCATGTCGTCGTTGCCGACGGGCGCGCCCGGCAGGTGGAATCCTGCGGCGGCGAGATACACGCGATTGAACTCAGTTGGCATTCTTCTTCCCTGGCTGCATAAGGCTGCGGCTGGCACGGTGCGGCCACAGCAGACTCAAAATGAAAGTACGGAACATGTAAGGCAGTAACGGTCCTGCATTCAGTTGCGGATGCACCAGGTGGCGGTAGCGCTGGTGCAGGGCGGGCAATTGCGTCCAGTGCGCACGCGGATGGCGATGGTGCGCCGTATGCAGGCCGATATTGAACAGCAGCGGATTGACCGGGCCCTCGAAATTGCGGGCGAAGTCGGTCGGGGAATGGCCGTCCGTATGGGCATGCTGCAGGTAATTGGTGGCCAGCAGCCAATGCAAGCCATGCAGCTGCGGCAGCAGCACCAGCAGCAGGAATTTGTGCCAGTCGAGCCAGGCCAGCAGCATCCACAGCAAGGCCACCGCGAGGTATTGGCGCAGGAAATAGCGGGATACGCCGGCGTGGCGACGGCGCATGCGCAGCAGCCAGCGCCATATCAGGGGATACAGGACAAGCGCCGCCTGCACCGGGTGCAGCAGGTAACCGAGCAGATGGTTGGTGTCGCCGCCGAAACGATAGGTGCGCGCTACATCCAGCGGGCCGTGGCGGTAGCGGTGATGGTTGCCGTTGTGCGCCGGATAGAATACGAAAGTGGGGTGCCCTTGCAGCAGCGTGATCCAGAAATCGGTGAGGCGGTTGAGTTGGCGCCCGTTCCAGATGCGCAAATGGGCGTGGTTGTGGTGGATCACGCCTGTGCCCAAGGTCAGGAACAGCAGCAAGCCGTATAGCAGCGCGTTCAGCAGCGACAGTTCCGGATGGCGCCAAAGATAGGCGGCCAGCAGCGGCAGGGCAATCAGATACGCCAGGCTTTGCCAGTCGCGGCGGTTACGCAGCATTCTGCTTCTCGTCCGGTTTCGCGCCGCGGGCAATCCTGGTTTCCGCCGCATCGGGCGCCAGTTCGGTGGCAAACAGCCGGTCCATGAACGGAAACATGAAGCCGTAATTGCCGCGGTAGCAGGCGTGGTGCAAATGATGGCGGCGGGCGCCGTTGAGCCACCAGCGGTCGCGGTCGGCGTCAGGCAGGTAATCGTAGTTGGAATGGCCGATGTTGTTGAACACGATGCTGAACACCGGCACGAAGGCCAGCGAATAGATGCTGAAATCGTGCAGCAGCATGGGCAGCAGCAGTACATTGCCCAGCATCATGGCTTCCAGCGGCGTGAAGCTGTAGCAAGTCCATGGCGTGGTGACGACGGAGCGGTGATGCGGCAGGTGGAAACGCTTCAGCCACGACACATGCAGCAGCCTGTGGCTGAGGTAAAAATGCACTTCATTCCACACCACCATGAACAGGATTTCCAGCGCGATCTGCCAGCCCGGCGCTTGCACGGCCAGCCGGGCCCAGCCGAGCTGCAGCAAGCCCCAGGGGAACACCATGCCGGTGCCGAACAGGAATATGGTGACGGCGGATTCGCCCAGTTCGCGCCGCAGCTGCTGCGGCGCCAGCGGCCGCGGATCGAGCACCCGGCCATAACCGAAGGCGGGCAGGATGCGGCGGCTGAGCAGCCAGTTGAGGCCGCCGAAAACAAAATACAGGCAGGCAAAAAATACGATGCCGACGCCCATGATGGTGTACCACTGACAGGTCAGGATGAAGTCGCGCATGAGAATGGATAGCAGGCTTTAGGAGCCGGTTCTTTTGATGATTGTCGCGAACGCATGTTGTCTCGACGCAACCCTGAATTTTGCGATGATAGCATGTTGCTAACGATACGCCGAGGGTGCGGGAACAATAAATATCACGGTCGGCCCGCTGACCGGGCAAGGCCGGAATCAGTCCAAAAGCGGCGCAACCGGCCTGGTCTTACATGTCGACCGGCTCGGGCCTGGCTTCCAGTTGCTGCAGCGATGCGATCAGGTCGACAAAGCGCTGGCCCTGGACCGTGACGTGCTGGCGCAGCAGGTCGGCCGCCAGCTCGCTGTCGCCGGCGATGATGGCTTGCACCACGCCGTCGTGCTCCTGGTAGGACACTTTCAAGCGGTCGCGCACCCGCAGTTGCAGCCGCCGGTAAGGCCGCAGCCGGCGCTGCAGCGATTGCGCCTGGGCTGCCAGGAAGGCGTTATGGCTGCCTTCGTAGATGGCGCCGTGGAACGCTTCGTTCATGTAGAAATAGGTGTCGGGATCCTGGGCGTCGCGCGCTTCCATGCATGCCTGGTGCGCCGCCAGCAGGCTGGCCTGTTCGTCGCCGGACATGCGGCGCGCCGCCAGGCGTCCGCACATCGCCTCCAGTTCCGCCATCACTTCAAACATTTCCACCAGCTGGCGCGGGCCGATTTCGGCGACCACCGTGCCGCGCCGCGGCCGCGTCACCACGATGCCCATCGAGGCCAGCTGGATCAATGCCTCTCGCACCGGCGTGCGGGACACGCCGAACTTGATTGCCAGGTCGGTTTCATCAAGGTGCTGGCCTGGACGAAACTCACCAACCGCGATCATCTCTTCGATGGTTTCGCGCAGCGATTCCGAGCGATTTTTTGTCGTGAGCATAATTGGGCCGTTTCTGGGATAAAGGCTCCGTTAGGGAGTAAATTGAACATTTGTGCTGGCCGTAGCTGGCGCGCTGCTGCGTTGCCCGCCGCTTGCAGTGCTAGCACTGCGGCGCGTCGGGCGCCTTGCTTCGCATCCAGCTACGGCCGCCCAAATGCCCAATTTACTCCCTAACGGAGCCGTGTATTCGAGATTTGATTGTAAGGCGTATTTATTCGTTGACATAAAAATGTTTTATGGAATATTGTGTATACAAGGAAACAAAAAAAGAATACATAGCATCTATCTTCAGCAATAACCGCATGAAAAGTAGCTAAAACTGTATCGATGGTTTTTCCAACAGAGGAGAGGGGATATGTCTTTAATCAGCAGAAGGACGGTGCTGGGCGCGCTCGCGAGCACACCGTTCTGGTCAGTGTCGTCAGTCTGGGCGCAATCAGGCGCCTTGAAAATTTCCCACCAGTTCCCCGGCGGCACCATCAGCGAAGGCGACTTCCGCGACCGCCTGACCCGCATGTTCGCCGCTGAAGTCGGCAAGCGCACCAACGGTAGCCTGAAGTTCGAAATCTATCCCGGTTCGTCGCTGATGAAGACCAACTCCCAGTTCTCCGCATTGCGCAAAGGCGCCCTGGATTTTTCCCTGGTGCCGCTCAACTATGCCGGCGGCGAAGTGCCGGAAGTGAATATCGGCCTGATGCCTGGCCTGGTGACTTCGTATGAACAAGGCGCGGCCTGGAAGAATTCGGAAGTCGGCAAGGAACTGTCGCGCATCCTGCTGGAAAAGGGCGTCATCATCGTCAGCTGGATCTGGCAAGCCGGCGGCGTCGCGTCGCGCGGCAAGCCGATCGTCGATCCTGCCGACGCCAAGGGCCTGAAGGTGCGCGGCGGTTCGCGCGAGATGGACCTGATCCTGAAAGAAGCCGGCGCCGCCGTGGTGACCCTGCCTTCCAATGAAATCTATGCGGCAATGCAGACCGGCGCCATGGATGCAGCGATGACGTCGTCGACTTCGCTGATTTCCTTCCGCCTGGAAGAAGTCTCCAAGAGCCTGACCAGCGGCCGCGACAAAGCCTATTGGTACATGCTGGAGCCGCTGATGATTTCCAAGGCGACCTTCGATCGCCTGACCAAGGAACAGCAGGCAGCGGTGATGGCGGTCGGCGCCGAAATGGAAAAGTTCGCCACCAGCGCGGCGCGGCTCGACGATTCCGGTGTCGCCGCAGTATACCAGCGGGCCGGCGCCAAGGTGGTCGACTTGAATGCGGCTACGGTCAAGAAGTGGCAGGACATTGCGCGCAACACGGCGTGGAAGGACTACGCCGCCAGGAACGACAATTGCGCCAAGCTGCTGAAACTGGCTGAGAAACTCCTATGAGCCATGGCTTCGATACGAAGCCGAATGCCGGACCCGCCTTGCCTGCCACGCCCGACAATCCGGTAGTGGCGGTCCTGTCCGGTATCCTGGAACGCTTCCATAAACTCGCCCTGTATCTTTCCATGGCGGCGCTGACGCTGACCTCGCTGATCATGACGTATTCGGTGGTGGCGCGCTATTTCTTCCATGTCCCCACCGACTGGCAGGACGACGCCACGGTGTTCATGCTGGTCGGCGTGATCTTCCTGTGTGCAGGTTATGCCCAGTCGTACCGCGGCCATATCGGCATCGAAGCCTTGTCCTCGATATTGCCGGCCGGCGTGAATGCGGTGCGCCTGCTGCTGGTCGACCTGGTCTCTTTCCTGTTCTGCGCTTTCTTCTCCTGGAAATCGTGGGCGCTGTTCCATGAAGCCTGGTCGGAAGGCCAGACTACCTCGTCCACTTTTGCGCCGCCATTGTGGATTCCCTATTCGCTGATGGCGCTTGGCATGACGGTGCTCACCTTGCAGCTGCTGGTGCAAGTGCTGGCGCGCCTGACCGACCGCCCCACATCCGTTAACACTGTCACGGGAGAGTAATGAGTCCGCTTGCCTTAGGTGCCTTGTATGGCATCGTCACGATTGTCGTGATGTGTTCCGGCATGCCGATAGCGTTTGCGCTCGGTGTGGTCGCGACCAGTTTCATGTATTTCTTCATGCCCGCGTCGTCGCTCGATACGGTCACGCAAAACGTCTATGAGGAAATCGCCTCGGTCACCTTGCTGTCGATCCCGCTGTTCATCCTGAAAGGGGCGGCGATCGGGAAATCGCCCGCCGGGCGCGACCTGTATTCGGCGATCCATGCCTGGCTGAGCAAGGTGCCGGGCGGCCTCGGCATCGCCAACGTGTTTGCCTGCGCCTTGTTCGCGGCGATGGCCGGTTCTTCGCCTGCGACCTGCTCGGCGATCGGTTCCGCCGGCATCCCGGAAATGCGCCGCCGTGGGTATTCGCCCGGCTTCGCGGCCGGCATCATCGCCGCCGGCGGCACGCTCGGCATCCTGCTGCCGCCTTCGATCACCATGATCCTGTACGCAGTGGCGTCGGAACAATCGCTGGGCCGGCTGTTCCTGGCCGGCGTCGGTCCCGGCGTATTGCTGGTGATCCTGTTTGCCGGTTATGCCGTGTACCGGGCGCGCAAGGAGTATCGCCTTGCGCACCAGGTCTATAGCGAAGGCGGCGCCAAGTCGGCCTACCTGGACGACGAGCATTTCACTTTCGCCCAGAAAGTCGAGATGCTGCCGCGCGTGCTGCCGTTCCTGATCTTGCTGATCGGCGTCATGATTGCCTTGTACGGCGGGTTCGCCACGCCGTCCGAAACCGCCGGCCTGGGCGCCTTGCTGGCGATCGTGCTGATCGCGGTGGTGTACCGCATGTGGCGCCCGCGCGACCTGATGCCGTTCCTGAATTCGACCATCAAGGAATCCTGCATGCTGCTGCTGATCATCGGCATGTCCTTGCTGTATTCATACGTCATGAGCTACCTCCACATCAGCCAGTCGGCGGCGCAATGGGTAGTCGCGCTGCACCTGTCGAAATGGCTGCTGCTGGCGGTGATCCTGCTGATGGTGATCGTGCTTGGCTTCTTCCTGCCGCCGGTATCCATCATCCTGATGACCGCGCCCATCATCCTGCCGCCGCTGCGCGAAGCGGGCTTCGACCTGATCTGGTTCGGCGTGGTGATGACGGTAGTGATGGAAATGGGGCTGATCCATCCGCCGGTGGGCTTGAACCTGTTTGTCATCAAGAATATCGCGCCTGACATTCCCTTGTCGGATGTGATCAAGGGCACGCTGCCGTTCCTGCTGCTGATGTTCCTGGCGATCATCCTGCTGTGCCTGTTTCCAGGCATCGTCACCGGCTTGCCTGATTTGCTGATGGGAGCCCGATGATGGAAAACCGGCGCTGGGATCTGCGCAACAGCAACCGCGAACAGCGCCTGCAGCGCGCCGCCAATCTCCTTGGCGGCGCCTGCAAAGGCAAGGTGGTGGACGCGGGGCGGATTGCCGACCTGCTGTACAGCGTGCTGGAGTCCGGCGACCGCGTTTGCCTGGAAGGCAACAACCAGAAGCAGGCCGATTTCCTGGCCAAGGCGCTGGCCCGGCTCGATCCTGCCCGTGTCAGCGGCTTGCACATGCTGCTGTCGGTGCTGGCCTTGCCCGAGCACCTGGACGTATTTGAAAGCGGCGTCGCCGAGCGCCTGGATTTTTCGTTTTCCGGGCCGCAGTCGGTGCGCCTGGCGCGGCTGGTGGCGGCCGGCAAGCTGAATATCGGCGCTATCCATACTTACCTGGAATTGTTCGGCCGCTACTTCGTCGACCTCACGCCGCGGGTGGCGCTGGTGGCGGCGCAGGCGGCGGACCGCCACGGCAACCTCTACACCGGGCCGAATACCGAAGACACGCCGGCGATTGTCGAAGCCACCGCTTTCAGCGGCGGCATCGTGATCGCCCAGGTCAACGAGATAGTGGATACGCTGCCGCGCGTCGACATCCCGGCCGACTGGGTAGGTTTTGTGGTGCAGGCGCCGACGCCGCACTATATCGAACCGCTGTTTACCCGCGACCCGGCGCAGATTTCCGAAATCCAGGTCTTGATGGCGATGATGGCGGTCAAGGGCATCTACGCAGAATATGAAGTGCAGCGCCTGAACCACGGCATCGGTTTCGACACCGCGGCCATCGAACTGATCCTGCCGACCTATGCCGCTTCGCTGGGCCTGAAAGGCAAGATCTGCCAGCACTGGGCGCTCAATCCGCATCCGGCGCTGATCCCGGCGATTGAAGCAGGTTTTGTCGAATCGATCCATTCCTTCGGTTCCGAACTCGGCATGGAGGACTACATCCGGGCGCGCCCGGATGTGTTTTTCGTCGGCGGCGACGGCTCCATGCGCAGCAACCGCGCCTTCAGCCAGGTGGCCGGCCACTATGCCTGCGACATGTTCATCGGCTCCACCCTGCAGATCGATTTGCAGGGCAACTCATCGACCGCGACTGCCGGCCGCATCGCCGGTTTCGGCGGCGCGCCCAACATGGGCGCCGATGCGCGCGGACGGCGCCACGCCAGCCCGGCCTGGCTGAAAGCCGGGCGCCAGGCGCGCGACGGCAAGAACCTGATCCCGCGCGGACAAAAGCTGGTAGTGCAGATCGTCGAAACTTTCCGCGAGCACATGCAGCCGGCCTTCGTCGAACGGCTGGACGCCTGGGAACTGGCGGAACAGGCCGACATGGCGATTCCGCCGGTGATGATCTACGGCGAAGACGTCAGCCATATCCTGACTGAAGAAGGGCTGGCCAACCTGCTGCTGTGCCGTACCGACGAGGAACGCGAGCAGGCGGTGCGCGGCGTCGCCGGCTACACGCCGGTCGGACTGGGGCGCGACA
The DNA here is from genome assembly GCF_038896935.1 of Collimonas rhizosphaerae. Classification (NCBI taxonomy): domain Bacteria; kingdom Pseudomonadati; phylum Pseudomonadota; class Betaproteobacteria; order Burkholderiales; family Oxalobacteraceae; genus Collimonas; species Collimonas rhizosphaerae. Next base: position 321,544 of record NZ_JBANDC010000001.1, read on the forward strand.
AGCGCATGGTGGAGAACCTGCGCGACCGCGGCATCATCCAGCGGCCCGAGGATCTCGGCATCGACAAGCGGCTGGCTACGCGCGACCTGCTGGCGGCGAAAAGCATGAAAGACCTGGTGCGGGCCTCGGGCGGTTTGTACGATCCGCCGAAACGCTTCAGAAACTGGTAGCAGCGAGTAGAAGGGCAAGGAGCGGTTGATGGAAACCTTGAATTTTCGTTTTGAACATGGCCAGCGCCGTTTGCCGCCGCTGGCCCAGCTGTCCGGCGTGGTCAGTTCGGGCAACCTGGAAGTGCTGGTCGAACCGGCGGCGCTGAACGGCGCCTGCACGATTGAAATCAAGACTGCCGCGCGCGGCTTCGGCGCCATCTGGGAAGCGGTGCTGGGCGATTTCCAGCAGCGCTGGCAGCTGGCCGACGCCCATATCGCCATCAACGACATGGGCGCCACGCCGGCGGTAGTCAGCCTGCGCCTGGACCAGGCGTTGCAAGCCATGACCGGGAGCGCTCCATGAACAGCTACCTGGAGGCGAACGCCCGCGAACGCCTGGCCGCGGTGCTGGATGCCGGCAGTTTTTACGAATTCCTGCCGCCGGCGCTGAAGATCGTCAGCCCGCACCTGGCGCAGCTGGATGCGCCGGTATCGTTTGACGACGGCGTGGCGATCGGCCAGGGACGGCTGTTCGGCGAAACCGTATTCGTGGCCGCGCAAGAGGGCGGTTTCATGGGCGGCGCGGTGGGCGAGGTGCATGGCGCCAAGCTCACCGGCCTGCTGCTGCGCGCGGTGCGCGAGCGGCCGTTTGCGGTGGTGCTGTTGCTGGAAAGCGGCGGCGTGCGCTTGCATGAAGCCAATGCCGGCCTGATTGCGGTATCGGAAGTGATGCGCGCCTTGCTTGAGGTGCGCGCCGCCGGCATTCCCGTGATCGTGCTGGTCGGCGGCTCCAACGGCTGTTTCGGCGGCATGGGCATCGTCGCCCGCTGCGCCAATGCGATCGTGATGTCGGAAGAAGGCCGGCTGGCGATGTCGGGGCCGGAAGTGATTGAAACTGCCAACGGCGTCGAAGAATTCGATTCACGCGACCGGGCGCTGGTATGGCGCACCACCGGCGGCAAGCATCGCTACCTGCTGGGCGATTGCCAGGTGCTGGTGGCCGACGACGGCGCCGCGTTCCGCCAGGCTGCCTTCGGCTTGGCGCAGGAGTGCCATGCCGACACCGGCGGCATCGGCTTGACGCTGGCGGCGCTGGAGGCAGAGCAGCAGCTGCTGCAAGACCGAATCGACAGTTTTGGCGACGCGACCGACCCGCTCGATATCTGGACCCGGATCGGCGTCGCCGACGCTGCCGGGCTGCCGATGCTGGAAGCCGACGCATTTGTCGCCGCCACCGCCAAGCTGCGGCTGGGAGCGTGAGGATGAGCACGGACTGGAAAACCCTGGCAGCGAGCTTGTTCCCGGACGGCCATACGGTGGTCGAACAAGATGATTTCCTGACTGGCACGGCGCAGCTTGACGGCGACGCCGTGACGGTGATCGGCACCACCGGCCACGCGGCGATCGGCGTCGAAATCGCGCTGCTGCAGGCGCAGGCGATCCTGGCCACGGTGCGCCAGCATCCGCAGCGTTCCATCGTCATCCTGATCGATACCCAGGGCCAGCGCCTGCGGCATCGCGATGAAATGCTCGGCATCAACAGCTACATGGCGCACCTGGCCAAGTGCATCGACCTGGCGCGGCGCCGGCAGCACAAGATAGTCGGCCTGGTATACGACCAGGCCTTGTCCGGCGGCTTCATCACCAGCGGCCTGATGGCTGACGGCTGCTATGCCTTGCCGGAAGCAACCATCCGCGTCATGGGGCTGGCGGCGATGGCGCGCATTACCAAGGTGCCGGAGGCGAGGCTGACGGAGCTGGCCAAGAGCAATCCGGTATTTGCGCCGGGAGCCGTCAATTACCTGCAGATGGGCGGCGTCGAAGCCATCTGGCAGGCCGACCTGGCGCAACAGCTGGTACAAGCGTTGCACCAATCAAGCCCGCAAGACCGGCGCAGCGCGGCCGGCCTGCAGCGCGGCGGCCGCAGCCTGGCCTGGACCGTAACGCAGGCAGTGATCGATCATGCCGGCCCGCCATAGCCTGGTCTGGCTGAGCGCCGACGGCTGGCAGCGCGCAGCGCAGGCGGCGCCGGCGGATTATCGGGCCGTGCTGGCGCGCTGGCAGTCGCGCGACTGGCCGGCCGTCCTGCGCCGCCGCCAGCCGGATACCCCGGAAGATCAATTGTGCCTGGGCCTGGCGCTGCCGCCTGACGCCAATGGCGACAAGGGCAGGATCCCGTTCCAGGCGCAGTTTGGCGATGTCGGGCGGATTGCCGATCCGCTGGCATTGCGGGCCGCCTTGCCGCATGCGCCGCCAGCCTGGAGCCGGGCGCTGCATGCTTTTGCCGGCGATTGCCTGCACAGCGGCATCGCGATGCGCATCTATGGTTCGTGGGCCTGGCAGATACTGACCCAGCAGAATTACCTGACCCGGACTTCCGACATCGACCTGTTGTTTACGCCGGGCAGCACGGAAGAATTCAGGCGCGGCATCGCCTTGCTGGCGCAGTACGCGGCGCGCTTGCCGCTGGACGGCGAAGTGGTTTTTGCGGACGGCCAGGCAGTCGCCTGGAAAGAATGCTGGCAGGCGCTGCAGGCCGGCAACGGACAGCAGGTGCTGGTCAAGACGCGCAGCGCGGTCAGGCTGGCGCCGATGGCTGACCTGGTAGCGACGCTGGAAAATGCATGATGCTGAGCAGCCGCACCGCCGAGCCGCGCCTGCCGGCATCGCCCCAGCTGCGCCGCCAGGGTAGCGCGCGGGAGCAGGGCCCATGCCAGCAACGGATGTTTTGCCTGGCGACCGGGCGGCTGGCCTTGCGCAGCCTGTACCGCGAATTGCAGCTGTATCCCAAGCCGGGCCTGGTGTCGCTGCTGGACAGCGGCAGCCACGACGACATGGACGCCGCTACCTTCATGCGCAGCCTGTTCGCGCTGCGCCACTATTTCATCCGGATTACCCAAGCCGGCATGGCCGGCAAGGAGTTCGCGGCGCTCAAGCAATTGGGCCTGGAGGCCGAACAAGCCATGTTGCGCGCCACCGGCGGCGTCAATACCCACCGCGGCGCGATCTTTTGCCTCGGCCTGCTGTGCGCCGCCGCCGGCTATTGCCATGGCCGGCGCATGCCGTTGTCGGCGGCTGCGGTCCGCGCCACGCTGCTGATACAGTGGGGCGACGCCCTGGGCCGCCACATGCATGAGCGGACCGGCGTTTCGCACGGCCGCCAGGTGGCCCAACAATACGCGGTAAGCGGCGCCAGCGAAGAAGCCGCGCTGGGATTCCCGTCGCTGTTCGAGATCGCCTTGCCGCGCTTCCTGCAAACGCTGGGCGCCGCGCGCGGCTACGACGCCGCTGCCGTTGACACCTTATTTACGCTGATGGCGGGCATCAGCGACACCAACCTCTATCACCGGGGCGGCCCGGCCGGCGCCGCCAAGGTCAAAAGCAGCGCCCGCCAGTTCCTGGATGCGGGCGGCTGCGCAACAGACGACTGGCGCGAACGCGCAATTAGTTGCCATAAGGTATTTATTCAGGATAAGCTGTCGCCCGGTGGCGCAGCCGATTTATTGGCGGCGACTTATTTTCTGCATGGACTTAGCTACTTGCGGTGATGGCGAGATAGCCGATCGGCCCTGCTGCTATTGCCTTTATACGCACATCAATTAATCCGTCATCATTTCTGGAGTACAAATGAAGAAGTTGTCTTTGGCTGTCAGCATCAGCCTGTTTGGCTTGTTTGGCATTGGTAGCGCTAACGCAGAACCGGGCATCACCTCGAATACCATCGTCATCGGCCAGTCGGCCGGCTTTACCGGCACCGCCGCCGAAGAAGTCAAGCAGGCGACCGCGGGCGCGCAGCTGTATTTCGATATCGTCAACAAGCAAGGCGGCGTGTTCGGCCGCAAGATCGTGCTGGAATCGCTGGACGATGGTTTCGAGCCGAAGCGCACGGTTGAAAACACCCGCAAGCTGCTCAATGAAAAGAATGCCTTTGCCCTGTTCCTGTATCGCGGCACGCCCACTACCGAATCGATCCTGGGCGCCATCAACGACGCCAAAGTGCCTTTGATCGCGCCGGTCAGCGGCGCCACCTCCCTGCATGAGCCTATGCAGCGCTACCTGTTCAATGTACGCTCTAAATATCGCGATGAAGTAGGGACGGCCATCGAACAATTGTCGGGCATGGGCTTGCAGCGTTACGCGGTGCTGGTATCCAACGATTCGTTCGGCAACGACGCCTTGGAAGGCTTGAAGCAGGCGATCAAGAAATACAAGCTGCCGGAACCGGTGATCGCCAATTACGAACGCAATACGGTGGCGGTGGAAGGCGCGGTGAAAAAGATTTTCGACGCCAAGCCGCAAGCCGTGCTGCTGATTTGCACCGCCAAGCCATGCGCCGCTTTCATCAAGGAATATCGCCTGGCTGGCGGCCAGCAGCAGTTGATTGCGCTGTCGAATGTCAGTTCGCAAGTGTTCCTGCAAGGCTTGGGCAAGGATGCGCGCGGCCTCGGCATGACCCAGGTGTTTCCGAATCCGAGAAGTTCGAGCACGCAGATTTCCAAGGAATTCATGACCGCGCTCAAGACCCGCAGCGAGTTGTCCGACTCTTATCCGACGCTGGAAGGATTCATTTCCGCCAAGGTACTGGTGGAAGGACTGCGCCGCGCCGGCAACAAGCCGACCCGCGAAAGCCTGGTGAGCAGCCTGGAAAGCATGGGCGGCTACGACCTCGGCGGCATGTCGCTTAAATACGGCCCTGGCAGCCGCGACGGCCTCAGCTTCATTGAACTGACGGTGATCGGCAAGGATGGTTACGTACTGCGCTAGGCAAGTTCGGCAAGTCAAGCCGGGTGCGGGCCGGACATGAGCCTGCGCCTGGCGATCCTGTGTCCAGGCCAGGGCGGGCAGCATGCCGGCATGTTCGACTTGCCGCGCACCGATCCGGCCACTGCAGCGGCGCTGCAGCAATGGCTGCCGGAAGCCGCGCCGGGAATGCCGCTGGAGCAGGTGCTGGCTGACGACGCGCTGTTGTTTTCAAACCGGCTGGCGCAGCCCCTGATCGTGGCGGCGACGGCCGCGGCCTGGTCGGCGTTGCAACCCTTGCTGCCGGCGCCGGCGCTGGTGGCCGGATACAGCATAGGCGAGCTCACGGCGTATCATGTCGCCGGCGCGATTTCGGCGCCGCAGGCGATCCGGCTGGCGGCATCGCGCGCGCAGCTGATGGATGCCTGCCTGCAGGCAGCAGCGCCGCAAGTCTTGTGCGCGGTGAGCGGGCTGGCTGTCCGCACGCTGAACGCCATGCTGGCGCCAAGGAATTTATATCTCGCGATTGAAACAGACGCCGACAGCTGCATCGTCGGCGGCCTGGCCCGGGACATGGATCTTGCGGCAAGCGAGATTGAACGCCTGGGTGGAAAAATCCGCCTGCTGCCGGTGACGGTGGCTTCCCATACCCCTTTGATGGACGGCGCGGTCGAGCCGTTTTTGCAGCAGCTGCGCCAGCGGTTTTCCACCGACCCGCAAATGCCGGTGTTGTCGGGATTAAGCGGGCAGGCGGTGGTGAAAAAAGAACAGGCGGTTAGCGTGCTGTCCCGGCAGCTGGCGCAGACCATACGCTGGAGCGATTGCATGGACGCCTGCGCCGAACAGGGCATCACGGCGGCGCTGGAGCTGGGGCCGGGGGCTGCGCTATCGCGCATGCTGCAAGCCAGGCATCCGCAGATTGCCTGCCGCTCGATAAGCGAGTTCCGCTCGCTGCGCGGCGTAGCCGGCTGGCTGCAGCGCTTGTGACGCGGGTTGCCGTCAGATTTTCTCGGCTTCCGGCATCAGCCGCAAGATGCTTCTCTCGTAAGCCAGCTAGCCGGCCTGGGCCAGCTCGACCAGGGGCGCGGCGGCGATAGCCGATGAACCGATTGTTCATGCTAAATTAGCGCACCGCTACCACATCGACCTGAAGGATTTTAATGCGCCGACTGCTGATCGTCCTGTTCTACCTGCCGTTCCTGGCGCATGCCGCTGCGGACCCTGCGCTTGCCGGCGTGTGGCGCGGCAAGCTGGGCAATGCAGAGATTGCCGCCTGCTTTAACACGGCTGACGGCGGCGAAGCGAGCGGCAGCTATTATTACGCGCGCTACAAGAAACCGATCCAGCTGAAAATGGAAGCAGGGCAGGCAGGCTGGAAAGAAGGCGACGGCACCGGCGCATGGACGCTGGAACCACCCGCAGGCGATAAATTGCTGGGCAGCTGGCGCAATCCGAAAGGCGGCAAGCCGCAAGCGCTGGCGTTGACGCGTGTCAGTTGGAACGGCGAGGGAAATGCTTGCGGCAGCGACACCTATAACCTGGAGCTGGAAGTTTTCCCGGCGCTGCAGGTTGGCAAGGTGCAGGAATTCGAGGGCAAGAAATACCGCAGCCTGCGGATTGCAGATGTCGTCACGCTTGAATTGCTGGAGCCAGGCGACCGGCTGGCCGGCCTCAACCGGACGCTGCGCGCCGAGCTGCCCGGCAAGCCCGAAGACATCGCCGATTATTTTGCCACGCGCCGCCGGTTTCTCGGCGACATGGGCCTGGCGGCAGAAGATGAAACGCGGACTGAACCGGTGTTCTGGTCAGCGCGCTGGATCACCATCAATTTTTACCGCTGGGCCGCGGGATACGGCCGCAACGGCATCACGCTCGACTACCGTACCTGGGACCTGCAGAGCGGCGAGGAGGTCAACCTGTGGCAGTGGTTCATCGCCAAAGCGCCGGGCGACCGCAATGCCAATCCCTTGCCGGACAAGCTGAAAAAAGTCCTGTTCAAGGGCCTGAAGCTGGAGAAGGAATGCCAGGACGGCTACAAAGGCGAAGGAGATTATCGCGTGTCGCTCAAGAACGACGGCGTGCAATTCTGGGAAGAGGCTTACGGCACCGGTTGCGAGCAAGACTTCCTGGTCCCTTATGCACAACTCGGCCCGTACCTGACGCCGCAAGGAAAGGCAGCCTTGCGCGACAAGCTGGGCCGCTGATCACGCATGTCCTGCCTGGGGCGTTGTGCTCGTTCCAGGCAGTGAGCGCATCAGGATCTCCACCGCATGCTCGCGCTGGTCATCTGTCAAAGCAATCGCGCTATCTTCCTGCGCCACGCCATCTACCTTGAAATGCACAATGGCGTCCTCGGCAGTAGTCTGCGTTACCACTATCCTGTACATGGTGTCTCGGTATCGATAATCCATGCTATAGGTATCCCAGTCGTGCGGCAGGCATGGGGCGACGTGCAGCTTGCCGCCTTCCAGCCTCAAGCCCAGCAGCGATTCCACGATCAGGCGGTACATCCACCCGGCCGATCCGGTGTACCAGGTCCAGCCGCCGCGGCCGACGTGCGGCGCTCCGGCGTAGACGTCGGCCGCCACCACATAGGGCTCGACCTTGTAGATGGCGATCTTTTCAGCAGTCTTGCCGTGGTTAAGCGGATTGATCATGCGCATCAGTTCCCACGCGCGCTGCCTGTCGCCCAGCTTGGCGAACGCCATCACGGTCCAGATGGCGGCGTGCGTATACTGCCCGCCATTCTCGCGCACGCCTGGAACATAGCCGCGGATATAACCCGGGTCCTGGTCGGATTTGTCGAACGGCGGATCCAGCAGCTGGATGATGCCGTCTTTGCGCCGCACCAGGCGCTGGTCGACTGCCTGCATCGCGGCCTGCATCCGTTGCGGATCGCCGGCGCCGGACAGCACCGCCCAGCTTTGCGAAATCGAATCGATCTGGCATTCGACATTCTGGGCGGAGCCCAGCGGCGTGCCGTCGTCGAAATAAGCGCGCCGATACCAGCCGCCGTCCCAGCCGTTCTTGGCGATGTTTTCCTGCAGCCGGCCGGCCTCGGCATGGCAACGGTCGGCGAATGCCTGGTCCTGCTGGCCGAGGGCGATTTCGGCAAAACCGGCCAGCACGTCGTACAGGAAAAAGCTGAGCCAGACGCTTTCGCCTTTGCCTTTGTCGCCGACCTTGTCCATGCCGTCGTTCCAGTCGCATGATCCCATCAGCGACAAGCCATGCACGCCGAATCTCAAGCCCCTCTCGATGGCGCGCACGCAATGCTGGTACAAGGTTGCGACCTGGCTCGAATGGCCTGGCAGGTCGTAGTAGGAATCCTCGTCCGGATTGACCGCGCGGCCTTCCAGGAAATGTACGCTCTCGTCCAGCACACTGCGGTCGCCGGTGCTGCTGACGTAACGATGGACCGCCAGCGGCAGCCACAGGAAGTCGTCGGAGCAATGGGTGCGCACGCCGCGGTCGCTGGGCGGGTGCCACCAGTGCTGGACGTCGCCTTCGATGAACTGGTGGGCGGCGCACAGCAGCAGATGGGCGCGCAGCAGCTGTGGCTGGCAGTGCACCAGCGCCATGGCGTCCTGCAGCTGGTCGCGGAAGCCGAAGGCGCCGCCGGACTGGTAGTAACCGCTGCGCGCCCACAGGCGGCAAGCGATGACCTGGTACATCAGCCAGCCATTGGCGAGCAGGTTCAGCTCGCGGTCCGGCGTTTTTACCTGGACTGCTCCCAGCGTATGTTCCCAGAATGCATGTACCGCCTGCAGCGCTTCATGCGCCGCAGCGCCGCCGCGATAGCGTTGCACCAGGCTGCTGGCATTGGTCTGGCGGGTATCAGCCATGCCAAGGATGAAGACGATTTCGCGCTGCTGGCCCTGGTTCAGTTCGAACTGCACCTGGATTGCGGCGCATGGATCGAAACCGGCGCCGACCTTGCCGGACAGGCGCAGCCGTTCCATTGCCGCGGGTTTTTGCAGCGATCCGTTGCGGCCTATGAATTCATTGCGGTCGCCGCTGACGCTGCGGTTGCTGGCGTCGACATCGAAGAACGCGGCGCGCTCGGTGAATTCGGTATTGTAGGGATTGCGTGCAAACAAGGCGCCGGTGGCCGGATCGGTTTCAGTGACGATGTGCATGGACGATTTAGGGCGCAGGTCGCCCAGCACCCATTCGACGTAGCCGGTGGCGGAAAGCTTGCGCATGGCGTCGGACTCGTTGCGTACCCGCAGTACCGAATACTTGATCGAGGCATCGACTGCGACATAGACGGTCAGTTCGGAAACAATACCGTCCTCGATATGTTCGAACACGCTGTAGCCGAAACCGTGCCGGGTCACGTAGTCGCCGCTGCCGCGGCGGGGCAGCGGCGTGGGGGACCAGTAACGTCCGCTTTCTTCGTCGCGCAGGTAGAACACTTCGCCGCCGCCGTCGCTGACTGGATCGTTGGCCCACGGCGTGAGCCGGAATTCATGGGCGTTTTCGCCCCAGCTGTAAGCTTGTCCGTTTTCCGAAATCACGCTGCCGAATTCCGGGTTGGCGATGATGTTGACCCAGGGCGCCGGCGTCAGCCGGGTGCTGGAAGTGGTGATGACATACTCGCGGCCGTCAGCCGTGAAGCCGCCGATGCCGTTCGCCAGGTCCAGCTCGCGCCGCGGCAGTCGGATTTCCGGCGGCATTGCGGGCAGCGTTTGTTTCAGTGCCGGTATCAGGCGCGGCAGGCGGATTTCCATCAGGTCGCGGCGGTTGATCTGCTCGGCCAGCGTGCCGCGGCTGTCGCTCAGGATGATCCGCGCCACCGACTGGAACAAGACCCGGTCTTCATCCGAGATCTGGTCGACCAGGCGCACAAAAATGCCACCCGGGCGATCGATTTCATGGGCGCCGGTAACCGATGAAATCAGCCCCAAGATCTGCTCTTGCAGCAATTGCCGGTAACCGGCGTGGTCTTCGTTCCAGATCACCAGGTCGACCGCCAGTCCTTTCGAACGCCAGTAGGCATGGGCCTGCACCAGCTGCCGCACCAGTTCGATGTTGTCCTGGCTCTTGAGGCGCACCAGCACGATGGGCAAGTCGCCGGAAATGGCGTAGCCCCACAAGCCGGACTGTCCGCGATGGTTGCGGATCAGGATGCTGGCGTCGGCGCGCAGCAGCGGATTGACATAGATCACCGAATTCGCCAGCCGGCTGTAAAGCTGGGCGTCGGCTTCGCTGGCGTTGAGCTGGCGCAGCACGACCTGGCTGTGCGGCCAGGACAATTCGACGACCCGGTCCGCCAGGTGGCGATCCTGGTATTTTTCGATCAGGCCGAGGCAGATGTCGCGCGAATCGCCGATGCCGGTCACCATGTCGATGGTGGCTGTCTGTTCCGCTTCCAGCGTGATCTGGTAACGGATGGCGACAATCGGATCAAGCACCGGGCCGGCGTTGCCTGCCAGCGGGCCTTGCCGGCGCATCGCTTGCGGCGCAGCCACGGTATTGCCGCGGCCGATGAACTGCATGCGGTCGGTTTCGTAAGATACGGCGTCGATATCGGCGCCGTGCAGCGCCATCAAGTGGAACATCCACGGCATCTTTTCATGCATGGAACGCGGCCGGCGCGTGCACAGGATAGCGCGCTGGGCCGCCACGATTTCAGTCTGAACGAACAGGTTGCTGAAGGCCGGATGGGTGGCGTCGGCGGCGGCCGGCGCCAGCACCACTTCGGCGTAGCTGGTGATATCGATGGTGCGGCGCGAGCGCGAGCGGTTGACGATGCGGGTCCGGCGCAATTCGATATCGTCTTCCTGCGACACCACGATTTCGGTGTGCATGTCGAAACTGTTGTCGCGCCGGCGGAATTCGGCGCGGCCTTCGGAGAAAATCACTTCGTAGCTGTCCGGCTGCGCCAGCGTCGGCTGGAAAGCGGTCGACCAGAAATAGCCGGGTTCGCCGCCGTTCAGTTCGCGCACATAGCAGAAGGCGCCCCAGTTGTCGCGCGTGCTGTCTTCCTGCCAGCGAGTCACGGCGAGATCGTTCCAGCGGCTGCGGCTGCCGCCGGCGCTGGTGATCATCACGTGATAACGGCCGTTCGACAGCAGCTGTACTTCCGGCGTACGCGGATCCGGACGTTGCAACACCCGCATCTGCATGCCCTGGTCAGCCACGGCGGTGCGGATGTCGGCCAGCTCGGTGGTGTTGGAATAAGTTGCGCTGGCTTTCGGCACGCGCTCGTGCAGCAGCGACATGGTGGCCTGGAACAGCGGGTCCGATTCGAAGCGTTTTTGCATGGGCCGGTCCAGCAGCAGGTACGCCAGCGACAGGAAACCCATGCCCTGGTGATGCGCCATGAAAGAGCGGATGACCACGCTGGCTTGTCCGCGCGGCAGGCGCGACGGCGTGTAGTCGATCGCTTCGAAGAAGCCGTATTCGCCCTCGAAACCTTCGGCCGACAGCTGCTGCAGGTTGCGGCATGCTTCTTCCGGCGCCACCATCAGCGCCATCATCGATGCGTAGGGAGCGATCACCAGGTCGTCGCCGAGCCCGCGTTTGAAACCCAGGCCCGGCACGCCGAATGCGCGGTACTGGTAGTTGAGGCTGGCGTCGAAAGTATGGTAGCCCGATTCCGAAATGCCCCAAGGCACGCCGCGCTGCATGCCGTATTCGATTTGCCGCCTTACCGCCGACTGGTAAGTCTGGCCGAGCAGGGTGTTTTCAAAATTCGGCATGACCAGCAAGGGCATCAGGTATTCGAACATCGATCCGCTCCACGACAGCAGGATCGGGTCGCCGCCGGCGATGGTGAGCTGGCGTCCCAGCGCGAACCAGCTTTCCTGCGGCAGCTGGCCCTGGGCGATGCCGACGAAGGTGGCGAGCCTTGCTTCGGATGCCAGCAAGTCGTAGAAGCTGACGTCGCGCCGGCGCTCGCTGACGTTATAGCCGATGGCCAGCAGATGGGTGGCGGGATCGTACAGGAAACCGTATTCCATGCGGGCGAACTCGCCGGCCTGGGTCACCAGCTGCTCGATCAGCAGCATGCGTTCGGCGGCGTGCCGGCTGCCCTCTGCCACCAGCTGGCCGAGGGTGGCCGGGGCCTGGTCCTGGCGCGGGTCATCGTCGCCGGCAACGGCCGGTTCCAGCAGCGGCGCCAGGTCGGCATGGATCCGCGCCAGCTGGCGCAGGGTCGGAATCCGGTCGAGCTGCGGGAATGCGGTGATCCATGCCGCCGGCGCCAGCGCGGATATCCACGGCGCCAGGATAACCAGTTCGTTCAGGGCTTCGCGGCACTGGCTGGCCAGCGCGCGCGCCCAGACATTGAGCTGGGTGTCGGGAACGGTGTCGAGGCCGGCCACAAAGCCGGCGGCGCAATGGCTAAGGCCCTGCAGGCAATCGTGCGCCACGGTCAAGGTGGCTGGCGCCGATTCGCAGGCGTCCTGCAAGTCTTTTTCGAATTGGACCAGTTTGACCAGCGGCCCGCCGCCGGCGGTGGCGCGCAGGATTTCATAGGTGTCGCGGATGCCTGAGAACACCTTGGGGTCGAATATCGGCGCATCGAGCAGCCCGTTCAAGCCTGGCCGCAGGGTCATCAGGTGGCCGGCAAGGTTGCCGCTGTCGACGGTCGAGACATAAATCGGCTGCAGCGGCTTCAGGTATTGGGTGTCGTACCAGTTATAGAAATGCCCCTGGTAACGTTCCAGCGAAGCCAGGGTCTGGAAAGTGTTTTGGGTGCGTTCCAGCAGCTGGCCCGAAGGGATGTAGCCGAAATCATAGGCGCTCAGGTTGGCCAGCAGCGACAAGCCGATGTTGGTGGGAGAAGTGCGGCGCGCCACCACGGCGACCGGGTGTTCCTGCACGTTGTCGAGCGGCAGCCAGTTGTCCTCGGGGCCGACATAGGTTTCAAAAAACAGCCACATCTTGCGCGACAGCGCTTTCAGGAACCGGGTCTGCTCGCCTGACAGTTGCACCGCGCGGCGCGCAATCGGCTGGCTGATCCAGCAGGCGACGAGGGGCGACAACCACCACAGCAGCAGGACGGCGCCCGCCGCCTGCAGGGCGGACGGATTCCTTGCCAGCAGCCAGATTGCTGTCGCCAGCGCAATCGCCGGCGCGATCCACATCGACCGGTAGTAGGACAGCAAGCTGTTGCTGGCCAGGCGGCCGGCCTCGCTGGAAGGCTGCCATTCCAGCAGCTTGCGGTGCGAGACCAGGATCCGCCATTGCGTGCGGATGATGGCGTCGAGGTTGAGCGCGGCTTCATACGGCAGGAAAACCAGGGTCAGCGTGGCATGGGCGAAATGCTGCAGGGTTGCATGCAGCGATGCCGAAAGGTGTTGCCGCAGCAGCACATCGTCCGGCTTGCGCAGCAGGCTCAGGATGCTGGCGCAGAGCGAGGGAATCAGCACGATGCCGAGCGCGGCGCCGGTCCAGAACCAGGCTGAAGGCAGGCCAATCCAGCCGGCCAGCAGCAAGGCCGTCAGCGCGAACGGGACGACGCTGCGGCGCAGGTTGTCGAACAGCTTCCAGCGCGACAGGGCGGACAGCGGATTGCGGTGATGGCCGATCTTGCCGCTGGCGGCATCGCGTGCGCCCGGCACCCGCGGCAGCAGCCAGGACGCGATCTGCCAGTCGCCGCGTATCCAGCGGTGGCGGCGGCCGGCGTCGGCGCTATAGCGCGACGGATATTGTTCGTACAGCTGGACGTCGCTGAGCAGGCCGGCGCGTGCGTAGCAGCCTTCCAGCAGGTCGTGGCTGAGCACGCGGTTTTCCGGCATGCGGTCCTTCAAGGTCTGTTCGAAGGCGTCGACATCGTAGATGCCTTTGCCGACGAAAGAGCCTTCGCCGAAGATGTCCTGGTAGACGTCGGACACGGTGCGGGTGTAAGGATCGATGCCGGTTTCTCCGCCGCACAGCAGTTCATAGCGGGAGGCGCCGGCGCTGGGCAGGCTGACCGCTATGCGCGGCTGCAGGATGCCGTAGCCTTCCACCACGCGCTGGCGGCTGGCGTCGTACAGCGCGCGGTTCAGCGGATGCGCCATGGTGGCCACGAACTGGCGGGCGGCGTCGCGCGGCAGTTCGGTATCGGTGTCGAGCGTGATCACGTACCTGACATTGCGGAGGCCTCCGGTATCGCCGACGATCAGCGAGAAAGTGCCGGCGCCGGCGCCGCGCAGGAAAGCATTGAGGTCGGCCAGCTTGCCGCGCTTGCGTTCGTAGCCCATCCAGGTTTTTTCCTGCGGGTTCCAGCGGCGCGGACGGTGCAGCAGCAGGAAGTTGTCGCCGTGGTCCTGGCGGTATTTCTTGTTCAGTTCCTGGATATTGTGTTCGATATGCTGCAGCAGGACGTCGTCCCCGGGCAGGACTTCTGTATCGGCGTCGGCGAAATCTGTCAGCAGGCAAAAGCGCAGGTTGGGATCGCGGTTGGCGAGAAAGCGCACCTCCAGGGCTTCCGTCAGGCTGTCGATGTTCTGCCTGTTCGACAGTATCGTGGGCACCGCCACCAGAGCCCGCGATGTGGCCGGAACGCCATCCGAAAAATCCATGCGCGGCAGCGGGTGCGGCAGGGCGACCAGCGTAACCAGCCAGTTGACCATGGCTTGCGCCAGCTGGCTGCTGGCGACCAGCGCCAGCACCGCGACCAGGGCCAGCAGCCATTGGCTGGCGCCGCCGGCATAGGCCTTGAAGGCGATGCCGGCGCTGACGGCCAGGGTGATCAGCAATATGCTGGCCAGGTAGGTGCTCAGGGGCGCGGCCTTGCCTGCGCGGCGCAGCGCTTCCAGTTTCGGCAGCTTGAACGCTACTGCCCGTTCCAGCTGCGGCAGGCCCTGGCCGATCAGGTAGTAGCCGACGTGGGCGCTGCGCTGGTCAGCGCCGTTTTGCGGCGCTTGCGTGCCGGCGAGGCGGATTGCGTGTTCAGCTATCTCAAATTCCGGCAAGCTGCTGTGCCGGGCGATTCTTTCAATCACGTGCCGATAGTGGTCGCGGGTAGAGAAATCCATGCGGGCATAGACGTCGGCCGGATCCTTGCGCAAGGCATGCTCGACCACGCTCATGGTTTCGACGAATTCGCGCCAGTCCATGGCGCTCAGGAAGCGCAGGCTGCCGATGCTGTTGCTGATCGATACCTGGTCGGCAGCCTGCTGCTGCGTCTCCAGCTGGACCAGCTGCTCGATGGCCTGGCCGGATTCCGCCAGGCGCTGCGATAGCCAGGTCATGGGCAGCGTCAGGGCCGGACTTTGCCCTTGCAGGCGGCGCACCAGTTCGGCCACGAATGAACTATCCATGGGCGGATCGGAGCGCGCCATGTCGGCTACCAGCAAGATCAGGTTGCTGGGGTCGTTTTCGGCGCTTTCCACCATGGCGTCGGCCCAGGAATCGGCCAGGTTGCGGTTGAAGCTGGTGAGCGCCAGGCGGGCGGCGACGCGCCGCAGGTTTTCGATCAGCGCCAGGCGCAGCATGATCGGAATCGCCCACAGTTCGCCCAGTTTCAGGGGCGTGACTTGCTGGTAGGCGGCGACAAAGCGGCTCAGGCTTTCGGGATCGACGCGGCCGTCGCCATGGGAAATGGTTTCCAGCGCGATGTCATAGACCCGCGGCCGGCCGGCCGAGCTGCCGCGCAGCAGGCGCGGCAATTCCCTGCTGTAGTTCTTCGGCAGGTGGCGCTTGGCGGTGCGGATCTGTTCTTCGATCAGGTAGAAATTGTCGAGCAGCCATTCCGCCGCCGGCGTCACCTGGCGTCCGGCCCGGATTGCCTCGGTCAGCAGGCTGCAGGCATCGATGATGACATTTTCATTGTCGGCCAGGCGCGACAGCAGCTGGTCGCGCCCGCGTGCGCTGCTGAGCTTGTGGGCGTTGGCCAGCACCCGGCCATGCTGTTCCATCTGCAAGGCGCTGAACAGTTCCGCGCGCAGCGGCAATTCGTCGCTCGCCGGACCATTGCGCAGGCTGCCAGGCAGCAAGGCATTTTTGATGTCGAGCAAATTGTCGCGTAGCGCTTTGCGCAGGGATTCGTTATCTGATTTCAATTCTGACGTTTCTATTTATGCAATGAATCAGGAAGGAACCGGATCGCATGGCGTGGAAGGGTCAGAGATCTGATTCTGGCCCGGCCGGACCTCCTTGCTGGGAGAGGCGGCAGGGGACGGTAGAGATTGAGGCAGCAAGGGGGCAGACTGATAGTCTGCGGACTGATTTCCTGCGGACCTCCTGCGTGATGCAGCTTGATAGAAGCTTGATACAAGCTCGATACAGCTTAACAGTTTCCCCGGATAATTTTTGAATATCAATCTGCTACTGGCCTGGCCGCCGCGGATGAGGCTGCGGGACCGGATCAGGCTACGTGAAGCGGCGGATAAATTCGGTGCGCTGCCGCACATAATGCAAATCGGGAGCGCCTTGGCCATTGTGCGCCGGCCGCCAGCTATTTGCCGGTTACGTGTGCTGGCGCACAGATTCGCCGGCCGGATCGGCTTATCGTCCAGACAGGTCCTGGCTGCATAACCGCAAGACCCGCGACCAAGTGCACGCGACGAATATGGTGCTTCCCGTAAATGGAGACTGAGATGAAAATGAAAGCAATTGCATCCGCCATCATGGCGGTATCCCTGGCTACGGGAGGATTTGCTTCCGCCCAGAATTACGGCGACCGCAATGACCGCCCGCAACGCAACGACCAAGGCGATCGCCGCGACGGCCAGGGGCGGCAGCAGGATCATCGCGACGATAGGGGCCGCGGCCAGCAAAACCGCGATCAGCGCGGCGACTGGCATGGCGACCGGCAGCAGGGTGAGCGCCAGGGCGAGCGAGGCGCCGGCCCTAACCACGAGTTCTACCGGGGCCAGCGACTGCCGCCCGAATACCGCAACCGCCAGTATGTGGTCGATGACTGGCGCGGCCATCACCTGAATGCGCCGCCGCGCGGCTACCATTGGGTGCAGACCGGCGGTGACTATGTATTGGTGGCGATTTCCACCGGCATCATCTTGCAGCTCCTGCTGAACAACTGACCGGACTGCGTTTGCTGCTCCCCATCCCGTGATGCAAAACGACAAAGCCCTCCCGTACGGATGAACGGGAGGGCTTTGTTTATTGTGGCGCCTCTGGTTTAATTCCCCAAGGTCCAGAACATCGTCAATACGGCGAGCGCCATGACCCCGGTGCAGGCCCAGCCCAATATCTTCAGCCTGGCGCCGATCACGAACTGCCCCATGATTCTGGGATGGGCCGCCATCAGCATCATGACAGCCATGATGGGCACCGAAATGACGCCGTTGATCACGGCGCTCCAGTACAGGGCCTTGATCGGATCTATGGGAGTAAAGCAGAGCACCACCCCGATAGCGGTCGAGACGGCGATGATGCCGTAGAATTTCTTGGCCAGCAAAGGTTTCATCTCCAATCCGTTCTTCCAGTGGAAAGCGCCCGCCATGGCGTAAGCGGCTGAGCCTGCCAGCACCGGCACCGCCAGCATGCCGGTGCCGATGATGCCGGCGCTGAACAGCCAGAAGGCGAATTCGCCGGCGATCGGGCGCAAGGCCGACGCCGCTTGCGCCGAGGTCTGGATATCGGTAACGCCGTGCAGCCCAAGCGTCACCGCCGTGGTCAGCATGATGAAGTAGGCGACGATATTGGAAAAGCCCATGCCGATCGTGGTGTCGACCGTGATCCTCCGGAAATTGGCGCGGGCCTGGTCCGGCGCGTCTCGCAGCGGCCGGGCTCCGGGCTGCGCCTTCTGTTCCTCGACTTCCTGCGACGCCTGCCAGAAGAACAGGTAAGGGCTGATGGTGGTGCCGAATACCGCGACGATCGTGGTGATATAGGCCGGCTTCCAGGACAGCTGGGGCCAGACGGTTCTGGCGGCGGCGCCAGCCCAGGGCGTATGCACCACGAATGCCGTGCCGACGTAAGCGAGCAAGGCCAGCGTCAGCCATTTCAAGATACGTACATAACGGTCGTAGGGAATGAAAATCTGCAGCAGCAGCGACAGCATGCCGAATCCCAATGCATACAGGTGGGCCGGGCCGCCGGCCAGCAGTTTCAGGGCTTCCCCCATGGCGGCGACGTCCGCCGCGATATTGATGGTGTTGGCGACCAGCAGCAGGCCGACGATGCCGTACAGCAGCCAGCGCGGATAATGGCGGCGGATGTTGGTAGCCAGGCCGTGGCCGCTGACTCGGCCGATCTTGGCGCTGATGACCTGGATGCCGACCATCAGCGGATAGGTCAGGCACAGTGTCCACAGCAGGTTCAGGCCGAACTGCGCGCCCGCTTGCGAATAAGTGGCGATGCCGCTGGGATCGTCATCCGCGGCACCGGTGATCAGTCCTGGCCCGAGTTCGCTCAGCCATGTTTTTTTTGCGTCCGGATTTGTCATTGAAGAACCGTCTCCATGTCAGCAAACCAGTTTCCTGACAGCCTAGTGTCCAATCCCGGCCATGGTCTGTGCGCTGGCGCACAGACCATGGCAAGGTGTTGGCGAACTTGCAAAAAAATACTTCTTTCATCAAAGCTAAAGCTGGCGCTATGTGTGTCAGCGCACCGATTTTTTCTGTCCGGCGCCATACATTGGATACATGCATTGGACGCATCGGCAAGCCTGACTTCAATCCGGACACGCTGGTGCGGCGCAGCCATGCGGAATACGACGCCACGGATGGTTTCAGGGCCATGATCAAGGCCAACCTGGTTGGCGAACGGGCGGCGTGCCGCCAGATGAGCACGCCGACGACATGCGCGACCTGCTGGCTTGAAGGCTGGGCGCGTCACGAGGACAGGGCGCTGGCGCGCCGAAAACGTTTCACTACTGCTACTTTGAGGAGATTATCTTGCTTGAATCAAATTTGAAGGCCGTCAACGATGACGTGAAAAAACTGATCAAGGATGCGCAAGCCTTGTTCCTGGCAGCGGCTGACTTGACCGGCGACAAAGCGGATGAAATGCGCAATCGCGGCATGCGTCTGCTCGACAAGGCCGTGGTCACCGCGCAGGAAGCGCAAGCCAGCGCCCGCGTCGCCGGCCGGGAAATGGCGGATTCTGCCGAGAGCTACGTCAAGGATAATCCTTGGGGGGCATTGACCACAGCCGCCGGAGTGGGATTTCTGGTCGGCGTGATCCTGACCAAGAGATAGTCCGGCAGCGCCGTAAAACAGGATCGCTGTCTCGCTGCCGCGGGACGACGGCGTGGCGCATATTGCGCCACGCCTTGTTTATTGCAGCAGGTTATTTCAAAGGCGTCCGGTCAACAGCATGACGATCAGGATGACCACGATCAGGCCGGTGATGCCGCTCGGACCGTAGCCCCAGCTGCGGCTGTGCGGCCAGCTGGGCAAAGCGCCGATGACAATGAGGATCAGGATGACGAGTAAGATGGTGCTCATGCTTGGCTCCTAAAGAAGTTGGCAGACTGGTTGGCAAGCAAGAGCGTGCGGCTTGCAACAGGAACTTGGCGCCGGAATTATTTCCCGCCAGGAGTGGAACCAAGATAATCCGGAAAGATCACAAGGTCTGTGCGCTGGCGTACAAAAACGATTGCTTGACTGCCGGCCGCCAAGGTGTGCTGTAGACGTTGACAGTAGCTGCGTCGGTCAAAATGCGGTCTGATCGAAAGCGCCGCGTTTATTGTGCCAAAATACAAAATCCGCAGATGCCGGCCCGGTTGCCTGTTCAGCCGTTTGAGCCGTTTATATACCGTCCGGAGATTGCAATGCCTACCGAAACAATTGGTGAATATGAAATCGAATATTCCGGAATCCAGCTGCCCGACAGCGAAGACTGGGGCGCCAGCCTGGCGATCTATGGTCCGTCCTGCAATCCCATGCATAGAAACGATATCTTCCCGTCGCAGCGAGTGGCGGTCGATACGGTATTCCATACCGAGCAGGAAGCCGAGGCAGAAGCCCGTGTGTTCGCCATTTCGATGATAGAAAAAGGCAGGAAAAAAGAAACTTGAAAACAGGTTGATGTGAAAAATTCAGCGATACAGATTATTCAGCGAGGAGAGGCACGATGCAGCTAGGGATGATTGGCTTGGGGCGCATGGGCGCCAACATGGTAAGGCGCCTGACCAAGGGCGACCATCATTGCGTGGTGTATGACCTGCACCAGGATGCGGTGCAGGCGCTCCTGCATCCGGGCGCCACCGGCGCCTCTTCGCTGCAAGACCTGGTCGGCAAGCTGAGCAAGCCGCGCGTGGTGTGGCTGATGCTGCCGGCCGCCGTGGTCGATGAAAACCTGGCCTTGCTGGCGCCTTTGCTGGAGGCCGGCGATATCGTGATCGATGGCGGCAATTCTTATTACCATGACGATATCCGGCGCGGCGCCGAACTCAAGGCGCGCGGCATCCATTACGTCGATGTCGGCACCAGCGGCGGCGTGGCTGGCTACGATCGCGGTTATTGCCTGATGATAGGCGGCGACAAGGAAGCGGTGCAGCACCTGTCGCCGATCTTCGCCACGCTGGCGCCCGGCGCCGGCGCCGCCAGCCCGACACCCGGCCGCAAGCAATCCGGCAGCAGCGCCGAGCAAGGCTACCTGCATTGCGGTCCGCAAGGGGCCGGGCACTTCGTCAAGATGGTGCACAACGGTATCGAATACGGCATCATGGGCGCTTACGCCGAGGGCTTGAACATCCTGCGCAACGCCAATGTCGGCAAGCGCAATCACGAAGCGGATGCGGAAACCACGCCGCTGCGCAATCCGGAGCACTACCAGTACGAACTGGACCTGCCCGAGATCACCGAACTGTGGCGGCGCGGCAGCGTGATCGGCTCATGGCTGCTCGACCTTACCGCCGGCGCGCTGCAGCAGGATCCTGGACTGGATAACTACGCCGGCCGCGTCTCCGATTCCGGCGAAGGACGCTGGACGATCAATGCCGCTGTCGATGAAGCGGTGCCTGTGCCGATCCTGAGCGCCGCGCTGTTCACGCGTTTCAGTTCGCGCGGCGAAGGCGATTTCGCCGACAAGGTATTGTCGGCGATGCGCCAGGGATTCGGCGGGCACCTGGAAAAACCTGCCCAGCAACAGCAGCGGGAGGATTGATGGCGGCAATGCACAAGATTACTTACTATTGCCCAGGAAATTCAAGATGAAAATAAGTCCCCTGGCCGGCAAGCCGGCCCCGTTATCGCTGCTGGTGGATGTACCGAAACTGGTCACCGCCTACTACACGAATGTTCCCGATCCGACGGTGCCCGAGCAGCGCGTAGCGTTCGGCACCTCGGGCCATCGCGGTTCTTCGTTCGACAACAGCTTCAACGAAGCCCATGTGCTGGCCATCACCCAGGCCATTTGCGCCTACCGCAGCAAGCAAGGCATCACCGGCCCGCTGTTCCTCGGCATCGATACCCATGCATTGTCGGTCCCGGCCGGCGCCAGCGCGCTGGAGGTGCTGGCCGCCAACGGTGTTGAGGTGATGTTGGCGGAGAACGACGAATACACGCCGACGCCGGCGGTGTCGCACGCCATCCTGCGCTATAACAAGGGCCGCAGCAGCGGCTTTGCCGACGGCGTCGTGGTCACGCCCTCGCACAACCCGCCGCAAGACGGCGGCTTCAAGTACAACCCGCCCAACGGCGGCGCGGCCGATACCGACGTCACCGGCTGGATCGAGGCGGCCGCCAATGAATTCCTGAAAAGCGGCGGCGTCAAAAGAATGCCGGTGGCAAAAGCGCTGCAGTTGCCCACCACCCATCGCTACGACTACCTCAATACCTATGTCAACGAGCTCGACCAGGTGATCGACATGGCTGCGATCCGCAGCGCCGGCATCCATCTCGGCGCCGATCCGCTGGGCGGGGCCGGGGTCCATTACTGGCAACGGATCGGCGAGCGCTACAAGCTGAACCTGAGCGTGGTCAGCGACGAAGTCGATCCGACTTTCCGTTTCATGACCGTGGACTGGGACGGCCGCATCCGCATGGATCCGTCGTCGTCTTACGCGATGCAGCGGCTGCTGGGAATGAAGGATCGTTACGACATTGCCTGCGCTTGCGATACCGACCATGACCGCCACGGCATCGTCACCAAAAGCGCCGGCCTGCTGCCGGCCAACCACTATCTTGCGGTCGCCATCGACTACCTGTTCCAGCATCGTCCGCTATGGTCCACGGCGCCGCGGGTCGGCAAGACCATCGTCAGCAGCCAGCTCATAGACCGCGTCTGCGCCAGGCTGGGCCGCGAGCTGTATGAAGTGCCGGCCGGCTTCAAATGGTTCGCCGCCGGCTTGAATGACGGCTCGCTCGGCTTCGGCGGCGAAGAGAGTGCGGGCGCCTCTTTCCTGCGCCTGGATGGTTCGGCCTGGACCACGGACAAGGACGGCCTGGCGCCGGCCCTGCTGGCGGCGGAGATCACGGCGCGCATCGGCAGGGATCCGGGCGAGATCTACCGCAAGCTGGCCGCCGAGCTGGGCGATCCGGTCAGCACCCGGGTCGAAGCCAAGGCCACGCCGGCGCAGAAAAAGATGCTGTCGGCCTTGTCGCCGCAACAAGTGCAGTGCGATGAACTGGCCGGCGAGAAAATCCAGCACATCCTCAGCAAGGCGCCGGGCAACCAGGCTTCGATAGGCGGACTGAAGGTGGTCACCGAAGGCGGCTGGTTCGCCGCGCGGCCGTCCGGCACGGAAGATATCTACAAGATCTACGCCGAGAGTTTCCACGGCGAAGACCACCTGCAGCGCATCGTGCAAGAGGCGCAGGCGATCGTCGATGCGACCCTGGCAGGCAGCCCGCAAGCATCGCCGACGGCAGTGACATGATACGCAAAACGCTGACAGAGACGGCCGAACTGGACCTGCTGCAGCGCGAATCATTCAGTTATTTCATGCATGAAACCAACCCTGAAAACGGGTTGGTGGTCGACAAGACAGCGCCCGGCTGGCCCGCCAGCATTGCCGCCGTCGGCCTGGCGCTGGCGGCTTATCCGGTAGCGGTGGAGCGCGGTTTCATCGGCCGGGCGGCAGCGCGCAAGCGGGTGCTGCAGACCTTGCGCTTCTTTTGGGACAGCCCGCAAGGGCCGGAACCGGATGCGACCGGCTACAAGGGTTTTTATTATCACTTCCTGCATATGCAAACCGGCCGCCGGGCCTGGCAATGCGAACTGTCCACCATCGACACCACTTTTTTCCTGGCCGGGGCGCTGGCTGCGGGCGGCTATTTTGACGACGCGGCGAATGCCGATGAAGGCGAGATCCGGCGCCTGGCCGATGCACTGTATTTGCGCGTCGACTGGCAATGGGCGCTAGCCGGCGGCGGCGCGGTGTCGATGGGCTGGAAGCCGGAATCGGGTTTCTTGCCGAATCGCTGGGACGGTTATGACGAAGCGCTGCTGCTGTATATCCTCGGGCTTGGTTCGCCGTCGCATCCGCTGCCCGCCGACAGCTATTGCGACTGGGCTTCCGCTTACCGGTGGCAGCATAGCTACGGCATCGATTATTTCTACGCCGGCTCATTGTTCACCCACCAGCTGTCGCATATCTGGGTCGACTTCCGCGGCATCCAGGACGGCGCCATGCAGGCAAAAGGCATCGATTATTTCGAGAACAGCCGCCGCGCTACCCTGGTGCAGCAGCAATATGCGATCGCCAATCCGGGCGGATTTGCCGGTTATGGCGAATTTTGCTGGGGCATCACCGCCAGCGACGGCCCCGGACCAGCGATACTCGAGGTCAACGGCGCCAAGCGCGAGTTCTATGACTATGTGGCGCGCGGCGTGCCGCACGGTCCGGACGACGGCACGATTGCCCCGTGGGTGGTGGTGGCTTCGCTGCCGTTTGCGCCGGAAATCGTGTTGCCGACCATCGATTATTTCGTGCACCAGGTCGGCCTGAAAACCGGCAATCCATACGGCTTCAAGGCCACCTTCAATCCCAGCTATCCGTGTAATTGCGCCAATCCCTACGGCTGGATATCGCCCTGGCATTTCGGCATCGACCAAGGGCCGATCATCCTGATGATAGAGAACTACCGCAGCGACATGCTGTGGCGCCTGATGCGCAATAACCCCTATATCGTGAACGGTTTGCGGCGCGCCGGATTCAGCGGCGGCTGGTTAGCTGCGCAGTAAGGCCAGCGCCCGCTGGCAGACGCTGGCTACGGTAAAGCCGTATTCGTGCATCACCAGTTCACCCGCCGCCGAGGCGCCGAAGCGGTCCACGGCGAGCACGTCGCCGCGCGCGCCGACATAACGATGCCAGCCCTGCGCCACGCCGGCTTCCACCGCCAGCCTGGCGCCGACCGCGGGCGGCAGCACCGTGTCGCGGTATGCCTGGGGCTGTTCATCGAACAGCTCCCAGCTCGGCATCGAAACGATCCGCACCTGGATGTCCTGCGCCGCCATATGCTGGGCCGCTGCCACGATCAGCGCTACTTCCGAGCCGCTGGCGATCAGGATCAGGTCGGGCTTGCCGCCGGCAGCGTCGGCCAGGATGTAGGCGCCGCGCTGCAGTTCTTCCGCCCCGGCAAATCGTGTGCGATCCAGGGTAGGGAGATTCTGCCGTGTCAGCACCAGCGCCACCGGCCGTTGATGCGACTGCACCGCTACCCGCCAGGCCGCTGCCGTTTCGTTGGCGTCGGCAGGACGCAGCACCACCAGGTTGGGCAGCGCGCGCAAGCCGGCCAGCTGTTCCACCGGCTGGTGGGTGGCGCCGTCTTCGCCCAGGGCGATGCTGTCATGGGTAAAGACATACACCACCTGCAGGCCCATCAGGGCGGCAAGGCGGATCGAAGGCCGCATGTAGTCGGAAAACACCAGGAAGGTGGCGCCGAACGGCAGTGTGCCGCCATGCGCCGCCATGCCGTTGATGATCGCGCCCATGGCATGTTCGCGCACGCCGAAGTGCAGGTTGCGGCCGCTGTAACTCCAGCCGCCGCCGTCGGAGCCCTGGCGGTCGCCGGCAATGATGTCGCCGGGCTCGAAATCTCCCAGTCCTTTCAAGGCGGTGTAAGTCGACGGATCAAGGTCTGCCGAGCCGCCGATCAGCGCTGGCAGATGCGCGGCGATGGCATTCATGACCTTGCCTGACGCGGCCCGCGTCGCCATGCCTTTGGCGTCTGCCGGAAACGTTGGGATGCCGGCGTCCCAGCCTGGCGGCAGGCCAGCCTGGCCGCCCTGCATGAGCTGCTGCAGTTCCAGCGCAAGCTGCGGGAACTGTTGCCGGTAGGCGGACAATTTCTGGTCCCAGGCTGCTTCGGTTTCCTGCCCTGAGCGGCCGCCTTCAAGAAAGTGCGCGGCGGCCGCTTCGGGAATATAGAAAGAAGGCTGTTCAGGCCAGCCCAGCTTCTGTTTGGTCAGGCGCAGTTCTTCCACGCCGAGCGGCGAGCCGTGGGCTTCGAAGCTGTCTTGCTTGTTGGGCGAACCGTAGCCGAGATGGGTGCGCACCAGTATCAGCGAGGGCCTGCCGGTTTCGCCGCGGGCGGCGTCCAGCGCCCGCGCTATGGCCGCCAGGTTATTGCCGTCCTCCACCGTTTGCGTATGCCAGCCATAGGCATCGAAGCGCTGTGCGCGATCTTCGCTGAAGGTAATGTCGGTGCCGGCGGACAGCGTCACCCGGTTGTCGTCGTACAGGTAAATCAGTTTGCCCAGCTGCAGGTGGCCGGCCAGCGAAGCGGCTTCCGAGGCAATCCCTTCCATCAGGTCGCCGTCGCTCACGATGCCGTAGGTGAAATGATTGACGATGTCGAGGTCGCCGCGGTTATAGCGTGCGGCCAGGTTGGCTTCCGCCATCGCCATGCCGACGCCGTTGGCAAAACCCTGTCCCAGCGGGCCGGTGGTAACCTCGACGCCCGGCGTCAGGCCGCGCTCAGGATGGCCTGGCGTACGGCTTCCCCATTGGCGGAACTGCTTGACTTGCTCCAGCGGCAGGTCGTAGCCGCTGAGATGCAGCAAGCTGTACAGCAAGGCCGAGCCATGGCCTGCCGACAGGATGAAACGGTCGCGGTCGAACCAGTGCGGGTGGGCGGGGTGGTGCTTGAGGAACTGCGTCCACAAGACATAGGCCATCGGCGCTGCGCCCAGCGGCAATCCTGGATGGCCGCTGTTGGCTTGCTGTACGGCGTCTACCGACAGGAAGCGCAAGGTGTTGATGCATAAATCGTCGAGTGCGGAAGCGGGAAGCGTTGAGCTCATTCGGCAACTCCTTCAGGGGGAATGTTGCAAGGGAATGGTGCAAAGGAATACTGCGCGCGCATAAAGAAAGGTAACACCCTTTGCGGCGTTCTTCACCGGTTTAATGTAACTGACAATAGCAGAGGAATTGGGCAGGGTGGTGCTGGTATGTTTCCCGACCGCCAGCCCCGGTAGTCCGATATTTACACCCACGTCCTCCAGTGAAACTGTTTGTCAGGCAGTTCCCTCTTCAAAGCGCGCAGCATACTTATCGCTAAGCTTAAACCGCCAGGCTTCGGAGGCCGGGCAGGGAAGATGGAACTACTGTAACCAGGAGTTGGGCATTTATCTGTTCGCTGACTAACATAGGAAAATTATATTTCTTGCCAAGAGCACGGGCCAGGTTGCGTTATCGTTTTCCTGTGTTACCGGTGTACAGCCAGCGGCCCAAGCCAGTGGCATGGTATGTTCACGATCTGTGCCCGGACTGCCGTTTTTATCGACAAGAGAGAATCCATGTTCGCCTTCGATCCCAATCATTATCCTTACGCTTCCCGCCGCAGCGCGGTCTACGCCAGGCGCGGCATGGTCGCCACCTCGCAGCCGCTGGCGGCGCAGGCCGGGCTGGCGGTGCTGCAGGCCGGCGGCAACGCGATCGATGCGGCAGTCGCTGCCGCCGCAGCGCTGACCGTGGTCGAGCCGACCGCCAACGGCATCGGCGGCGACGCCTTTGCGCTGATCTGGCACCAGGGCCAGCTGCACGGCCTGAACGCTAGCGGCGCGGCGCCGCAGGCGGCTACGCTAGCCAAGCTGCACGCCGCCGGCCACCGGAGCATGCCGAAATACGGCGGCTTGCCGGTCACCGTGCCCGGCGCGCCGGGCGCATGGGCCAGCATGGCCGAGCGTTTCGGCAAGCTGTCGCTGCAGCATTCCATGGCGGGCGCCATCGCGCTGGCGCAAGACGGTTATCCGGTATCGCCGATGGTGGCGTTCGCCTGGCAACAGGCTTACAAATTATTCCGGGAAGAGCTGAAGGATGGCCATTTCCAATCCTGGTTCGATACCTTCAGCATCGATGGCCGCGCGCCGCATGCCGGCGAAACATGGCGTGCGCCGGACCATGCCGGTACGCTGCGCGCGATTGCCGCCGACAACGGCGCCAGTTTCTATCGCGGCGCCCTGGCGGAACGGACCGCCGCCTGCGTGCAAGCCGCCGGCGGCTACCTCGACAGCGCCGACCTGGCGGCGTACCGGCCGCAATGGGTGACGCCGATCAGCAGCAGCTACCGCGGCTACCAGGTCTGGGAAATCCCGCCCAACGGCCACGGCCTGGTGGCTTTGCTGGCCTTGAATATCCTGAAAGGTTTTGATTTCAGCGAACGCGATACCTTGCTGACCTATCACCGCCAGATCGAAGCCATCAAGCTGGCCTATGCCGACGGCCTGGCGCACATCGCCGACAGCGGCTACATGCGGGTGGCGGTCGAGGATTTGCTGTCGGATGCTTATGCCGACGAGCGGCGCAAGCTGATAGGGGCGCGCGCGGTGCTGCCGCAGGCGGGCCAGCCGGCGCGCGGCGGCACGGTGTACCTGAGCACCGCCGACGATGAAGGCAACATGGTGTCCTTCATCCAGAGCAATTACATGGGTTTCGGTTCCGGGCTGGTGGTGCCGGGGACCGGCATCGCCCTGCATAACCGCGGCAACAATTTCACGCTCGACGCCGCCCATCCGAATTGCCTGGCGCCGGGCAAGCGGCCTTACCACACCATCATTCCCGGATTCCTGAGCAAAGACGGCCGGGCGGTCGGCCCGTTCGGCGTGATGGGCGCGTTCATGCAGCCGCAGGGACATGTGCAGATGGTCATGAATACGGTGGATTTCGCGCTAAATCCACAATCCTCGCTGGACGCTCCGCGCTGGGAATGGGAGAGCGGCAACAACGTCAGCATCGAGCATACCAATCCCGAACACCTGTTCCGCGGCTTGCGCGGCCTCGGGCACGAAGCATCGTGGTCGGCCAACCAGCTCGGTTTCGGCCGCGGCCAGATCATCTGGCGCGACCGCCACGGCGTCCTGTGCGGCGGCACCGAGCCGCGCACCGATGGTTGCGTGGCGGCCTGGTGAACCTCGGGGTTACAGCTGGACGTTGGTGGTGGCGTTGAACTTGGTGTTCAGGCTGGTTTCCAGGTTGCCGATGGCCCCTTCCAGGACGGTGAAGATTTGCGCGCGGTTGGCGGCGTTGCTCAAGTCCAGCGTCGCGCCGGCAGCGACTCCGGCCGTGGCCAGCGCGCTGTTGAACGCAGCCTGCGCCTGCGCCGCCGAAATATAGGCCGACTGGCCGGCGCTGTTCACATACGCCAGGGTCTGGAACACATTGGAGAACACGGTTCCCAGCGCCGGGATGGCGAAGGCGACGTGGTTGGCCGGCGTCGCGAAGGCGGTGGCGCTGGTGGTCGGGATCGGGTTGTCATACAGCTGGTCCAGGTAATAGCGCACCTGATACGGATACTGCTTGTAGGTGTCGGTCACGCCCCATACCGAACTGTAGGCGTTGACGCTGGCCACCGTCGCCGCCGTGGCGGTTGCCGCCAGCTTGCTGTAGCTGGTCATCAGCGTGCCGTAGAAACCTTGGTTGTAGGCGACGTTCAGCAGCACGTCCAGGAAATTGTCCGGCAGCTTGGTGAAATTGGCCAGCGCATTGTCGTAATCCGGCTGCCATGGCGTGGTCCAGCCGCCGGTGCCTTTGCCGGTAACGATCAGGGCGACAAAATCGTTGTAGTGGAAATACGCGGTCAGCATCGGCCCGTAGTACTTGTTGTTGAACGACGGCGGCGTCGGCTTGCTGTACTGCTGGGCCGCGTTGGCCATGGTGTAACCGATGTTTTTCTGGAGCGCGACGTAGTTGATCAGCGAATGGCCGGCGGGCGCGTAGGAACCGGACACCATGTCGGCAGCGTAATTGTTGATCTGGTACGGACCGCCTTGGCCGGTGCCCATCACGGCTTGCTGGTCGGGGGACGGATCGATCAGGTTGCCGCTGCTGACGTACAGGCCGGTCGCTATGTTTTCCTGCAGCAGCTGGCCCAGGATCGAGCCGTACAGGTAGTCTTTCTGGAACTGCATGCCGGGATAATATTGCTTCA
Organism: Collimonas rhizosphaerae; assembly: GCF_038896935.1. Lineage (NCBI taxonomy): Bacteria > Pseudomonadati > Pseudomonadota > Betaproteobacteria > Burkholderiales > Oxalobacteraceae > Collimonas > Collimonas rhizosphaerae. The sequence goes on from NZ_JBANDC010000001.1 coordinate 350,654, forward strand.
GCAGATGGCCATACATGACGCCGGCGATGATGTTCGACATGATCAGGTCATTGTAGTTGCCGCCGTCCAGCAGCAGCTGGTCCTGCGCCGAGCCGGCGCCCAGCAGCAGGTGGAAATTGATGGTTCCGGTGGTGGCGCCTGGAGGAGGCGGCGTGACAGGCGGCGGCGTCACCGGCGGCACCGAGTCGCCGCAGGCGCCGGCCGAAGTCCAGGGTTTTCCGCTGCCGGCCGGGCCGCTGTCGGTGGACGGGTTATTCCCCTGTGTCCACCAGTTGGCGGTGTAATTGACGTTGCTGTAGCTGGCGCTGTTGCCGCCGGTGTAGATGGCGCTGGCGACCCACGCGACGGCGCAGGCCGGGGCGCTGGCCTTGGCTGAAACCTGTTGCAGGCTTGCGCTGGCAACGCCGGGCGAACCGCCGTCGCTGCAGGCGGCCAGCATGGCGCCGGCCAGGCTCAGCAGCAAGGTGTTGGATAGCGTTGTTCTCATGTCTCTCTCCTCGATCAATGGATGATGCAAGAGGAGCGAGCCAAAGTTCAGCGTCCGCGCACTCCCTAAGCTGTGGCTGAGGATGCGGCTGCGAAAAATGAGCGTCAAGTGGTTTAAAAATTCTCGTTGCGGCACCATACCACTTCAAGATCTGTGCGATTCCAGCCGGGCAAGCGCTTTGGTTTCACATCGCTGGCAAAATCTCCTTGCATCCATATATTTCCACGAGGAAACAATATTCGGGAAAAATGGGCCGGAGCTAAACGGCGGCATTCGCGGCCTGTCCGGCCCGGGCGCAGTACAGACGGGGACATACCACTTGCGCTGACGGCATCATGTGGTCTTAGCCGGCATGACGGTTCTTTCATCTTTTTTGCCGGCCCGGCCGTGGGCAGGCAAAGCAATGATCGACGCCGGAATGTGGCAATATCGCGGATATTTATCCGTGACGTGATCAATTACTGAAAGCCACAGCCATGCGACCATTACCTTTCCTGCGCAAGGTGTCTTGCGCGGTGTTCATGCTTGTGTGCGGGACCGTTAGCGGGACCGCAAGCGGGAGCACTTCCGCACAAAGCACTTACCAGGCCTCGGGCGACTGCGCCGGTCTCCCGCGCCTCGACCTCAAGGTCGCCAAGGGCATGTGCATGGGGCTGGTTGCCGAACACCTTGGTTTCGTGCGCGGCGTGGCTGCCATCGGCCAGGATATCTATGTGCTGGACATGGGCGGCTGGGCCAGCAACCGCGGCCGCCTGCTGCGCCTGAACCTGAAGCAGGGCGGCAAGCCGGAAGTGTTGCTGAGCAAGCTCAACATGCCCAACGCGATCATCGCGACGCCGGACAAACGGCTGCTGGTCAGCATGCTCGGCCGCATCGTGCGCATCGATCCCGCGGCCAAGGATATTGCCGCCAGCATGCAAGATGTCGTGACCAACCTGCCTGGCACCGGCCGCCATCCGCTGACAGCGATGGTGCTGGGCGCCGACGGTTCGCTGTACATCAATGTCGGCTCGGCTACCGACAATTGCGAGATCAAGCCAGACCAGCCCGGCAAGGCGGCTTTCCCTTGTCCCGAGATAGGCGAGACGCCGCCGCGCGCCAGCGTGCTGCACGCCAGGCTGCCGGCGACCGGGGCGGCGCTCGACGCCCGCACCATACCGGTCCATGCGCGCGGCTTGCGCAACAGCATGGCGCTGGCGCTCAGCCCGGACGGCACGCTGATCGCCGCCACCAATTCGCGCGACAACATCACCGTCGCCGATGCCAGCTTGCCTGACGCCGAACTGCCGCACGACACCTTGAGCTGGCTGGCCGCAGGCGCCGATTACGGTTGGCCGTATTGCTTCGACCAGCTCAGGGCCAGCCCCGAATATCCGAAGTTCGACTGCAGCAAGAAGACCGCCCCCAGCCGCCTGTTGCCGCCGCATGCGGCGCCGCTCGGCATGCTGGTCTACAGCGGCAAGACCATGCCGGCGCTGGCCGGCCGCCTGGTCATCGGCTATCACGGCTATCGCGCCGCCGGCCACAGGCTGGTCAGCCTGGCTCTGGATTCATCATATAAGTCGGTGGGTGAGCCGAAGGAGCTGGTGTCGGGCTGGAATTTCCTGGCCGGTAAACATCCGATGGGCGCGCCGGTGGGACTGGCGACGCTGGATGACGGCAGCGTGGTGATTACGGAAGACAGGAACGGCACGCTGGTGCGGCTGGCTGCCGATACACGCTAGTTTGCGCAGGCGGCGTGAATTTGATCCGGCTGAGGCCGCCGGCTTTATCGCGCCGGGTTTACCGCGCTGGGTTACCGATATGTGAGGAGATTCTAGCCATCCCATGCTATCTGCATGGTGACAAAGCTATTGACGAATCTACTCACATATCGATACAGCCGCATGTGAGCCTGGAACAGAGCTTAACGGAACAATATGACAGGCGTTTGACATGGCGATCCGGTCCCCCTGATTTGCCGGAGCCGCGACCTTGGAATCGCCCTGAAAATGATGTTGCCACAGTGCAAAGTCATGATAATATTTCAACGAGCGAGCCGGCCGTTTTTTAATCACTTGTTCGGTCTTCGTGAATCTTATCGACAGGGTGGACTGACAGGCGCCGCTATCAGAGCGCTACGTCCGCAAAACAAGGGGAGCGGATGGAAAACATATATCCGGCAGGTCCGGCGAGCGTACCGGGCGATCTTGCCAAACCAACCAAGGCATACAAGAATCGGGCATGGCTAGCGGTCGGCTGCCTTGCGTTGTTCATTGCGCTGTATTTTTTCCTCGCCGGCTGGTTCGGGCTTACCGCCTACCGGCTTATCGGAAATGCGGTGACGAATGGCAGGAATGCGTTCTGGAGTTTCGTCGCCGGGGCATGCGCTGCGTTCCTCGCCATCTTCATGCTCAAGGCGCTTTTCTTTACCAGGCAGATCGTCAAGACTGACGATCCCGAAGTCACGCCTGAGCAGCAGCCTCGCCTGTTCGAATTCCTCTACCGGCTTGCCGACGAAGCAGGCGCGCCGCGCCCGCACCGGGTGTTCTTGTCGGCGCGCGTGAATGCCGCCGTCTTCTACGATCTGTCTATCCTTAACCTGATTTTTCCCTCGAAGAAAAACCTCGAAATCGGGCTGGCGCTGGTGAATGTGCTGTCGCTGGGCGAACTCAAGGCGGTATGCGCCCACGAATTCGGCCACTTTGCCCAGCGCTCGATGGCGGTGGGGCGATGGGTATACACGGCGCAGCAGATCGCCGCGCACATCGTTGCCAGGCGCGACGCCCTCGACAGTTTCCTGGCAGGTTTGTCGCGCGTCGATTTCCGCATTGCGTGGATCGGCTGGGTGCTGGGAGTGATCGTGTGGTCGATCCGCTCGGTGATCGACGTCGGATTTCGCGGCGTGGTCCTGGCGCAGCGCGCGCTCGCGCGTGAAATGGAAATGCAAGCCGACCTGGTGGCCGTTTCACTGACCGGCAGCGACACCCTGATACATGCCCTGCATCGCCTGGGAGCGGCCGACGACGCCTGGGACCGGGCCGTCCGGTTCGCGCATTCCGAGGCGGCCGGCAAGCGCGTCGTCAAGGATGTGTTTGCGATCCAGTCGAACATCATCGAACAGTTCGCCCGAGTGCTGGACGATCCGTTTTATGGAAAATATCCACCGCTGCCGGCCGATAACGCGCCGGCGCATCGTGTGTTCAAGGCCGACTTCGCGCTGCCTCCAAGCATGTGGGCGACCCATCCGCTGAACTACGAGCGGGAAGAAAACGCCAAGCGCAATTACGTGCCTGCCGCGTCCGACGACCGCAGCGCGTGGACCATCTTCGAGGATGCGCAATCCTTGCGCGAACAAGCCTCGGCGCGTATGGCAGGTGCGCAAGAGGATGAGCCCGCGCCGATCGAGGCATCCCTGGCCAGGTTGGGCGAGCAGTATTCCCGCGAATATTTCAACCGCGCTTACCGTGGCGTCTATCTTGGACGTTCGGTCACGCGCGAAGCCAGGCACGCGAGCGACCTGTTCGATTTGCAGCGTGAGGCAGATGCGAGCGAGCTGCAATCGCTCTATCCTGAATCGCTGGGGCAAGACCTGGAGCAGTTGCGCAACCTTGAAAAGGAAGTGCTGCTGCTGGAATCTTTGCAAAGCAAGGCGTTCGTGCCGGCCGACGGTGTGATTCGTTATCGCGGACGGCAACTGCGCCGCAGCGAGCTGCCGCAAGCCATAGAAGAATCGCGGCGGGAAGCGACCCAGGCGCGGGACAAGATCTGCGCCCATGACCGCCTGTGCCGCACCCTGCACCTTGCCGCAGCCCGCAAACTCGGGCACGGCTGGGAGGAGTACCTCACAGGATTGATCACCTTGCTGCACTACGCCGACCACACCGATGCCTGCCTGCGCGACGCCCAGGCGGCATTGCGGCAAGTCATCTCGGTCGAGACTTCAGGCGGCGTGCGCCAGGTGGGCAACGATGGCGCCGACCGCATCGTGCGGGTGGCGAGCGAACTGTACCAGCTCGTCGCGCGAGTATATGAAGATGCGGCTGCCGTCGTGTTCGACGCCTCGTTCGCGCCGCGCCTTGGCGCAGAATCGTTTGCAGGCGCGCTTGGCGAACTTGGGCTGAGGCCGCCGCATCGGGAGAATATCAATGACTGGCTGCGGGTTGTAGACGGCTGGCTGAACCAGACGCTGGGGGCGTTGGTTGCCTTGTCCTCGTGCACGCTGGAGAGGCTGCTGCAGAGCGAAGCGGCGGTTGCCGGATGGGCGCGGACAAATGCCGAGCCTGAGGAAGCGCCGGCGCCTGCCCAGGCGCCCAAGGATTGCGCCACGCTGATTCCCGGCAATGAACGGGCGCGGACAATCAAGGCCGGATGGTGGCAGCGTTTTCAATCGGCGCAGGGGTGGGGGCATGGGCTGGCGCGCTTTGCCGTTGCCGGCGGGATCATCGGCGCCGTGCTGCTGACGGGCTCATCGCTGACCTTGCCCGACATTGCGATCTACAACGGGCTCGGGCGTTCCGTGCGAGTCAGCATCGGCGGCCACTCTGTCAGCGTTCCTGCTTTTGCATCGAGCAAGATAGAGGCTTCCCATGCCCGCAGCTACCATGTTGAAGCACACGATGAGCAGGGCCGCCTGGTCGAGAGTTTCGAGGGCGATATTAACGATGGCCAGGCTGGCACGTTCTACAATATTGCGGCGGCCAGCCCGCTGATCCAGTGGACTGCGGCGTACGGCGCCTTTCAAGCGCCGCCGCCAGAGAGCATAGGGGTCACGCGCTGGGGACATTCGACGGCAGACGTATTGTTCGAAGAGCCGCCGAGTTCGATCAAGAGCACGGGCGGCGGCATGCGCACCGTGCTGAGCGGCGCCGGCGACATGGCGCCGGCGCAAACCCTGAGCTGGGTGCCGCGCGCAGATATTCCAAAAACAATCGCAACCCGCGCGCGCTGGAGCAGTCCTCACGATCCCTATCTCATGCATTGGCTGAGCCTTGCAGCAGAGCAGCCTGGTTTTGACGGCATCTTGCGGCAGCGCATGGCGGATGATCCTCACGATATCGTTGCCTTGCGCACGCTGCAGGACAGTATCGCACCGGCCGCGCGTGCAAGCTTCTGCGCGCAGCAGGCCTCGCTCTCCGCCGCTGCGCCTGACAACCCGGACCTGCGTTACATCGCCCTGCGGTGCATGCCGGATTCCGACGCCAAGAACGCTGGATTCGACGAAGGCCATCGGCGCTGGCCCGGCCATGGCTGGTTCGCCTACGCAGTGGGCTATACCGCCGAGGAGAAAGGCAACTGGGCGGACGCCAGCAAAGCAAAGATGCTGGCGGCAAAAAACGAGCCGGCGCTGAGAGACGTCATCAGCGTTGATATTGCACGCCTGAGGCGCATGCAATCGGGCAATCCGCGGGCCGATATAGCCGACCTGGCGCGCAGTTCGACGAGCGTGCGCACCATGCTGGCGCTGGAAACCGGCGAGGGCATCAGCGGCAATGTGATGGCTGCGTATCACGAACTGGCGCTTGGGCACATGGAAAGCGCGGTATCGAAAGCCAAGGGCAGCGAACATGAAGCACGCGTGCTGCGTCTTGCTGCCGCCAGCAGCGGCGCGCCTCGAGCGTTGGTGGCGCAGGCGCTTGCCTTGCCTCTGCTTGATACTGATACCGATGAGGCCAGCATATTCTCGGCGATGGCGCTGGCAATCCGCGCAGGGAAAGATGTCAGCCAATATCACGGCGCACTCAGCCGCCTGGAGCAGAGCCGCAAGAATGCCGGCCTTGAGGAGCGCATGCTGCGTTTTGCGGATGCGCTGCGCGACGCCAATGTCGCACAAGCCCAAGGGCAGCTGGACGGCTTGCCGATGGAACTGCGCGCGACGGCTTATGCCATGGGCGTCACGGTCCTCGGAGAGCGCGCCCCCGCTGACTGGAAGCTGGGAGCGCGCTGCATGCTGTTTGCCTCCGAGCGTCCTTATTTCGGATGAAGGCAATACGCTAGCCGAAGATTTGCCGGAGTCGGCAAAATGAACTTGCCGGCTCCCGCTCCCGCTACGGCCGCCTGGCTTTTAACCCTGCCTGGCGCGGATTTCCTCTATATACGCCTCGCCGTTGTTTAGCGCGGCTGGCGTCGTATGCACCGAGTAGTAGCCGAGAACAAGATCGTGCCGGTGCGGCGCCGCCGAGCCGACGACGAATTCGGTATCGGTCAGGGCCTCGAAGTCCACCGCTTGATCCGACGTTTCGAATGCTGCGAAATCGCCATGCCGCAGTTCGTCGGGAACCGCTACGGCGCCCGCTGCGACAGCGGTCCACAGGACCGTGTGGCCGGCCGGCGGCTGGTAGCGCCAGCGTTCGCCGGCTTTCAGGCGCATCGCCAGGTAGTTGATCGGCGACGGCGCGGGAATCGCGCTCGATGCGGCGCCATGGCTGCCGAGCAGCACGCGCGCAGGGCCATGCGCCGGCACGTCTGCGGCTGCCTGGTAGATGCTTATGGTGGGCCCCAGTTCCAGCTCCGGCGGCAGCGCTATCCACAGCTGGAAGCCGCGCGTCCGGCCCGGCTCGTCGAGCCCGCCGCCGTGCCACATGCCGCGCCCGGCCTGCATCCATTCGACGCCGCCGGCGGCCAGCACGCCGCTGGAGCCGTCCGGGTCTATATAGCTGACTGCGCCTTCCGCGATGTAAGTCAGGGTAGCGATGCCGGAATGGGGATGCAAGCCGAGCTTGAAAGGCGGGCCTTCGTAGTCGAACAGGTCGAGGAACACGAACGGCTTGATGAGCTGGCCCAGGTCGGACGGGCTGACCAGGCGTGTGATGGGGCCGTGCGCCCGTCCCCGGGTACGTTTTGCAATCTGGCGCACAGCGACAGGTGCGGTTTCGGGGTAAGTAGCAGAGAGAGACATTTTCTATCCTCGCAATTGTGGGTTATGTGCTGGCGGGCGCAGCAGCGTTGCCGCGCGCGTTCTCGCGATCAGCCGCGCGCAGTCTTCAGGGCGGCGGTCCACCACAGCAGGTCGTCGATCATTTTGCCGGCGGGTTCCGCCAGTCCGGCCAGTCCGGCGTCGACATCGCCGCCCTGGAAATGCGCCCAAAGGACTGCGGCAGGGATGTGCACCGAAGTGCGGACCGGGGCCAGCTGCAATTCAACCGCGGTCTCGCGCAACTGCTGGACGCTGCGTATGCCGGCGGTGCCGCCGTAGCTTACGAATGCCGCCGCTTTGCGGTTCCACTCCGGATAAACCCAGTCGATGGCGTTCTTGAGCACGGCTGAAGTGCCGTAGTTGTATTCAGGCGTGACGAACACGAAACCGTCGGACTGCGCGATGGCGGCGGTCCATTTCTGGACCACTGCGTCCGGATACGGCGCGCGGCCCGGCATGGCCGGCGGCGCCGGCTGGTCGAAGAAAGGCATCGGGAAGTCGCGCAGGTCCAGCAGCCGTGCTTCGACGCCGTCGCGCTGCCTGAGGTGGTCTGCAATCCAGTGTGCAGGTTTTTCGGAAAAGCGGCCTTCGCGGGTGCTGCCGATGATGACGGAAATGATAGTCATGTGATGCTCCTTGCTGATAGTTGGGAAAGACAGCCTGCCTGCACCTTCAGGCGCTGGCGCGGGCCGTTCCTAGTCCATTGCCTCATGCTTGGTAAAGAAGCTAGACTTGGTATAAAACTGTTACCTGGACTATTGTAGGTACTGGTGATACGCTTCACAAGAAGGCACATGACTGATACCGGAGCACATGCAAGTGACTGTCAAACTACCCGATCACAAGAGCGAAGATTGCCGCGCCATCAGTTCCGTACTGGCGCGCGTCGGCGATAAATGGAGCGTGCTGATCATCGTCCTGCTCGGCGACGGGCCAAAACGTTTCAATGAAATCAAGCGTGCCGTGGGCGGCATTTCGCAAAGGATGCTCACGCTTACGCTGCGCGGACTGGAACGGGACGGACTGGTGACGCGGACGCAGTTCCCGACGATCCCGCCGCGCGTCGACTACGAGCTGACCGATCTCGGACGTTCCCTATGGAGCGCGGTCGAGCCGCTTGGCGTGTGGGCGCGAAGCCATGTGGGGCACATCACCAAGGCGCGTGCCGGGTTTGATGAAAAGGCCGATTTGCAGGAATAGCTTGAGGCTGGCCGGGCCGCCTGCCGCAGGCCCATGCTCGCATATATATGCCCGTACAAACGCAAAAGCGCAAACAAGGACTGCGGCCGCCAGCGCCGCAGTGAACCAGCCCGGCCAGCCTATGCCAGCCTATGCCAGGGAATCAGCCGGTTTGCCGGAGGAACTGCAGGATTAGTGCGGCAATCTCGTCCGGCGCATCCTCCAGGCAGTAATGGCCGACGCCAGTCAGCCGATGGATTGGGGCCGCCGGAAACAGTTCGCTGAATAACGGGAGGAAATGCTCCGCTTGGAGCGTGCGGTCCGCGGTTCCCCAGATGGCGAGCGCCGGTTTGGCGCGGATGGCAAGGCCGGCAGCTGCGCCTGGCGTTTCGAAGCGGTGCATGCCGGTGGCGAAACCTTTGGCCCAGCCGATCACGCCGAGGCAGTCGGCCGGATTGGCGAAGCGTGATCCGTAGGCGGAGAGCCAGGTGTCGGTGATCAGCGCGTGGTTCTCGAAGCCGTTCAGCTTCAGCGTGCTCAAGATGTTGAAGCCGAGCTGGCCCAATACCGGTTCCAGGCTGCCGTCCTGTCCGGCTTTCGCGATCCACTGGAACCAGGGCGAGGCGCCGGCGTTCGCGGTCAGCCGCTCGAAAAGATCGGCCTGGCCGAACGGGACCGGGCCATTGGCCGAGACCACGCGCAGGATGCGGCCTGGATGCCTGGCAGCCAGGCCCATGCCGACCGGGCCGCCGAAATCGTGCATTACGAGGGTGATATTGCGCAAGTCGAGCGCGAGGACCAGACGTTCCAGGTTGTCGATGTGATCCTGCAGCCAGTAGCTGCGGTGCTGCGGCGTCGCGCTCTTGCCGAAACCCATGTGGTCGGGGACGATCACGCGGTGGGCGCCGCTCAGCACTGGAACCAGGTGGCGGAACAGGTAACCCCAGGTCGGTTCGCCGTGAAGGCAGAGCACCACGTCAGCTTCGCGCGGGCCCTCGTCGACATAGTGCATCTGGAAACCGGGTGCATCGGTGAAGTGTGGTGCGAACGGGAAGCTGCCGTTGAAAGTGTCGTCGGGACGGGTCATGGGGAATTTCTTTCAAAGTCGTTGGCGAGAGGAGTTCAACAAGCTGTTTCAAATGAGACCATTGGAATCTCCGCAGGCATTGGTTTCATATTGAAACCATTTGATTTATATCAGACATGGTTTTATTATGCAACCATAAAATTCGCGCATGTTTATGCGTTACTGCCTACCGAGAGGGATACACAATGGTCAAGCGGACCAGCCACAAAGAGGCCAGCTGCCCGGTCGCGAGGCCGCTGGATGCGATCGGCGACTGGTGGTCGCTGCTCATCGTCCGCGATGCTTTCGACGGCTTGCGCCGCTTTGGCGAATTCCAGAAAAACCTGGGCCTGGCAAAGAACATCCTGTCTGCCCGGCTGCGTAACCTGGTGGAGCACGGCATTCTGGAAACCGTGCCGGCGTCCGACGGCAGCGCTTACCAGGAGTACGTGCTGACTGAGAAAGGGCGGGGACTTTTTCCGCTGCTGGTGGCCTTGCGGCAATGGGGGGAGGATTATTTCTTCGATCCTGGCGAAGCCCATGTGAGCCTGGTCGATGTCAAGCGCGGGCAGCCGGTCCGCAGGCTGGAGCTGCGGTCGCATGATGGGCGGCTATTGGGACCGGAGGATACGGTGGTGAAAATCTCCTGAACGAGAGAGTTGTTGGATTGCGCTGAATCCTGACCCTCATTTTGTATCGAATACTGACCCATTCCTAATGACGACTTCTGCGTCATATGGAGATTGATTGGGTCTTGCCCGGTTCCATTGCTTGCGAAGTTGACCCTATCCAGTTGATCCGGTCGCCATTGCCGCGCAAATGCAGCAGCGCGATCGTGCGATCCCTCAAAGCCCAGCGCACATAGGTCCGCATGGATCTGTTTTAAGCCGCGGCGCTGCTTCCGATATTTGGCCGCTTCAGTTCTAAGCCGGGATGAAAGTTTGAAGGCGTACTGATCAAGAGCGCCGGGAGTGCGTCGATCCGGATAAGCGGACTCTATGACCTCAGGGCGTAGATAGCGATAACAAGACAAGAGCGAGCTTGCGATTTGATTGCCACCGGCGCCTCGCTGTCACCGAGCTTGCGCCAGCTGTCGCATGGTCTCTTTTTATTGTCACGGAAAGGTGTGTAAAGAAGCTGTGTAAAGCAGTCGTGTAAAGAAAATGGTGATGTGTAAAATTATCGATGGCTTTACACAGATGTGATGGAAATTCAGCTAAATCAGTAGCTTTTTTGCTTGGCATGATGCTTGCGAATAAGGCTATCAGTGGAGGAAGAATCGATCGTCGATATGCAGCAATGACGACCGGCACTTTCACCCTGCATCAGGTGCGGCGCGTGTGACGGATTTAGAAAATCGCTTACGGCCGACATCTATTTGAACCATCACTTTATCTGGAGCCAATACCATCATGCCTACGTATCGCGTCAACATTGCTCGCCCAAGCACCAAGCCTCCCTTTTACGACTGGCCTCAAACAGTTGTTGCACCGTCTCCTGATGTAGCAAAAGGATATGCTTACGCCAATTGGGTGAACAGCCATCCAAACCCGGCGGCGCCGCCACTATCGCAGTGCCGCGTTTCGGTTACCCTGAGTAACGCCATGCTCCTGGCGGATGTATCGTCCGTGTCACCGATGCAGCAAGCATTTATCGACGGCATCGAGTCGCAGGTCACCAAGTTCTTGTCGACTCAGCTCGACGGTACATTCAGCATGATTAACTATCCGTCGGGTTTCAACTACGGCATTACTTACGGTAGCAACGCTTACTATAACCGGGCCACGCTGCAAGACATCGACACCCTGCTGGGTGTGGCAAGCAATGGTCAGCCAGAGCTCACCGGTGCTGGTTTTTCCAATCTGTACGCGCAGATCATGGGTGCCGTCACGTTCTCATTCTGCCAGCAAGACCTTGCTACGATGGGAAAACAGGATACCGCTGCGAGCGGACAGATAGCGTCCATCCTGACCGAGTTTGAAAATCTTCAAGGCGTATATACCAGCCCATTGCCTTTTGGCGGCAAACTGCAGGATATATTTAACCAGATGAATAAGGCGTATGGCAGCATCGCCAACATACCAGACTCGCTAAATGCCTTGCGCAATGCGATCGCTGCATACAAGAGCCTCGCCGGTGACAGCTATGCCATGCACAATCGTTACTATGCCGCCACCGCGCGCATTGCTGCCGTTGTTGCCAACGTCACTACGCCATCTCAGGCTAACGGCGGCATGCAGGTTAACAGTTCTAGCTATTACGTTGGCTTCACGCCGAATAAATTGCCTACTGCGAATCAATTGATTGCGGGTTTGAATACAGCTGGCAATGCGGTTAGTGTGGCAATCAGCATAAGTGATTTCAGTTCCGACAGCTCGCAGTTGAGCATTTCGGGTGGCACCAGCTTCACTATTCCTATCGCCGATATTCTGGATATTGCGGTCAGTGGCAGCGCCGCATACGATATGTCGCGTTACACCTCGTCGTCGTCCACCGTCACCATGAATATCACCTATCCGGGCGTGACTTTGTTTGCGTCGATTCCGAGTGTACTGTCGACCGACAACACCACAGGTTGGTATGCGGACGACATCTTGCAGGAAGTGGCAACCAAGACTGGGCAAGAAGCGACGGGCTACCAGTTGCAAGGTAGCGAGTTCGATGTGACCCAATTATTTGGACAGGGGAAAACCTTCTCGCGCCTCAAAACCTTCGTCATTAGCCAGCAACCGACCATCAGCATGACGTTTACCGGCGCCAAGGCCAGTGTGATCACCAGCGATTTGCAGGTGAATGCTTCAGTACAACTTAAATTGTTCGGCATGTTCGATCTCGGCGGTGCCTCCGGCTCTTATTCGGTACAAAAAGTCGATTCGAGCTCGTCGTCAGGATCGGTCACTGTCACGTTTGGACCGCCGGTGATCAGCGGCACGACTCCGATCCAGCAGCAACTGGCTTATGTCCTGGGCGGAGTAGCTTCTTATCCGCCGTCGAACGTGTAATTGCTATCGATACTGCTCAGCAGGGCGGCACCTCGCAGCCCTGCTGAGCAGTATTTACCGGGATCTGACTTTGAATCGGCAATGCACTTGCCGGTGGCGGGGCGAGTTGACACTCGCCCCGCACTCATTTACATTCGCCCATTCAGGCTATTTCTGGATGGCAATGATCAATTCAGACTTTACAATCCCATCGCCTTCCTTATCCACTGGCACGCAGACGGATGCACCTCTGCTGGCTCTCAGTGTCGCCTGGCATCCAGACGCGATGCGCATAGGCGAGCAATTCCTGTGGGCCGATCCATCCGCGCCGTTGGAATTGTCACGTTTTATGCCTCTGTTTCGCCGGGCTGGGGGTGAGGGCGGCGGCCTGGCTTATGGCGGGATTTCACGGACACCGCTTCGGATCACGCAGGGGCATGGCGGCATTATCATCGAACCATCGGGTAACACCCACATGGTGCTCGAAATCAATGGTGCCGACATCAGCGAGACCACTTTTCTGTCGCACGAACAGATTGCCGCCGGCGCGGTTTTGAGCCTGGGTCGGACGGTTCTGTTATGTCTGCACTGGATGCGCTGTCTTCCCAAAGATAATCCGGTCGACGGCTGGCTGGGAATAGGCAGCGCGGCAATCGCCACGCGCGACCAGATTCGGCAAGTAGCTGGAACCGATGTTTCCGTCCTGCTGTTGGGGGAAACCGGTACTGGGAAGGAGGTCGCGGCGCGGGGTATTCATGGATTGAGCCGGCGTGCCGAAGCGCGCCTGGTGAGCGTCAATATGGCGGCACTAAATGAGTCGCTGGCGGCGGCGGACTTGTTCGGAGCCAGCCGGGGCGCCTATACCGGAGCGCAAACGGCCCGCAGCGGACTGTTCGCCGAAGCGCAGGACGCCACGCTGTTCCTCGATGAAGTAGGCAACACGCCGATGGCAGTGCAGCCCATGCTGCTGCGCGTGCTGGAAACGGGGGATTACCGCCCGCTGGGCGCATCTCGCGACGTACGATCAAGCGCGCGGCTGATCGCAGCTACCGATCAGAATTTATATGCCGCAGGGTTTAATCAAGCGTTATTGCGCCGTCTGGGGAGTTTTACTATCCATTTGCCGCCGCTGCGTACACGGCGTGAAGACATCGGCATGCTGATCGCTCATTTGCTGGCGTCGTCGAAGTTGTCAACGGGGGGCGAATTGCAGTTGCCGGCGTCGCTGATCGTGCAATTTATACTCTACGACTGGCCGGGAAATGTGCGTCAGCTGGCGCATGCAACCAATCGTTTGTTGCTGACGCCGCCGGGCGAACAGCTGCCGGATTTTTACTCGCTGGTGGACGCTAGGCCTGACGCTACCCGGTTCAGCGCCTCCGGCAGTGCTCCTTCGAGCGTTGCCGGGGCCAACGCCAGTGCTGCATCGGGCCGACGGCGGTTGGCTGATCTGACAGAGGCGGAGATATTGGCGGCAATGGAAAAGAGCGATTGGTACATCCAGGGCGCAGCACTGGCGCTGGGGATATCGCGACCGTCGATGTACAAATTATTGGAAGCGCATCCACAGATTCGTAATTTGGACTGCATTTCGCAGGAAGAAATTCGTCTGGCGATGGTCGATTGCGGCGGAGACGTCGAGCGCTGCGCGTCGCGCTTGAAGACACCAGCGGAACCATTGAGGCGTCATCTGCGGCTATTGTAATTGGCGAGCCGACCAGGAGTCTTTCCGGATGGCCCGTCATTGCATGGCGAGTGTTACAGCTGTTTAGCTTTCATCGTCGCCACAGTGATGAACTCCGGTACCAACTCGCAGTTCTGGATCCAGCTCCAGCACGGGGTGATTGCCATCTCCAGCATCATGCTCCAAGTTAAAATTCCACTCTGCTTCTTGCCCATCGATATTATCAAACTCGAGTACTTCACCCAGTTTGTAATGATACGGTGAATGTGGATGTTTTTCCTTGTTGTACTGCTTGAATGGCGTCGGCAGACCGGATTCCATCGGTGGGAGTTTGATGAAAGTAAGTGTGCTTTTACCGGAGCCTGGCTTGATGCCTTGGATGTTAAAAGTCATCGTGTCGCCCGCTCTGAGCCACGGCATTCCGCCGAGTGAGCCTGGCCCCCCAGTGCGGTCTGGCGTCGGCGTAATTACCCATGGTACGTATTGAGCCGAAGGGATGCTTTGGTCCAACGGAACCAGAATGCTCGTGTAGTTGATAGGTTTCTTCATTTGAGTCATATAAATTCTCCAAGTATTAAATTGACGGCTGAAATTGGAATGGCGTCCGAGCTATTTGGTTAACATGAGAGTGACGCGGATAGGGGCTAATGCATACGCCGTGCCAGGTTCGTTTCTGCTCACGGACTTGCCGCTGTTTTCAAATACCTGGGGTCTCTGCGCAGCGCAACCAGCTCGGGTGTGGTCTCGATAAATTTTGCCGGGTACCCCAATTGCCTTGCGCGCGCGATGGCCTCCAGCGCACTGCTCCGGTTGCCCGTCAATTCGTAAGCGAGGCCAGCGCGAAACTGGACAGAGGCGCTGTCGGGAGCCAGTTTTAGTACCTGCCGCAGCAGGGTTTCACACTCGCTTCGATTGCCAATTCTGGCAAGGTACAATGCCATTTGCGATAGCATTTCTTTATTGTTTGGCATGCGTACGAGGCGTGGCGACAGCAGGTTGATCGCGTGCTGATAACTCGCGCGCGCTTCCGCTTCGCGACCCGGTATCCATAGCAAGGAATCACCAAGGTCGGCCCAGCCAAGGTAGTCGCTGGGATTGCCTTTGGCTGCGGAGACTGCTGCCTCGAAGGCGGTGACGGCGCCGACATAATCTTCACGCATGAACAAGGCATTGCCCAGGTTGCTGTACAGCCAGGCGCTAGGCCTGATCTGCAAACCTTGCTGCAGCACTTGCATGGCCTCGTCCGAGCGACCCTGGCTGAGCAGCGCAGCACTCAGATTCGCGTATGCAAATACCGCGTCCGGTTGAATCTTGATACTTTGGCGGAATGCCTGTTCTGCCGCCTTGAAATTTGCCTGCTCATAAAATATCGTCCCGATCAGGTCGGCGAATACTCGCTCATGCGGATAATCCTGTAGGTCCTTTTGCGCTGCAAGCAGCGCTTCATCGGAGCGATGCAATTTGCGTAGCGAATGTGCCTTGCCAGCTAATCCAAACAGGTTCGTCGGGTCCAGATTTAGCGCGCGTTCGTAAGCCGCCGCCGCCGCCTCGATTTTGCCTTCATCGAACAGCACGTTGCCATAGGCAACATGGCTCAGCGCCAATTGGTCATTCAGCTTGAGCGCTTGCTGGGCCGCCGCCGCAGCTTTCTGTCGCCAGGTCTCGTCCAGATTGTCGTTCAAGTAGCGCAGGCTGTAGACCTGGGATAATCCTGCCACGGCCGCAGCGTTGGCCGAATTGTGATGGAGTATGGTCGTGAATCTGGTTTCCGCTTCGTCCAGTTGGCCCGGCCGGTCCCACGATTGAAGCGCTGCCAGCCCTTGTTTCATTTCCAGCGCTTCACTGAACGGTGTTCTCGGAGTGACCAGCGCTGACAAATACGATGCATACGGTGACACCAGCCACGCACCACCGGCGAGCGCAATTGTCAGTGCAAGTGCCAGCGTGAGCCGCCGCCCTTGTCGGGAGAGCGGTGTAGTCTTGCTTATTGATGGCAATGGTGCAGAAACAGTCGATATCAACCCGGTCGGCACGGTGGCGGCGTGCGAATCTGATTGCATTGCCTTCGCAACCTCGGTGATTTGCCAATGCGTCTGGCGCATGGACTGAACCCGTTGCTCTCTCGAATAGGCGGTCATTCTGCGTATCAAGCAGATTAATTCAGCATCCATTGCTGCCGGATAATGCCATTGTTCGGATGAAGATTGCAGGTGGGCAGCGGCCAGTGCCAGCCCGGATAAATGAGGAAATGGTCGCATTGCCGTGGTCAATTCGTACAAAACCACGCCGAGCGCGTAAATGTCGCATTGCGGGCTAAGTGCGGCGCCTCGAAGGCGCTCCGGCGCCATGTAAGCGATTGTGCCCTGAAGATCGGTTTGCTGTAGCGAGATTGTGACTTGCGAATCGCTGTGCACCGCCAGGCCGAAGTCGAGTATGCGCAATGCTCCCGAAGGCTCGATCATAAGGTTCGAGAGTTTCAGATCGCCGTGAGTCAGGCCTGAGTCATGTGCTTCGCACATAGCCTCGGCAATGGCCTGGACAATCAGCAGCGCTTGCAGTTCCGAAAGAGGCGCTTCGACCAGTAACTGCTTCAAGCTACGGCCTGGCACCAATTCCATGACGATGGATGGCACATCGCCGTCGTCTTCTTCTAAGGCGTGAATTTTGACAAAGGCGGGGTGCTTGAGCGATGAAGACAAACGTGCTTCCCGCAGAATGTCTTTTGCATTGGTTGCGCCATCGATATTTTTAAGGCGCTTGATTGCGACACTTCGACACAGCTTGCTATCCCAGGCTTCATAAACGTGGGCAAAACCACCTTCACCCAAACGACGATGAATCTGATAGTGCTTCACAGCGATCGGATTATCTGACGATTGTGCTTCGGCCATTCGAAATTCCCGTCTTCAAGGCACAAACCAATGATATTGCCGTAAATAAATTGACGGCAACGCATATTAGCTCAAATAAAGTCGAAAACCAGTCGTCATGCGAACGTATTTACTCCCTGATTAATTCTGAAGCTCATTAGTTCAGTCCGGTGCTGTTGCTCACATAAAAAAGGCTGGCGGTAATTTTCCCATGCCCTCACGAACTTAGGACATGCGAATGGAGTCAGGCGCTCCAATCACGTACAACGATTGAGGTTAAGGAAGATTAAATTTCAGGGGAAAGCTCAAACAGATAACTAAGCGCGACCACCAAGCGTGGAATGTGCGTCGAAATTTACCCGTGCGGATACTCCAGTAACGGCCGTAGTCCCCGTCTGGTGTTTTTACTGTTTGCGCTCAAATGCGCACATCAGTATTTTTGACTTTGATGTTTTGTTTTCGACGTTAATGACACAGGGTACGACTTGTGAACCTCATTTCTTCGCTTGTCCCATCTCTTTTTCTTTTATTTTCATGTTGAAACAAAAAAAGTATCACAATGGCAAGAATAAAATAATAGTGCGATTGTTATTCCTGTATTTGTCTAAGGGAAGGGGCGAGCCGTAATCGGAAAGCAGGTAGTAGCATTTTTTTCTTACCGATTGTCTTACCAGTTACAGCTGAAAAGAAAAAGGGCTACAAGTCAAAAACTTGTAACCCTTTGAATTTATTGGTCGGGGCGAGAGGATTCGAACCTCCGACCCCATGCACCCCATGCATGTACGCTACCAGGCTGCGCTACGCCCCGACAAGCCTGATATTATATCAGGGCTAGTTGCTTTGTTACTCACCGAGAACAGAGAAATTTTATAAAATTTTCCCACCGATTGTCAGGCGGATTGCGCAGCCCCTTGCCGAAACTCGCGTTTCCGGCGGGCGCTGTGTCGGTCCGGGCGACGATCTTCACCAAAAAATCCTATGTCGATAAAAATCAGCCAGCAGTTTGACGCCGCCGCCATTGAAGTGGTGCGCGCGGATAGTCCTCAGCAAATCGAATTGAAAATCCGCAAGGATTCGCACGCGGATTTCACCCAATGGTTTTATTTCCGCCTGCAGGGCGCGCGCGATGAAGACTGCACCATCCGCTTCCTCAACGCCGGCGCCACGACCTATCCCAAGGGCTGGGAAAATTACCAGGCGGTGGCCAGCTACGACCGTGAAAACTGGTTCCGCGTGCCGACCAGCTTTGACGGCCAGGTCATGACCATCAGCCACACGCCGGACTACGACAGTGTCTATTACGCCTACTTTGAACCGTACTCCTGGGAGCGCCACCTGGCGCTGCTGGGGCAGGCCGAGCAATCGCCGCTGGCGCGCGTGCTGGATATCGGCAGCACGGTCGACGGCCGCGACATGAATGTGCTGGTGATCGGCAATCCTGACGCTGCCAAGAAAGTCTGGGTCATCGCTCGCCAGCATCCGGGCGAGACCATGGCGGAATGGTTTGTCGAAGGCATGGTCGACGCCTTGCTGGACAGCGCCAATCCGCTGGCGACCAAGGTATTGCAGCATGCGGTGTTCTACATCGTGCCGAACATGAACCCGGACGGCTCGGTGCGCGGCAACCTGCGCACCAACGCTGCCGGCGCCAACCTGAACCGCGAGTGGATGACGCCGTCGCTGGAACGCAGCCCCGAAGTGTATGCGGTCAAGAACAAGATCCATGAAACCGGCTGCGACCTGTTCCTCGACGTGCACGGCGACGAGGCGTTGCCGTACGTGTTTGTGGCGGGATCGGAGATGCTGGAAGACTTCAGTCCGCAGCAGGGCGTGGAGCAGCAGAAATTCATCGACGATTTCCTGCGCGCCAGCCCGGATTTCCAGACTGAATACGGTTATGCGGCGAGCAAGTACAGCAGCGACGTGCTGACCCTGGCGTCCAAATATATCGGCCACACCTTCAAGTGTGTGTCCCTGACCCTGGAGCTGCCGTTCAAGGATAACGTCAACCTGCCGGATGCGCAGGTCGGCTGGGATGGCGCGCGCAGCGCCCGCCTGGGCGAGGTGGTGCTGCAGCCGATCTTGCGGGCGTTTGAATAAGCCGCAATCTTGTTTTCCGTTGTAAAGAAGCCGGGCATGTCAGACATGCCCGGCTTTTTTCATGCAACAGCCGGCTGTCAGGCCGGTTCGGCTATCCGCGCAAAGCGCCCGCTATTGAAGTCGGCGATCGCGTGGGCGATTTCTTCCTGGCTGTTCATGACGAACGGGCCATGGCCGACGATCGCTTCATCGATCGGCTCGCCGCTCAGCACCAGCACCACGGCGTCGTTGTTGGCTTCGATATCGACGCTGTTGCCATCGTTGTCGAGCAACACCATTTGCGCTTCACGCGCCACGGTTTCGCCGTTGACCAGCACGGTTCCGCGCAGCACCACCAGGGCCGAATGCCAGCCGGCGGGCAGCGACAGCCTGGCGTTGCCGCCCTGGTTCAGGCGCATGTCCCACACGTTCATCGGCGTGAAGGTATGGGCCGGACCTGCCTGGCCGTCGAACTCGCCGGCGATCACGCGCACGCTGCCGGCGCCGCCGGGCAGGGCCACGGCCGGGATGTCGCGATCGGCGATGGCTTGGTAGCCGGGCGCCGTCATCTTGTCCTTGGCCGGCAGGTTCACCCACAGCTGCACCATTTCCAGCGTGCCGCCGGAACGGGTGAAAGCTTCCGAGTGAAACTCCTGGTGCAGGATGCCGCTGCCCGCGGTCATCCATTGCACGTCGCCGGGACCGATCACGCCGCCGTGGCCGGTCGAGTCGCGGTGCTCCACTTCGCCCTTGTAGACGATGGTCACGGTTTCGAAGCCGCGATGCGGATGCGAACCGACGCCGCGTGGGCGGGTGGCCGGGCTGAACTCGGCAGGGCCGGCGTAATCGAGCAGCAGGAACGGGCTCAGCTGCTTGCCGTGGCTGGTGTAAGAGAACATCGAGCGAGCAGGAAAACCGTCGCCGACCCAATGTTGGCGAGGTGCGCTGTAGACGCCGAGGACTTTTTTCATGAACGACTCCTTGTGTAGGCAACAAAATTTGTTGCTGGTAATAGATTAATCCAAGGACAATGCGAGCGGTAGCCTGTAAGATCGGCCATCAGTGTCCTATTTGGTGAACGATGAGGTATTTATGCAAGGCTTGCCATGCAGGATTTGAACGATCTCTACTATTACGTCCAGGTGGTCGACCACGGCGGTTTTGCGCCGGCGGGGCGGGCCCTGGGCATGCCGAAATCCAAGCTGAGCCGGCGCCTGCTGCTGCTCGAGGAGCGGCTGGGCGTGCGGCTGGTCCAGCGCACCACCCGGCAGTTTTCCGTGACTGAAGTCGGGCAGTCTTATTACGAACATTGCAAGGCGATGCTGGTGGAAGCCGACGCCGCCCAGGACGCCATCGAGCTGACCCGCGGCGAGCCGCGCGGCGTCGTTCGGCTGACTTGCCCGGTGGCGTTGCTGCATGCGCATGTGGATGTGATGCTGGCCGATTTCATGGCAGCCAATCCGCGCGTGACGGTATTGCTGGAAGCGACCAACCGCCGGGTCGATGTCGTCGCCGAAGCGGTGGATATCGCGATCCGGGTGCGGCCGCCGCCGATTCCCGACAGCGAACTGGTGCTGCGGGTACTGGCTGACCGCAGCCAGTGCCTGGTCGCCAGCCCGCTATTGCTGCAGAGCCGGCAGCTGCCGATGTCACCTGCCGACCTGAACAGCTGGCCGAGCCTGGGGCTGGGGACGGCGCAGCAAAACCATGTCTGGAACCTGTTCGGGCCGGACGGCGCCAAGGCCGCGATCCATCACACGCCGCGTTTTGTCACCGGCGACATGGTGGCCTTGCTGCGGGCGGCGGTGGCTGGCGTCGGCATCGTGCAGCTGCCGACCATGATGATCCGCGAGCAGGTGGCGCAGGGCACGCTGGTGCATGTGCTGGACGACTGGCGGCCGCGGCCCGAGATCATCCATGTGGTGTTCCCGTCGCGGCGCGGCCTGCTGCCGCTGGTGCGGACTTTGATCGATTACCTGGTGCAGCGTTTCCAGGCTTTGAAAGAAGACTAAGCCGGCCTGGACGAGCGTTGCGGATTGCTTCCGGTTTAGTGGAAGTGCGCCGAGCCGCCGGGCGGCGTGTCGTCAGGCATTTCCGGATGCACCAGGTCGCCTTCGCGGTCCGGGTAGAGCGGAGTGCCGCAATCATCGCAAAATTCCATCGCAAACAGTTCGGCATGGCGCTGGATGTCATCGATGCCGCATTCGCGCAGCAGGCTCAGGATCTGTTCCAGCGGCGTTTCCGGCTCGGCGCTGGCGGCGTCGCTGTCGCTGGCGCGGCTGACGATTTCTTCGTTGGCTTCTTCCGGGCCGTACAGCGGCCACACCACGCCGTAGATCACTTCGTTGGTCTGGCCCAGCGAGAAGCCGATGCGGTACTCGTCAACCCGGCCGCTTTCCGGCTGTTCGCTGAAACGGCCGATGCTGGCGTGCAGGTCTTTGGAGGCGATGTCGAGCGTATGCGACAGGTAGTAGCTGGCGGCGCGCAGGGAAGCAGGGCGGATCTGCAGGTCGGCTTCGCGGCAAGCGGCGAAGTACGCTTCCGGCAGCAACAGCTGGATGCCGCAGCCCGGCAGCAGGCGCGTCATGTTGGGCGTGACCTGGTTGCGCCATTGCTCCAGCGCCTGTTCCTTGTCGGCGGCGATGTGGCCGACCTGGCCATGCATCATTTGCCAGCGGAACAGCGGCATGCCGCTGGGCGCCACCAGCGCCGCCAGCAGGTAGCGGGTGTCTGCCAGGAACGGCGCGGTCTGCGGCTGGTCGGCGGGGCTGCGCACCGGCGCCGCGGTCAGCGCCGCGTGCGACAGCTGCTGCAGCAGGGCGAAGGTTTCGCTGTGGCTGCGCGGCAGCTGGTCGATCGCATACAGCGACGGCACGATGGCGGTCATGACTTCCGGCGCCAGGATATGGGCGTGCAGGTGGGCGCCGAGGGTCAGCATGACGTCGCTTGGAATCGGTCCTGAACCGATCGAAAAGCGGGTCCATGCCAGCAGCGGGATGCCGACCAGCAGGCAGTCGTACTGCTGGCCCTGGTAGTCGATGGTGCTCGATTCGCTGCAGGCTTCGACCACGTCCATCAAGGCATCGTAGGCGTCGGGCTGGGCCGGGAACAGCTGTTCCAGCGCACCGTCGATGGGTTCCTGGTGGCGCGCCTTGAAATGCTTGTTGAGCAAGGCTTCAATCTCGCGTTCCCATGCGCGCTCCTCAAGACGGCTGGAGGCTTGTATCAATGCTTGCGCCAGCTCGGCCAGGCGATGGCTGTCGGCGGAAGATTTACGGGAAGGTTTTTTTGACGGACGGCGCATAGTGGATAGAGTAAGGGCTGACAACACAAAGTCAATGTCTTACTGCGCGACCGTAGCGGATGCTCGCATCCAATGCCCGGCAACCGAGATGCTCACATATCCTCGCTGGATATGCTCCGCTGTTCTGCGCTGCCTTCTGGCCTACGACCGCTTGCTGTGAGTTTTTCTGGGACTCAAAGGCAGGAAGACTGCTAGCTTCTATTGTAGTGGATTTAACGCCATGTGGAATAACTACCTTGGATAACCCTGCATCCGCTCCAGAAATGAAAAAACGCCGGTCTGGCCGGCGTTTTGAGGTACTTCCGACTGCCTGTCCGCCGCCGGTACAGATGGCGGCGGGCAGGGCGGTTGTTATGCTGCCAGCAACTGGCGCAGCACGAACGGCAGGATGCCGCCGTGTTTGTAGTAGTCGACTTCGATCGGCGTATCGATACGCAGCAGGACCTTGACTTCCTTGGTTTCGCCATCGGCGCGATGGATCACCAGGGTAGCGTCTTGCTGCGGCTTGATTTCGCCGTCGATGCCCTTCAGGTCGAACGTCTCGTTGCCGGTGATGCCGAGGGTCTGGACGCTGTCCGTGCCGAGGAACTGCAAAGGCAAGACGCCCATGCCGACCAGGTTGGAGCGGTGGATACGCTCGAACGAACGCGCAAACACGGCCTTCACGCCCAGCAGCTGGGTACCCTTGGCTGCCCAGTCGCGCGAGGAGCCTGTGCCGTACTCTTCGCCGGCAAACACCATGGTCGGCACGCCGTCGCTGACGTACTGCATGGCGGCGTCATAGATCGAGGTCTGTTCGCCGCTTGGCTGTTGCAGCGTGATGCCGCCTTCAACCCGGGAACCGTCCGGTGTCGCAGGAATCATCAGGTTCTTGATGCGGACGTTGGCGAAGGTGCCGCGCATCATGATTTCGTGGTTGCCGCGGCGCGAGCCGTAGGAGTTGAAGTCAGCCTTCAGCACGCCGTTGGCGATCAGCCACTTGCCGGCCGGGCTCGATTCCTTGATGGAACCGGCTGGCGAGATGTGGTCGGTGGTGATCGAATCGCCGAACACGCCCAGCGCGCGGGCGCCGGTGATGCCGGTCGCTGCTGCCTTCGGCACCATGGTGAAATCCTGGAAGAACGGTGGTTCAGCGATGTAGGTCGATTTCGGCCAGTTGTAGACTTCGCCGCCGGCGACGCCCTTGATGGCTTCCCACAGCTTGCCTGGTGCGCCCTTGACGTCAGCGTAGTTGGCCTTGAAGGTCTTGGCGTTCATCGCGAACTTCATCAGCTTGGCGACTTCTTGCGAGGTCGGCCAGATGTCGCCCAGGTAAATGTCCCGAACTTTTCCATCCTTGCCCTTGCCCTTGCCGACAGGCTCGGTCATCAGGTCGCGCGTCATGTTGCCGGCGATCGCGTAAGCGACGACCAGCGGTGGCGAGGCCAGGAAATTGGAACGGATGTTCGGATGGATCCGTGCTTCGAAGTTGCGGTTGCCCGACAACACGGCCGATGCCACCACGTCGTTCTTGACGATGGCTTCGTTCATGGCTGGCGTCAGGTCGCCGGCGTTGCCGATACAGGTGGTGCAGCCGTAGGCAGTGACGCCGAAGCCGAGTTTTTCCAGGTACGGCAGCAGGCCGGCCGCTTCCAGGTATTCGGTGACGACGCGCGAGCCAGGGGCCAGCGAAGTCTTGATGTGGGCAGGAACCTTGAGGCCGGCCTCGACTGCTTTCTTGGCCAGCAAACCAGCCGCCAGCATGACGCTAGGGTTGGACGTGTTGGTGCAGGAAGTGATGGCGGCAATCAGCACATCGCCGTTTTGCAGCTTGACGCCGTCGGCGTTGGTGTAGGTTGCATCCAGGTCTTCCACTTTCTTGTTGAAGCCGTTTTCTGCGATAGGCTTGCTGAACAGTTCTGCGAAGTTGGCTTTGACGTTGCCGATTTCGATACGGTCTTGCGGACGCTTAGGGCCAGCCAGCGAAGGTGCGACGGTAGCCAGGTCGAGTTCGACCACGGTGGTGTAGTCGATATCGCCGGCCTTTGGAATGCCGTACAGGTTTTGGGCCTTGAAATAGCCAGCAAACGCGTCGATTTCGGCTTTGCTGCGGCCGGTGCCTTCGAAGTATTCGATAGTCGCATCGTCAACCGGGAAGAAGCCCATGGTGGCGCCGTATTCAGGCGCCATGTTGGCGATCGTGGCGCGGTCGGTCAGGCTCAGCGAGGCGGTGCCTTCGCCGAAGAATTCGACAAACTTGCCGACAACCTTGGCTTTGCGCAGCAGTTCGGTGATGGTCAGCACCAGGTCGGTGGCGGTGACGCCTTCGCGCAGCTGGCCGGTGAGGTTGACGCCGACGACGTCAGGTGTCAGGAAGTAGACCGGCTGGCCCAGCATGCCGGCTTCCGCCTCGATGCCGCCGACGCCCCAGCCGACTACGCCGATGCCGTTGATCATGGTGGTGTGCGAGTCAGTGCCGACCAGGGTGTCCGGGTAATACACCGAATCCTTCTGGTGGACGCCGCGCGCCAGGTATTCCAGGTTGACCTGGTGGACGATGCCGAAGCCGGGAGGCACGACGCCGAAGGTGTCGAATGCCTGCATGCCCCATTTCATGAACTGGTAGCGCTCGTTGTTGCGCTGGAATTCCAGTTTCATGTTGAGGTCGAGCGCTTTCTTTTCACGGAAATGGTCGATCTGCACCGAGTGGTCGACCACCAGGTCGACCGGCACCAGCGGCTCGATGTTCTTGGCGTTCTTGCCGAGCGAGGCGGCAACGTTGCGCATCGCGGCCAGGTCGGCCAGCAGCGGCACGCCGGTAAAGTCTTGCAGCACCACGCGCGCCACCACGAACGGGATTTCGTCGGTGCGGGCAGCAGTCGCGCCCCAGCTAGCCAGCTGCTTGACGTGTTCTTCGGTAACCTTCTTGCCGTCGCAGTTGCGCAGTACGGATTCCAGCACGATACGGATCGACACCGGCAGGCGCGAGATGTTGACGCCGAGTTTTTTCTCCAGCGCAGGCAAGGAATAGAACTTGCCTTTCTTGGAGGCGGAAATCTTGAATTCCTTGAGTGTGTTCAACGTGTTGCGGGACATGATTTCTCCTGGGTTTTCAGTTTAATTACAAGCTATGTGCCGGATCAACAGGTGCGGCAGCCGGCATGGATTCTTGCGCTGCCGATTTGCATTCGTTCGCCAGTTGATGTCCTGTTTTTGAATCAAGCAAAATGCCCTTGGCCGGGATGCCGATCCAGAGCAGGCCGTATTTGCGGTTTTCAAAGCGGTTGGCGCCGGTGGTGGTCGGCACGCGCGACAGGCGGTGCAGGGTTTTGCCCCAGCGCAGTGCGATGTGCTTGTCGTCTTCAGCGTTGGTGAAAATTGTCAGGCTGTTGCCGAGCTCGCATTTGTAATCGACCGAAACTGCAGTCTTGACGTCCGGCGTGCCTTCATCTTCGCCGTCGTCGGCTTCTGCCGGCGCTGCTTTTGCCGCCGGCTTCTTGGCGGATTTCTTGACGGTTTTCTTGGCGCTGGTCTGGGCTTGCACCTGCGGTGCTGCAACTGCCAGGCTGGCGCACAGCAAAACTAAAATAGACAGACTCTTTTTCATTTCCATTGCTCCATGATGCATCCCGCTGTCTTGGCAACGCGGGGCGCGGTTATAACAAAGTTATTGCATTTTCAGGTAGTGCGACGCCGTTGTTTTTTGCCCTCTGCAGAACACTCCAGTAATAACGGTAACTGGCGCGGTCGTGCAGCGTGCCCTCGTGTTGTATCGGTCCCCAGTCCGCCTGCCGGGCGGCAAGCAGGATCTGTGCCGCGGCGGCTATTTCCGACTGCGGCGGGGTGAATGCGTTCAAGATCGGCCTGATCTGCTGCGGATGGATGCTCCACATGCGGGTATAGCCGAATTCGCCGGCGGCGCGGCCGGCATCGGCAGCGGCGCTGGCGCTGTCCTTGATGTCTGTGGTGACGTTATGTGAAGGCACCTTGCCGTGCGCATGGCAGGCCGCGGCGATTTCCAGCTTGGCGCGGGTGACCAGCGGATGGCTGAACTGCGCCGGCGAGCGCATCGCTGCGCTGGGAATGGCGCCGTAATGCGCCGAAACGAAATCCATGATGCCGAACGACAGCGACTGCACTTGGGGCAGGGCGGCGATGGCGAACACATCGGCCAGGGCGCCGTGGGTTTCAATCAAGACATGGACCGGCAACGCCTGCCGTCCGGCCTGGCTGCTGTGGTGCTCTATCAGGGCGATGGCGGCGCTGACTTCGGCCAGGCTCTCGGCCTTGGGCAGCATCAGGTAAGCCAGCCGGCGCGCTGCGCCCTTGCAGATGATCTCTACGTCTTGTTCGAAAAAAGCGCTGCCGCTGTCGTGCACGCGCGCGCCGATGCGCTCGAAGCGGTTGTCGGCGCCGGCGATGACGGCGGCCACCAGTTGTGCGTGCGCTGCTTCGTTGCCGGCGCTGGCGCCGTCTTCGCAGTCGAGTGTGATGTCGAATACCGGACCCAGCTCCTGCTGCAGGGCGACCGACTTACGCATGAGCTTTTCAGCGCCGGCGTAATGATCGCAGACCGGTAGCGAGACCGGCTGCTGCTTGCCTAGGAATAAGACCTGGGTAGGATGCATTGCGACTTTTTGTTGGGTGTGGCGGTAAAGAATTCTAAATTCTGTATTCAAGCGCTGCATGGCAATGGCAGTGTTGCCATGCAGGTGCTGCGGGTGTGCGTGCCTGAGGGGGATTAGCCGACCAGGTGTTTCACGCCGTCACGTTCTTCTTGCAGTTCTTTCAGCGTGATGTTGATGCGCTCTTGCGAGAAGGCGTCGATTTCCAGGCCCTGGACGATTTTGTATTCGCCGTTTTCAGTGGTGACTGGGAAACCGAACATGGTGCCTTCAGGAATGCCGTAAGAACCGTCCGACGGCACGCCCATGGTAGTCCACTTGCCGTTGGTGCCGAGCACCCAGTCGCGGACGTGGTCGATCGCAGCGTTGGCGGCCGATGCCGCCGACGACAGGCCGCGCGCTTCGATGATCGCCGCGCCGCGCTTGCCGACGGTCGGCAGGAACACGTCCTTGTTCCAGACCTGGTCGTTGATCAGGTCTTTGACCGATGCGCCGTCGGCTGTCGCGTAGCGGTAGTCGGCGTACATGGTTGGCGAGTGGTTGCCCCAGACGAACAGTTTTTCGATGCTGGCGACCGGCTTGCCGATCTTGGCGGCGACTTGCGACAGGGCGCGGTTGTGGTCCAGGCGCAGCATCGCGGTGAAGTTCTTGGCCGGCAGGCCAGGCGCCGATTTCATGGCGATGTAGGCATTGGTGTTGGCCGGATTGCCGACCACCAGCACCTTGACATTGCGCGAAGCAACGGCGTCCAGCGCCTTGCCTTGCACCGTGAAGATCTGGGCGTTGGCTTCCAGCAGGTCCTTGCGTTCCATGCCTGGGCCGCGTGGGCGGGCGCCGACCAGCAGGGCGACGTCGACATCCTTGAATGCGGTCAGCGGATCGCTGTGGGCGGTGATGCCGGCGAGCAGCGGGAAAGCGCAATCGTCGACTTCCATGATCACGCCCTTCAGCGCTTTTTGTGCTTTTTCGTCAGGGATTTCCAGCAGTTGCAGGATGACCGGCTGGTCTTTGCCGAGCAGGTCGCCGTTGGCGATGCGGAACAGCAGGGAATAACCGATTTGACCAGCGGCGCCTGTAACGGCAACGCGCATTGGGGACTTAGCCATGTTGAATCTCCAGAGAGGTGGTAGAAAAGCGATGTCTGTTGGTACGTTTGCGTAATATGTCTATTGCAGCGATGCTGCGCAGCCCCTAATGATACCGGCGAAAGCCGCGTGCGTCAGTTTGTTTTGCTTGGACAGGGAGCCGGCAATTTGCAGCTTGCATCTCTGGCATCTAGCTTGGCATCAACGCGACGGCAGTCGTCAAGTAGTGCTTATGCCCGCGAGTTTAGGCTTGGCAACATGGTATGTCAATCAATATCTTATGTCTTATATAAGACATATCATTGCGTATTTTTTGCTGGACGACAATGGGTGTTTTATGGTGAAATCTGAGCTTATGAGTTCCATCCCGCCCAATGTGAGCAGTGACCCCGCCAGCCAGAGCGCTGCTGTTCCTGCATCTCCCTCAGCATCGTCCCCGACCTTCAGTCCCCTCTACCAGCAGATCAAGGCGCTGATCATGCAGCGCCTGCAATCGGGCGAGTGGAAACCGGGCGAACTGATCCCCAGCGAAGTCGAGCTCGGCAACCGTTTCAAGGTCAGCCAGGGTACGGTGCGCAAGGCGATCGACGAACTGGCCGCGGAAAACCTGCTGGTGCGGCGCCAAGGCAAGGGCACGTTTGTCGCCACCCATCACGAAGCGCGCTCGCAGTTCCGCTTCCTGCGCCTGATGCCGGACAGCGACCAGCCGCAAGTTACCGATAAAAAAGTCATCGAGCTGAAGCGCCTGCGCGCGCCGGCGGAAATCGCGCGCCTGCTCGGCATGAAGTCGGGCGATTCGGTGGTGTATGTCAAGCGCGTCATGGCGTTCGACGGCGTGCCGACCATACTCGAAGAGCTGTGGCTGCCGGGCGCGCTGTTCAAGGCCCTGACGCTGGAGCGCCTGGTGGAATACAAGGGCCCGATGTACGGCCTGTTTGAAACCGAATTCGGCACGCGCATGATCCGCGCCACCGAGCAGATCCGCGCCGCCAGCGCCGACGCCGATGCGGCGCAGTTGCTGGCGGTGGAAAAATCATCGCCTTTGTTGTGCGTGGAGCGCGTGTCTTTCACTTATGGCGACAAGCCGGTGGAAGTGCGGCGCGGCTTGTATGTAACCAATCGCCATCACTACCAGAACGAGCTGAGTTGATCTGGGCAGGGTTAGCGCGCCTGCTGCCTGTCGATACCGACGACTGGTAGCAAAATGGCAAAGCACCAGGGTGAGCGCCGGTGATTATTCGCAATATTGAATAATAACTATTGGTGTGCTGCACAAAAATCGGCGAAAATTGCGGGATTGCGCTTTTGTCGCAAATTTTTAAACTGAGGAGAACCCTGTCATGTCTGAAGCCGCGAAACCCAATCGGCCACAGTTTCGTAATATAAACATTACTCAAATTGTCGGTTACCGCTTGCCGCTGGCAGGCATTATTTCGATTTTGCATCGCATTAGTGGCTTGTTGATGTTTTTGCTGTTGCCTTTTATCTTGTTCATGCTGGATAAAAGCCTGATATCTGAAAGTTCTTTCGAATACTTCAAAGGCTTTACGTCGAACTGGTTCGTAAAGCTTGTCATCCTGGCCCTGTCCTGGGCTTACCTGCACCACTTCTGCGCTGGCATCCGCCACCTCGTCATGGATAACCACATCGGCCTGGACAAGGACAGCGCACGCAAGTCGGCTGCCGGCGTCCTGATCGTCAGCGTGCCGCTGGCGCTGATCGTTGCATTGAAACTGTTTGGAGCATTCTGATGGCTGATAACAATATTGGCGGCAAGCGTCTGGTAGTAGGCGCGCATTATGGTTTGCGCGACTGGCTGGCGCAGCGCGTCACCGCCATCGTCATGGCGGTTTATACCGTCATCCTGCTGATTTCTTTCCTGACCGCCAGCAACTTCAGCTATGAAGGCTGGGCCGGTCTGTTTTCGCACCAGTGGTTCAAGCTCGCTACCTTCGTGACGCTGATGGCGCTGTTTTTCCATGCATGGATCGGCGTGCGTGATGTCTGGATGGATTACGTCAAGCCGGTCGCCGTGCGCCTGGTCTTGCAAGTTGCCACAATCCTGTGGTTGGTCGGTTGTGCCGGATGGGCGGCGCAGATTTTGTGGAGAGTGTAATCGTGGCAGCTATTAAATCCACAATTCCTACACGCCGCTTTGATGCGGTAATCGTTGGGGCCGGTGGTTCCGGTATGCGTGCTTCGCTGCAGTTGGCGGAAGCTGGTTTGAATGTTGCAGTCTTGTCGAAAGTATTTCCTACCCGTTCGCACACGGTTGCGGCGCAGGGCGGCATCGGCGCCTCGCTCGGCAACATGTCCGAGGACAGCTGGTACTGGCACATGTTTGACACCGTCAAGGGCTCCGATTACCTGGGCGACCAGGATGCGATCGAGTTCATGTGCCGGGAAGCGCCAAAGGCCGTGTATGAGCTGGAGCACTTCGGCATGCCGTTCGACCGCAACGCCGACGGCACCATTTACCAGCGTCCGTTCGGCGGCCACTCGGCCAACTTCGGCGAAAAGCCGGTAGCGCGCGCCTGCGCCGCTGCCGACCGCACCGGCCATGCGCTGCTGCACACACTGTACCAGCGCAATGTGCGCGCCAAGACCCACTTCTTCGTTGAGTGGATGGCGATCGACCTGGTGCGCGATGCGGAAGGCGACGTCATCGGCGTCGTGGCGCTTGAAATGGAAACCGGCGATGTCATGATCCTGGAAGCCAAGACCACGGTCATGGCTACCGGTGGTGCAGGGCGCATCTGGGCCGCTTCCACCAATGCCTTCATCAATACCGGCGACGGCATGGGCATGGCTGCACGGGCCGGCCTGCCGCTGGAAGACATGGAGTTCTGGCAGTTCCACCCGACCGGCGTGGCCGGCGCGGGCGTGCTGATCACTGAAGGCGTGCGCGGCGAAGGCGGTATCCTGATCAATGCCAACGGCGAGCGTTTCATGGAGCGTTATGCGCCAACCCTGAAAGACCTGGCGCCGCGCGACTTCGTGTCGCGTTCGATGGACCAGGAAATCAAGGAAGGCCGCGGCTGCGGTCCGCACAAGGATCACGTGATGCTGGACCTGCGCCACATCGGCGCCGAAACCATCATGAAGCGCCTGCCGTCGATCCTGGAAATCGGCCACAAGTTCGCCAACGTCGATGCCTTGAAAGAACCGATCCCGGTCGTGCCTACCATCCACTATCAAATGGGCGGTATCCCGACCAATGTGTATGGCCAGGTAGTGGTGCCGAAGAACGGCATCCCGAACGCGGTAGTCAACGGCTTGTACGCCATCGGCGAGTGCGCCTGCGTCTCGGTGCACGGCGCCAACCGTCTGGGCACCAACTCGCTGCTGGACCTGGTGGTGTTCGGTCGCGCGGCCGGCAATCACATTGTCGACAGCAAGCTCAAGGAGCGCAGCAACAAGCCGTTGCCGGCGGATGCAGCCGACGTCGCCCTGGCGCGCCTGGCCAAGCTGGAAACCAGCACCGGTTCCGAGCGCGTGCAAGATGTGGCCGGCGATATCCGCAAGACCATGCAGCACTATTGCGGCGTGTTCCGTACGGATGAACTGCTGCAGCAGGGCTACAAGGAAATCATGGTGCTCGACGAGCGGCGCAAGCATGTTTCGTTCAAGGACAAGTCCAAGGTCTTCAACACCGCGCGTGTCGAAGCGCTGGAACTGGACAACCTGATCGAAACCGCCAAGGCCACCATTACTTCCGCTGCAGCCCGCAAGGAATCGCGCGGCGCTCACGCGCATCGCGATTATGAAAAGCGTGATGACGAAAACTGGATGAAGCATACCTTGTGGTATTCCGAAGGTAATCGTCTCGACTACAAGCCAGTGATCACCAAACCGCTGACAGTTGATACGTTCAAGCCAAAGCCACGCACATTCTGATTTGTCGCGGCAGGGCGGTGCGCCACCTCGCGGTGGCCCGCAACTCTGCCGCACAATTAATAAAAAGGTATAGCCATGTCATCACGTACTTTGAAATTTAAAATCTACCGTTACGATCCTGATAAGGATGCCAAGCCTTACATGCAGGACCTGACGGTAGAGCTGCTGCCAACCGACAAGATGCTGCTGGATGCTTTGCAGCGCATCAAGGCCGACGTCGACGATTCGCTGGCGCTGCGCCGCTCCTGCCGCGAAGGCGTGTGCGGTTCCGACGCCATGAACATCAACGGCAAGAACGGCCTGGCCTGCACCACCAACCTGAACGAACTGACCGAGCCCATCATCCTCAAGCCGCTGCCGGGCCTGCCGGTGATCCGCGACCTGATCGTCGACATGACGCAGTTCTTCAAGCAATACGAATCGATCAAGCCGTTCCTGATCAACGACAACATCCCGCCGGAAAAAGAGCGCCTGCAATCACCGGAACAGCGCGAAGAGCTGGATGGCCTGTACGAGTGCATCCTGTGCGCATGCTGTTCGACTTCCTGCCCGTCGTTCTGGTGGAACCCGGACAAGTTCGTCGGCCCGGCCGGCTTGCTGCAAGCCTACCGCTTCATCGCCGACAGCCGCGACGAAGCCACCGGCGCGCGCCTGGACAACCTGGAAGATCCGTATCGCCTGTTCCGCTGCCGTTCGATCATGAACTGCGTGGATGTCTGTCCGAAGGGCTTGAACCCTAACGCAGCGATCGGCAAGATCAAAGAGCTGATGGTGCGTCGAGCGGTATAAAAGAGAGTAAGCAGGGCGGGACGGCTCCCGAGTCTTCCCGCCCTTGTCGTCGCGGCAGTTTTAGAACTGTTCGTCGAAAGCGCCGAATGGCGATATCAAATAGAATAAGTGGGTTCCATGTCTATCATCCATCAAGCCGATCCTGCCAACCGAGCCCGCCTGCGCTGGCGTGCGCGACGCGGCCTGCTTGAAAACGACCTGATACTCACGCGTTTCCTGGACGCAAACGAAGCCAGCATGACGGACGACGATGTCGATGCTTTTTCGCGCCTGATGGAGTTGTCCGACAACGAACTAATGGATTTGCTGCTGGTCCGTAAAGAACCGGACGGCTTGCTGGATTTGCCGCAAGTGCATGCCCTGTTAGCCAGAATACGCACTGCTTAAGCCTGTATCTTCGCTGGCGGCGACGGCCGCGGAAGAAATGGACCAGCTTGCAGGCGCGTCTTTTGTTTTTTTGATTTAGAGTCACCTTTTGATTGAGGGAAGAGCCATGACCACCGCTGATACAAAAGCCACGCTATCGTTTTCCGATGGCAGTCCATCCGTAGAATTTCCTATTTACAAGGGCACCGTCGGCCCCGAAGTCATCGATATCCGCAAGCTGTACGGCGCTACCGGCAAGTTCACTTACGACCCCGGTTTCATGTCGACCGCGGCGTGCAATTCATCGATCA
The DNA here is from genome assembly GCF_038896935.1 of Collimonas rhizosphaerae. Lineage (NCBI taxonomy): Bacteria > Pseudomonadati > Pseudomonadota > Betaproteobacteria > Burkholderiales > Oxalobacteraceae > Collimonas > Collimonas rhizosphaerae. The sequence goes on from NZ_JBANDC010000001.1 coordinate 384,251, forward strand.
CCTACATCGACGGCGACAAGGGCGAGCTGCTGTACCGCGGTTACCCGATCGAGCAGCTGGCGGTCAATTGCGACTTCCTGGAAACCTGCTACCTGCTGCTGAACGGCGAATTGCCGACTGCCGCTGAAAAGGCGAAATTCGACGCTACCGTGACCCAGCACACCATGGTGCACGAGCAGATGCAATTCTTCTTCCGCGGTTTCCGCCGCGATGCGCATCCGATGGCCGTGCTGGTCGGCACCGTCGGCGCCTTGTCGTCGTTCTACCATGACTCGCTGGACATCACCGATCCGCGCCACCGCGAAGTGTCGGCCATCCGCCTGATCGCCAAGCTGCCGACCCTGGTCGCCATGGCCTACAAGTACAACGTCGGCCAGCCTTTCGTCTACCCGCGCAACGAACTGTCGTACAGCGCCAACTTCATGCACATGATGTTCTCGACTCCGTGCGAAGAGTACAAGGTCAACGACGTGCTGGTGCGCGCGCTGGACCGTATCCTGACCTTGCACGCCGACCACGAGCAGAATGCATCGACCTCGACCGTGCGCCTGGCCGGTTCCAGCGGCGCCAATCCGTTCGCCTGTATCGCTGCCGGCATCGCTTGCCTGTGGGGTCCTGCCCACGGCGGCGCCAATGAAGCGGCGCTCAACATGCTGAAGGAAATCGGTTCGGTCGACAAGATTCCTGAATTCATCGCCAAGGTGAAAGACAAGAATTCCGGCGTCAAGCTGATGGGTTTCGGTCACCGCGTCTACAAGAATTTCGACCCGCGCGCCAAGCTGATGCGTGAAACCTGCTACGAAGTGCTGAACGAACTTGGCCTGCATGACGACCCGCTGTTCAAGCTGGCGATGGCTTTGGAAAAAGTCGCGCTGGAAGACGAATACTTCGTTTCCCGCAAGCTGTATCCGAACGTCGACTTCTACTCCGGCATCGTGCAGTCGGCGCTGGGCATCCCGACCTCGCTGTTCACCGGTATCTTCGCCATGGCGCGCACCGTAGGCTGGATCGCGCAATGGAATGAAATGATTTCCGATCCGGAACAGAAAATCGGCCGTCCGCGCCAGCTGTTCGTCGGTTCGCAGACCCGTGACGTGCCGCCAATCGAAAAACGCGGCTAAGCCGGGCGTGAACGGGCAATAGCAACACAAAAACAGCGAATCCCCGGATTCGCTGTTTGCGTTTGTGCAGGTTATGCTATGCTCTTGTCCTGTGCCGTGTCATGCGGCCGGAAGCAGTGAGAAATGGTGGTAGAAACGGGTAGTAAAAGGTAGCAAAAAACACGTGGTAAACGTGTTTTGAAGGGCAGGCAGCACCCGAATTTAGAAAAAAAGCAGTTGGCAGCAAAGAACACAGCAATAGAGCCCTTCCCCACAACTTGATGTGCAATCCGCTAACCGGTCAGGCCGTGTCGCGGAAGGTTATGTTAACCCGCTAATCTCGCGAAACGCGAAGAAAGGTGAGCAAGATGATGCAACAATACCGCTCTAATTCTTATCTCTTCGGAGGTAATGCACCGTACATTGAAGAGCTGTACGAGTCATACCTCGACAATCCCGGTTCAGTTGCCGACAACTGGCGTGCTTATTTCGACGCCATGCAGCACGTGCCAGCCGTCGACGGCACCGACAAACCTGACGTAGGCCACGCTTCCGTCATCGCCTCGTTTGCCGAGCGCGCCAAACACGGTCCTATCCGCACCATCTCCGCTTCGGCCGACGCTGAAATGGGCCGCAAGCGTGTTGCCGCAACCCAATTGATCGCCGCCTACCGCTACCTCGGTTCACGCTGGGCCAACCTGGATCCGCTGCAACGCCAGGAACGCTCCGTGCTGCCTGAACTGGAGCCAAGTTTCTACGGTTTCACCGATGCCGACATGGACATCGTGTTCAACATCAGCAACACCTACTTCGGCACCGAAACCGCTACGCTGCGCGACCTGCTCAATTCGCTGCGCGACACGTACTGCCGTTCGATCGGTACCGAATACATGTACATCAGCGATCCGACTGAAAAGCGCTGGATGCAAGAGCGCCTGGAGTCGACCCGCTCGGCGCCGGTATTCACCGCCGAGAAGAAAAAGCACATCCTCGACCGCCTGACCGCGGCCGAAGGCCTGGAGCGCTACCTGCACACCCGTTATGTCGGCCAGAAGCGTTTCTCGCTGGAGGGCGGCGAAAGCTTCATCGTGTCGCTGGATGAAACCATCCAGCGCGCCGGCGAAAAGGGTATCCAGGAAATCGTGATCGGCATGGCCCACCGCGGCCGCCTGAACGTGCTGGTCAACACCCTGGGCAAGATGCCGCAGGAACTGTTCGCCGAATTCGAAGGCAAGCACGCCGACGACCTGCCGGCCGGCGACGTCAAGTATCACCAAGGTTTCTCGTCCGATATCACCAGCCCAGGCGGCCCGGTGCATCTGTCGCTGGCGTTCAACCCGTCGCACCTGGAAATCGTCAACCCGGTGGTTGAAGGTTCGGTCAAGGCCCGCATGGAACGCCGCGGCGATGCCGACGGTTCGCAAGTGCTGCCGATCCTGGTGCACGGCGACGCTGCATTTGCCGGCCAGGGCGTCGTGATGGAAACCCTGAACCTGGCGCAGACACGCGGCTACGGCACGGGCGGCACGGTGCATATCGTGATCAACAACCAGATCGGCTTTACTACTTCCGATCCGCGCGATTCGCGTTCGACACTGTACTGCTCGGACGTGGTCAAGATGATCGAAGCGCCGGTGCTGCACGTCAACGGCGACGATCCAGAAGCGGTGGTGTACGCGACCCAGATCGCGCTCGACTACCGTATCGAGTTCAAGAAAGATATCGTTGTCGATATCATCTGCTTCCGCAAACTGGGCCACAACGAGCAAGATACGCCGGCGCTGACCCAGCCGCTGATGTACAAGAAGATCGGCCAGCATCCAGGCACCCGCAAGCTGTATGCGGACAAGCTGGTGGCGCAAGGCACGATCGGCGCCGACGACGGCGACGCCATGGTCAAGGCATTCCGCGATGCAATGGACGCCGGCAAGCACACCATCGATCCGGTCATCACCAACTTCAAGAGCAAATACGCGGTCGACTGGCTGCCGTTCCTGAACCGCAAGTGGACCGACGCTGCCGACACGTCGGTGCCGGTGACCGAACTGAAGCGCCTGGCTGCGCGCATCACTACCGTGCCGGAAAACTTCAAGGTCCACGCGCTGGTCGAAAAAGTACTGAACGACCGCGCTGCCATGGGCCGCGGCGAACTCAACCTCGACTGGGGCATGGGCGAACACCTGGCCTACGCATCGCTGGTGTCGTCGGGTTATGCGATCCGCCTGACCGGCCAGGATGCCGGCCGCGGCACGTTTGTCCACCGCCACGCCGTGCTGCATGACCAGAACCGCGAACGCTGGGATGCCGGCAGCTATATTCCGCTGCAAAACATCTCCGACCAGCAGGCGCCGTTCAAGGTGATCGACTCGGTCCTGTCGGAAGAAGCGGTGCTCGGTTTCGAATACGGTTATTCCACCGCGGAGCCAAACACGCTGACGATCTGGGAAGCGCAGTTCGGCGACTTCGCCAACGGCGCGCAAGTCGTGATCGACCAGTTCATCAGCTCCGGCGAAGTGAAGTGGGGCCGTGCTTCGGGCCTGGTCATGATGCTGCCGCACGGTTACGAAGGCCAGGGTCCGGAACACTCGTCGGCACGCCTGGAACGTTACCTGCAGCTGTGCGCTGACAACAACATGCAAGTGGTGCAGCCGACTACCGCCGCGCAGATTTTCCATCTGCTGCGCCGCCAGATGATCCGCCTGTTCCGCAAGCCGCTGGTGATCATGACGCCGAAGTCGCTGTTGCGTAACAAGGATGCCGGTTCGCCGTTGTCCGACTTCACCAAGGGCAGTTTCCAGACCGTGATCGGCGAAGTCGACGACAAGATCGATCCTAAAAAGGTCAAGCGCGTCATCGCCTGTTCCGGCAAGGTGTATTACGACCTGGTCAACGCACGCAAGGAACGCGGCCAGACCGACGTCGCAATCATCCGCCTGGAACAGCTGTATCCATTCCCGCACAAGGCGTTTGCCGCCGAGTTGAAGCAGTTCCCGAACTTCAACGAGCTGGTATGGACCCAGGACGAGCCGCAGAACCAAGGCGCATGGCTGCAGATCCAGCACAATATTTTTGAAAACCTGGACGAAGGCCAGAAGCTTGCCTATGCAGGCCGTCCAGCCAGCGCATCGCCAGCGGTCGGTTACTACGACAAGCACTATGCGCAGCAAAAAGCGTTGCTGGACACAGCATTTTCCAAGCTCAAAGGCTTTGTTCTGACGAAATAATCGGCGTCTTATCTAATTAGTTGGGGACAGAGCCGCACGGGGAGTGGAATTCGCCGCGCTACGGCGGCTCTTAAACTCTGTCCCGCAATACACATGAATCGGAGAATTAAATGGCTCTTCTAGAAGTAAAAGTTCCGCAGCTGTCGGAATCGGTCGCTGAAGCGACTTTGTTGACATGGCATAAAAAAATCGGCGACGCTGTCAAGCGCGACGAAAACCTGATCGATATCGAGACCGACAAGGTTGTACTGGAACTGCCGGCGCCAGCCGACGGCGTGATCGTCCAGCTGATCAAGGGCGACGGCAGCACCGTGGTTGCGGATGAAATCATCGCCGTGATCGACACCGACGCTTCAGCCAAGGTCAGCCCGATGGAAGTGGCAGCCGTGCCTGTGCCGCAAAGCGGCAACGCGCCGACGCCGGTGGCCGCGCCTGAACTGCAATCGAAATCGGCAGCCGGCATCGCCATGCCTGCGGCAGCCAAACTGCTGGCTGAAAACAACCTGTCGGCGGCGCAAGTCGACGGCAGCGGCAAGGACGGCCGTGTCACCAAGGGCGACGCCCTGGGCGCCATCGCCAACAAGCCGGCAGCGCCAGCACCGCTGGCAGCCGCTCCAGCCAAGCCGGCCCTGCAGCAAGTCGCAGCGCCAACCAAGGCCAACCTGGACGATCGTCCAGAAGAGCGCGTGCCGATGAGCCGCCTGCGCGCACGTATCGCCGAGCGCCTGGTGCAATCGCAATCGACCAACGCCATCCTGACGACATTCAATGAAGTCAACATGCAGCCGGTCATGGACCTGCGCACCAAATACAAGGACAAGTTCGAAAAGGAACACGGCGTCAAGCTGGGTTTCATGTCGTTCTTCGTCAAGGCTGCGGTTGCGGCGCTGAAGAAATACCCGATCGTCAATGCATCGGTGGACGGCAACGACATCGTCTACCACGGCTATTTCGATATCGGCATCGCAGTCGGTTCGCCGCGCGGCCTGGTGGTGCCGGTGTTGCGTGACGCGGACCAGATGTCGATCGCCGACATCGAAAAGAAAATCGGCGAATTCGGCGCCAAGGCCAAGGACGGCAAGCTGACGCTGGACGACCTGACCGGCGGCACTTTCTCGATCTCGAACGGCGGCACTTTCGGTTCGATGCTGTCGACGCCGATCATCAACCCGCCGCAATCGGCAATCCTGGGCGTGCATGCGACCAAGGACCGCGCGGTGGTTGAAAACGGCCAGATCGTGATCCGTCCGATGAACTACCTGGCAATGTCTTATGATCACCGTATCATCGATGGTCGTGAAGCTGTGCTGGCCCTGGTCGCGATGAAGGAAGCGCTGGAAGATCCAGCCCGCCTGTTGCTGGACCTGTAAGCGTCAAGTCTCGCCAGGCGAGAGCGCCCTGACTCTTGTTTCCCGAGGGGAAAATGGAGCAGGGCGCATCGTTTAGGTGGCTTAGTAAATGATGAGCGCCTTGCCACTGTGATTTTTACCCGAGCCGCAAGCCGGCTGCCTGAGTTGACGGCATATGGGGCATGAGTTGGCAAGGCAATAATTCGAAGGATGGAAATGAGCAAACAATTTGATGTCGTTGTGATCGGTGGCGGTCCCGGCGGCTATATCGCAGCAATCCGCGCCGCGCAGCTGGGCTTCAATACTGCCTGTATCGATGAATGGAAAAACGCCAAGAACGGCCCTGCGCCGGGCGGCACCTGCACCAACGTAGGCTGCATTCCATCCAAGGCATTGCTGCAATCGTCCGAACACTACGAACACGCCGGCCATGCGTTCGCCGACCATGGTATTGAAGTCAAGGGCCTGGGACTGAACCTGGGGCAGATGCTGGCGCGCAAGGATAGCGTCGTCAAGCAGAACAACGAAGGCATCTTGTACCTGTTCAAGAAAAACAAGGTCACCTTTTTCCATGGCCGCGGCTCTTTCGTCAAGGGCGATGCCAACGCTTACGAAATCAAGGTCGCCGGCGCTGCCGAAGAAACCATTACCGCCAAGCACATCATCCTGGCTACCGGCTCCAATCCGCGCGCCTTGCCCGGCACGCCGTTTGACGAAAAACTGATCCTGTCCAATACCGGTGCACTGGCAATTGACGCGGTTCCGGCTAAACTGGGTGTTATCGGCGCCGGTGTGATCGGCCTCGAAATGGGTAGCGTCTGGCGTCGTCTCGGCTCGGATGTCAGCGTGCTGGAAGCATTGCCGACTTTCCTCGGCGCGGTCGACGAGCAGATCGCCAAGGAAGCCGGCAAGCTGTTCACCAAGCAAGGCTTGAAGGTCAGCCTGGGCGTCAAGATCGGCGCCATCACGGCCGGCAAGAATGATGTCACAGTGGAATATGTCGACGCCACCGGCGCGGCGCAAAAAGCGGTGTACGACAAGCTGATCGTGTCGATCGGCCGTATCCCTAACACCATCGGCCTGAACGCCGAAGGCGTTGGCCTGCAGCTGGACGAGCGCGGTTTCATCGCCGTCGACGGCGATTGCAAGACCAACCTGCCGAACGTCTGGGCGGTAGGCGACGTGGTGCGCGGCCCGATGCTGGCGCACAAGGCTGAGGAAGAAGGCGTGGCGGTTGCCGAGCGTATTGCCGGACAGCACGGCCATGTGAACTTCAATACAATTCCTTGGGTGATCTACACTTCGCCGGAAATCGCGTGGGTCGGCAAGACAGAACAACAACTGAAGGCAGATGGAGTAGCATACAAGGCGGGTACTTTCCCGTTCCTGGCCAATGGCCGGGCACGCGCCTTGGGTGATACCTCGGGCATGGTCAAGTTCCTGGCGGACGCCAAGACTGACGAAATCCTGGGCGTCCACATTGTTGGTCCAATGGCATCGGAATTGATTTCAGAAGCCGTGGTGGCGATGGAATTCCGCGCATCTGCGGAAGACATCGCCCGTATCTGCCACGCGCACCCGTCCTTGTCGGAAGCGACCAAGGAAGCGGCGCTGGCGGTCGACAAACGGTCCCTGAATTTCTAAGGGAGAAGTGCATGCGTTATCTGATACTGTCGTTAGGCGTTGCATTGTCCGGCTGCGCGACTACAGCGTCGGATAACGGCCGCGTGCAGATTGAGGCCACATCCGACAGCCAGCAGCTGGCTGGCGCGCGCTGCGTGGTGAAAACCGACAGCAGCCGCTGGAATGTGGTCACACCTGGCAATGTCCTGATTGTCGAAGCCGACGGCGACCTGCATGTGGTCTGCAACAAGCCCGGCTACCGTACTTCTGAAGTGGTGTATCGCGCTCCGCCCGGGCTGAATTCGCCGAGCATCGGCATCGGCGCCACCGGCGGCAGCGGCGGCATAGGTGCGGTCGGCCTTGGCTTGGGGGCAAACCTGCCGCTCAGTTTCGGCGGCAAGGAAAAAGCCTACCCTAGCCGGGTACTGGTAGAGATGGGGCGGTCATAGTTGCTGGATGTACTGCCTGGTTTGATGTGGGTGAGCGAAAGCTCGCCCATTTTTATTTTTAGCGGCTTGAAAAAACATGGTTGGTTTTTTGCCAATCTGTGAAGCCGGCAAACCGGTTTTGGTTTTTCGTCAAGAATTGAAAACACAATGAACGTCTTAGAGTTTTACGAACAGGCACTGACGCAACGAGGTTTCCAGGCGGACGATGCGCAACGGCGCGCGGTCGATCGCCTGCAGCAGGCTTACGATGAATGGGTCGAGTACAAGGCGCAGCGTTCCAATTCCTTCAAGCGCCTGATCCTGCGGCCGGATGTGCCGCGCGGCGTGTACATGTGGGGCGGGGTGGGGCGCGGCAAGTCGTTCCTGATGGACAGCTTTTATTCGGTGGTGCCGGTGGTGCGCAAGACGCGCCTGCATTTCCATGAATTCATGCGCGCCGTGCACCGCCAGCTGGACGAGCTCAAGGGCGTCGCCGATCCGCTCGATGAAGTGGCGAAACGGGTCGCCAGGAAATACCGGTTGATCTGTTTTGACGAATTCCACGTGTCCGACATCGCCGACGCAATGATTCTCTACAACCTGCTGAAAGCCTTGTTCGACAACGGCGTGTCATTCATGATGACCTCGAACTACGAGCCGAGCACGCTGTATCCCGACGGTTTGCACCGCGATCGCATGCTGCCCACCATCAAGCTGTTGCAAGACAACCTGGACGTGATGAATATCGATGCCGGCATCGATTACCGCAAGCGCGCCCTGGAACAGGTCGAGAGCTACCATGCGCCGCTCAACGCCGATACCGACCGCGCCTTGCGCCATGCGTTTGCCGGCGTTGCCGATACTGCCGACGAAGATCCGATAGTCGATATCGAAGCGCGTAAAATCAAGGCCCTGCGCCGGGCCGGCGGCGTCATCTGGTTCGATTTCAGCACCTTGTGCGGCGGCCCGCGTTCGCAAAACGATTATCTCGAAATTGCCAGCCGCTTCCATACGGTGATATTGTCCGGTATTCCGCAGATGTCGGCGGCGATGTCGTCCGAGGCGCGCCGGTTTACCTGGCTGATCGATGTGTTCTATGATCACAAGATCAAGTTGATCATGTCGGCCGCGGTAGAGCCGGACCAGCTGTACACGCAAGGCATGCTGGCCAACGAGTTCCACCGTACCGTGTCGCGTATCATGGAGATGCAGTCGCGCGAGTACATGGATAGCGAGCGGCGTTCCGAGGCCGACTCTATTGTATAAGTCGTGTAAGTAAGGCTGTAAATACGGCTGTAAAGAAAATAACGTATAGAAATGGATAGGTTTACGTGGAATTTGCCTCTTTGATCCTGGCCCCTTTGTCATCGCCGCTGACGCCCGCGCGTCGCCGGCGCCCGCTCTTGCCGGGCATGGCTGCGCTGCTGCTGGCGCTGTGCGCCGGCCCTGCTGTCCTGGCCGCCGACATCGAACTCAAGCCGGTAGACCAGCCGGCCGCCGAGCTGAGCGCGCGCTACCCGCTGGAAACGCTGACTTCGGTGGAGACCGCGAACCGGGCGCTGGCCGATGTCGCCGACGCCAAGGCTGAAGTCGAGGCGCGCGACCTGGAACAGCGCCGGGCCTGCTATCAGAAATTCTTCGTCAACCACTGCCTCGACATCGCCAAGGAACAGCGGCGCCTGGCGATGAAGACCATCCGTCCGATCGACATCACCGCCAACGCTTTCTTGCGCAAGGACCGGGCCGACGAGCGCGACAAGGCGCTGGAAGTGCACGATGCCGGGCAACCGGCCGAAGCAGCGCAGAAAGCCCAGGATCAGCAGGCGAAAGAAGTGAGCAACGCGGAAAAGGTCAAGCAAGGCGCGGCAAAGGATAAGGAAGTCACCGCCAATACCCGCAAGCATATGGGCGAGGCCGACAAGCGGGTGGCCGAGCATAACGCCAAACTGCAAAAAGCGCGGCAGGATGAGGCCGCGAAGGCATCGGAGCGGGCAGCGAATGCCGCCGCTTTCGAGAAAAAGGCAAAGGACTCGGCAGCACGCCAGAAGGAAGTTGCCGACAACAAGGTCGCCAAGGCCAAGGACCTGGCCGCGAAGAAGGCTGCCGCCGCACCAGCGGCGCCGGCAGCAGCAACGCCGCCGCCGGCTTCCGCTCCGTAGCCCGGGCCAGCCGTGCGGCTTACACCGCGCGGCGCATTTTCTTGACGGTGTAGTTCTGCGCTTCCTTGGGCAGCGCCACCAGCTTGACGATCGCAAAAGTGCAATTGTCGGCAGCGTGGCCTTCGGCGCGCTTGCGGGTCTTGGTGATCAGCATTTCAGCCGCATCGCGCGGCTTGTTCATGGCGATGGCCGCACCCAGTTCATCTTCCGTAAAGTAATGCCATAGCCCGTCCGAGCACAGCAGGAAAGCATCGCCAGCCTTAAGGCCGGTGTAGCGGCTGATGCTGACCGTGGGCGTATCGGTGCTCGACCCCAGCGCGTTGAGCAGGATGTTGGAGAGGTTGTGCGATTTCGCCTCGCTGCGCGACAGCTTGCCTTCGCTCACCAGTTTCTCGACGTAGGAATGATCGATGGTGTGCTCGGCGAAATTAGGGCCCTCGAAGCGGTACAGGCGTGAATCGCCGACATGGCCCCAGGTAGCCGTGCCGTCCGGCGACAGCACCAGGATCACCATGGTGGTGTGCGGATCCTTGTCGTTGGAGAAGCCGCTCAGCTTGATGACGGTGTGCGTCTCCAGCGCGATGTTCTGCAGCATGGTTTCGACATTGTCGATCAGCGGCGAGAAACCTTCGAAGATCTGCTTGGCGGTGCAGATCACCTGCTCGGCAGCCAGTGCGCCGCCGCTGCGGCCGCCCATGCCGTCGGCGAGTACTGCCATCATGTAACCCGGTGCTTTTGGGGCAGTGAATAATGCAGTCCGGTCCTGTTGTTCCTGGCGGTCACCGATGTGTTGGCCGGTGCCGGCTTCGATCTTGTATTGGCTCATTCGTCTGGGTAGATTAAACTGCATCCTGTTCTAGGTAATTCTGGATCCGGCGTCAAATCGCCATTCATTCACAGTAATACAGTATGAAGTTGATGGGAAATATTATACGCAGGAATGATTTTCAACGTGTTTCCATATGTTAACATTTTCCAACGCTAGAATATGACCATGATCGATCGAGAAGAAATCCTGCGCCGCATTATAGAACTTGAAGTCGAACATCGCGACCTGGATGCGGCCATTCATACCATGACAAATCAGGTCTTGCACGAAGAATTGCAGTTGCGCCGCCTGAAAAAGCGCAAATTGCAACTGAAAGACCAGATCACGCTGTTAAGAATGCAATTAATTCCCGACATCCCTGCCTGATAGCCCACCCCGTGGCTGGTAGGATAACCATCCAGCCTCAGCTTTAAGTAAGTTACCTTGACCGAAGATACATCCCCCCTTGCCGCTGAAAGCGTCGCCGCTGTAGCCGCCGCCGCGCCAGCCGGCACGCACGACGCCGACATCGATCGCCTGTTCGCCAGCACCGGTCCGCTTGGACAGGCGGTCGGCGGCTTCCGGCCGCGCCAGGCGCAGACCGAAATGGCGAAAGCCATCGCCGACGCCATCGCCCAGCAGCGCACGCTGATCGCCGAGGCCGGCACCGGCACCGGCAAGACCTTCGCCTACCTGGTGCCGGCCTTGCTGTGGGGCGGCAAGGTGATTGTCTCGACCGGCACCAAGAACTTGCAGGACCAGCTGTTCTTGCGCGACATCCCGACCGTGCGCAGGGCGCTCAGCGCGCCGGTCTCGGTGGCGCTGCTGAAAGGGCGCGCCAACTACGTCTGCCATTTCCACCTGGAGCGCACGCTGCAGAACGGCCGCATGACGTCGCGCGAGGATGTCGGCTACCTGCGCGAAATTTCCCGTTTCATGAAAACCACTTCGTCCGGCGACAAGGCGGAGTTGTCCAATGTGCCGGAAACCGCGCCGATCTGGAACCTGGTGACCTCGACCCGCGATACCTGCATGGGCGCCGAGTGCCAGTATTACCAGGATTGCTTCGTGATGAAGGCGCGCAAGGAAGCGCAGCAGGCTGACGTGGTGGTGGTCAACCACCACCTGTTCTTTGCCGACGTCGCCCTGAAGGATACCGGCGTCGCCGAGCTGCTGCCGTCGGCCAACACCATCATCTTCGATGAAGCGCACCAGCTGCCCGAGGTCGCCACTTTATTTTTCGGCAATACCGTCTCCACTTCGCAGATCCTGGAACTGTGCCGCGACGTGCTGGCGGAAGGCTTGTCGCATGCGCGCGACGGCGCCGACTGGGGGCAAGTGGTGCTGCCGGTGGAAAAGGCCGCGCGCGACATGCGCCTGGCTTTTCCGCAGGACGTGGTGCGGCTGGCGGTCAACCAGATTGCTGCCTCGAGCATATTTTTCCCGGCGCTGGAAACCATGCGGGCACAGCTGCACGGCATGATCGCCGTCCTGGAAAAACAGGCGGAGCGGGCCGAAACCATCGAGCAGTGCCGCACCCGCGCGGTCGAGCTGGGCTACAAGCTGGACGGCTGGAACAGCGCGCCTGCCGCGGCTGGCGGCAAGCCGCCGAAGAAAGCCAAGGCCGCCGACGCAGAGGACGACGAAGGCAGCGTGCTGTGGGTGGAAGCCTTTTCTTCTTCCCTGCAGCTGCACCAGACGCCCTTGTCGATAGCGCCGATTTTCAACAAGCAGCGCGAAGGCGTGGCGCGTTCCTGGATCTTCACTTCGGCCACGCTAGCGGTGAAGAACGATTTCCAGCACTACGCCTCGCAAATGGGCCTGTGGGACGAGCCGGCGCAGTCCTGGCCCAGTCCCTTCGACTATGGCGAACAAGGCTTGCTATACGTGCCGCAGAACCTGCCGCAGCCCAATTCGCCGGACTATACCGACGCCGTCATCGACGCTGCGCTGCCGGTGATCGAAGCCTCCGGCGGCCGCGCATTCCTGCTGTGCACCACAATACGCGCAGTGAACCGTGCAGCCGAGCGGCTGCGGGCCGAATTCGAAGCGCGCCACCTGGATTTTCCCTTGATGGTGCAGGGCGAGGCCGGGCGCACCGAGCTGCTGGACCGCTTCCGCGCCGCCGGCAACGCCGTGCTGGTCGGCAGCCAGAGCTTCTGGGAGGGCGTCGACGTGCGCGGCGAGGCGCTGTCGCTGGTGATCATCGACAAGCTGCCGTTCTCGCCGCCGGACGATCCGGTGCTGGCGGCGCGCATAGACGCGCTGGAATCGAAGGGCATGAACGGTTTCATGCATCACCAGTTGCCGGCGGCCATCATTAACCTGAAGCAGGGCGCCGGCCGCCTGATCCGCGACGAAACCGACCGCGGCGTCCTGATGATCTGCGATCCGCGCCTGATTTCCAAGGGCTACGGCCGCCGCATCTGGCAGAGCCTGCCGCCGTTCAGGCGGACCCGGGAACTGAGCGCGGTGCAGGCATTCTGGAGCGGCGAGACGGTCGGCAGCTAACTGTCCGCGCTTGTGAGAGGATGTGGTCTGCCGCATCGCCGCCGCGCTGTCGTTTTGGCCTGGTGCGATCGGTTGCGATCGGCTAAGCTGCCCTGACGGTTTGTCATCAGCATGTAATAATCCGGCTCTATTGTCGCAGTTCGTCACAGTGTCTAATCCCGGCCGGCCAGGCCGGTTTTTCTCGAACGCTCGTTTGGATAAAGGTAAGCAATGTTTGCAGCAGTGGATTTGGGGTCGAACAGTTTCCGTTTGCATATAGGCAAATACAATGGTGATGCGATCCGCGTCATCAAGAGTGCGCGCGACCCGATCCGACTGGCTGCCGGCCTTGACGCCAAAGGTTACCTGACCGAACAGGCGATGCAGGTTGCGCTGGATTCGCTGTCGCGCTTCCGCAGCATCCTGGCCGACTACCAGCTGGAAGCGGTGCGGGTGGTGGCCACCAACACCTTGCGCGTGGCCAAGAATGCGGCGGAATTCCTGCCGATCGCCGAACAGGTCATCGGCTATCCGATTGAAATCATTTCGGGCGAAGAGGAAGGCCGGCTGATCTATATGGGCGTCGCCAGCATGCTGCGCCTGCCGAATGAAAAAAGGCTGGTGCTGGATATCGGCGGCGGCTCCACCGAGCTGATCCTGGGACGCGGCCAGCAGATCGAACGGGTCGAATCGTTCGGCATCGGCACGGTCAACCAGAGCCTGGCGTTTTTCGCCGACGGCCAGATCACGGCCGAGGCTTACGACGCTGCGGTGCTGTCCGCTCGCAGCCATTTCGAAGACGCGGCGCCGCCGTACCGGCCGCAAAACTGGAGCCATGCGTATGGCTCTTCCGGCACGATCCGGGCGATTGCCGAGACTATCGAGAAAAACGGCCTGGGCGACCATCGCCTGTCGTACACCAGCCTGGAGGCCCTGCGCGCCTGTTTCGTCGAGTTCGGCCACGTCAGCCGGATCGACCTGCTGGGCATGAAGCCGGAGCGCGCCGCGGTCATGGTCGGCGGCCTGGCGGTGCTGATCGGCCTGATGCAGGAACTCGGCATCGAGGTGATCCAGCCGATCGAAGCCGGCCTGCGCATGGGCGTGATGTGGGACCTGCAGTTGCGCGGCACGCGGCTGGACCGGCGCGACCAGTCGGTGCACGATTTTTCCCAGCGTTTCCATGTCGACCAGCTACGCGCCAGCCGGGTCGCCGAAACAGCAACCTCGCTGTTCGAAATGCTCAAGCCCAGCAGCGACGGCCTCAGCCAGTACCTGCACTGGAGCGCCTTGCTGCATGAAGTCGGGCTGGTGGTGTCGCAGAGCGGTTATCACAAGCATGCCGCCTACCTGATCGAGAACGCCGACCTGTCCGGTTTCACTACCCGCGAACAGCGCGCCATGAGCATGCTGATCCTTGGCCAGAAGGGCAACCTGCGCAAGATCAGCGATGCGCTGCTGGATCCGGATTTTTCCAAGGCGGTGCTGGCTTTGCGCCTGGCGGTGATGTTCCTGCATTCGCGGATCGAGATCGACCTCGACGAATTGCGCCTGAAGATGAAGAGCAAGATCGAACTCGACATCAAGCGCGACTGGATTGAAGACCATCCCACCGCGACTTACTGGATGACCAAGGAACAGGACTGGTGGCGCGAGATCGGCGTCGATTTTTCCATCCGCCGGACCTGATTGCCTGCAGCAGCCGGCGCGGCATCAAGCCGGCCGGTTTTTTGATTTGCTCCCTGATTTGTCATGTTTGCCGCTGAAGTGCGGCTGGGCTGCTTCAGTAAGTCAGTCCGCTGGATTTGTTGAACAGCGCCATGTCGACATAGCTGGAGAGGTGGTTGCTGTCGGCGACGTCGCCCACCATGTAACCGCCAATGTCGAAACCGCCGCCGGGAATGGCGTATTCGGCCTGGCCGGCGGCGCGTTTGCCGGCCGGCAGCAGGCGCAGCCATGATTTTGCCGCGGTAAATCCTTCCAGCGTCAATGCCGATACCGGCTCGTCGCGATACTTCCGCATCATGTTCAAATGTTCCAGCTGTATCGACGAGCTGCCGATGTTGGGGTTCGGGACGACTTGCGAGAACACCGTCCACTCCACGGCCTTGCCACCCGCCAGCTGGCGCAGCGTGGTCAGGTTGGTGAGGGACGAGCCGGCGACGAAGGTTTGCGGCGCCAGCTTGCGGAATTCTTTCAGGAATACCCCGGCATTCACGGTATCGGCGATCATGATCACGAACCCCGGTTTGGCGCTGGCCAGCTGCGCTGTTTCGCTGCGCATCCTGGCGAGATCGTTGCCGAGGTGGACCGTGCCGCTGAGCCTGATGCCGCTTTCCTTCATCTGTTCGGCCAGGCGCTGGTAAGCGTCGGCGGTGGCGGCCGATTCCTGGTACACCACGCCGACGTCCTTGATGCCGAGCTTGTCGAAATGGGAAAATATATGGCGGATTTCCTGCTGGTAGCTGGGCCGCCAGAACAGGATTTTGGCATCTTTCCGGTAATCGGCGCCGGCCAGCGGCGCGTACAGCGTCAGGCCGCTGCGCTTGAATTCGGCGGAATCCAGCACGGCCCGGGTGACATCGTCGCCGACGCCGCCGAACAGGTAAGAGACGTGGGCCTGGGTGATCAGTTCGGCGACCGCTTTCACCGCCTGGTCGGCCTGGCCGCGGTCGTCGCGCACCAGGTACTGGATGCGGCGGCCGTTGATCCCGCCTTTGGCGTTGAGCACGTCGAAATAGGTCTTGATGCCCGCCACATAATCGCGTCCGAGGTCGGCATTGGGGCCGGACAGGTCGATGGCCTGGCCGACCACGATGGCGTCGGCCGCCGCATTCGCCAGCAGCGGCAGGCACAGCGCAAGGCCGGCCAGATACTTGCACAAAAAGCGTTTCAAGTTTAAGTTCATCGGAAAGTCGAAATATGGCGGAGGAGGAGTCGCGATTCTGGTTGTAAATTGTGACGGCTTGATGAATTTGTTGTGTTTGTTGAAGCTGTTCTTGCCGACGATGGAATAATTGTATATATTATTTATACGATTTAATTTTGGAGAGTTGAATGGTTACCAGTAAAATTGTGAAACGTGTCGTCAAAAAGCCGGTTGCAGCGCCAAAAACCGTTGCCAAGGCCAAGCCTGTTGCGCGTCCAGCTGCCAAGCCGGCGGCAAAGCCTGCTGCCAAGCCAGTAGTGAAGGCAGCCGCAAAGCCTTTGCCTAAGCCCTTGCTGGCTACCAAGCCGGTTGCAGCCAAGCCTGCGCCAAGCATCAAGTCGCTGCCGGATTTGAAGGGCAAGGTAAAGAAAGCCAAGCTGGTGCGCGACAGCTTCACCATGCCGGCCGATGAATACCAGGTGCTGGGCGACGTCAAGAAAACATTCTTGAAAGCCGGCCTGGAAGTGAAGAAGAGCGAGCTGCTGCGGGTCGGCGTTGCCTTGATCCGCGAACTGGGCCTAGCCAACCTGAAGCTGGCCGTGGCCAGCCTGCCGCCGGTGAAGGCGGGCCGTCCGAAGAAGGAAAAATAAGACAGCCCGGCCGTACTGCGCAGTGCGCTGAACGGGGTCCGGATTTGTGCGATGGCGAAAGCCGGCGTGCAAATCCGGACCCCGTTTGCCTATGGGCGGCATGTGCGCGGCCTATCGAAAAACGGCGGCATCCAGATCGTTTCGATTGCATTTTCGACACTGTTGCTATGTCATAAAACCGAAATAAACCTGTCATTTTCTTGAAGTAATCCGTGGTTAGGCTTGTCATCGTCACAATCAGAAAGGACGATGAATGCAACTACTAACGAATCCTGGCGAAGCAAGTACGAGTGTTTCCAAGTTGACGGTTAGTCTTGCCAGTACGCCGGAAGAAGTACGCGAAGTGCAGCGTCTGCGCTATAAGGTTTTTATCGAGACGATGGGCTTGTCCGCGCTGGCCAATGCGGATGGCCTGGACAGCGATGAATTCGACTCTTATTGCGATCACCTGATCGTGCGCGACACCAACACCTTGCGCGTGGTTGGCACCTATCGCGTCATGAGCCCGCATGCGGCAAGAAGCATGGGGCGTTATTACTCGGAACAGGAATTCGACCTCGGTCGCCTCGACAACCTGCGCAGCAGCATTGCCGAAGCCGGGCGCGCCTGCATCGATCCCGAATACCGCAGCGGCAGCGTCATCATGCTGCTGTGGGCCGGCCTGGCGGCCTTCATGCGGCGCGAACGCTGCGACTACCTGATGGGCTGCGCCAGCGTCAGCCTGGCCGACGGCGGGCACAACGCCGCGGCCTTGTACCACAGCCTGGAGCCGGGCAATTTCGCTCCGGCGGAATACCGGGTCACGCCGCATGTGCCGTTTCCGGTCCATGAGCGTGAAGCCGGCCATGTGGCGCAGATGCCGCCGCTGCTGAAAGGCTATCTGCGCAGCGGCGCCTGGGTCTGCGGCGACCCGGCCTGGGATCCCGATTTTCACTCCGCCGATTTTTTCCTGCTGCTGCCCTTGTCCAAGCTGGACCAGCGCTATGCGCGCCACTATCTTAAAGAAACGAGGGCGACATGAAACCAGGTGAACAGTTTCTGGAAGCTGCGTTGTTTGGCGCAAATTCCGGCGCCGGCGTTAGCGCCGGCGCCGGCGCCAAGCGAGATCCGATCCGCTTTCGCACCATCTGGATTTCCGATGTCCACCTGGGAACCACCGGCTGCCAGGCTGCTCGCCTGCTGGAGTTTTTACGCGCGACCGAGTCGGACACCCTGTACCTGGTCGGCGACATCATCGACGGCTGGCAGCTGAAGCGCCGCTGGTACTGGGACCAGGTCCACAACAACGTAGTGCAAACGGTGCTGAAAAAAGCGCGCAAGGGAACCGAGGTGATTTTTGTGCCCGGCAACCATGACGAGGCTGTGCGCCAATTCATCGATCTGGACTTCGGCGGTATCCGGATTCGCGATGAATTGGTGCATACCACCGCGCAGGGGAAACGCATGCTGGTGCTGCACGGCGACCGTTTCGACGGCGTGATCGCCTGCGCCAAATGGCTGGCGTACGTGGGCGACAGCCTGTACACCGTGATCCTGAAATTCAACCAATGGTTCAACGGCTGGCGCGCACGCGCCGGCCTGCCTTACTGGTCGCTCTCGCAATACCTGAAGCTGAAGGTGAAAAACGCCGTGAACTACATTTCTTCATTTGAAGATGCCTTGGCGGCGGAAGCGCAGAAGAAGGGCCTGGACGGCGTCATTTGCGGCCATATCCACAAGCCGGAAATCCGCGACATCAACGGCATCACCTATTGCAACGACGGCGACTGGGTGGAAAGCCTGTCGGCGCTGGTGGAAGAAGCCAGCGGCGAATTGCGCCTGGTGACCTGGCAGGAAATCATGCAGCAAAAGAATCCAGTGTCCGGCAAGAAGGTTAAAGAATTATGCGAATTGCCATCGTAACGGACGCCGGGCAATCGCAGATCAACGGGGTAGTCAATACTTTGCGCGCCACCAGCGCATGCTTGCGCCATAACGGCCACGAAGTGCTGCTGCTGAGCCCCGACGATTTCCCGACTTTCGCCTGTCCCACCTATCCGGAAATCCGCCTGGCGCACAAGCCTTATGCCAGGATCGCGGCCAGCCTGAAGGCGTTTGGGCCCGACTGCATCCATATCTCGACCGAAGGGCCGATGGGCCTGGCCGCCAGGCGTTTCTGCCTGCGCCAGGGAATAGGCTTTACGACCGCCTACCATACCCGTTTCCCCGAGTACCTGAGCGCGCGTTCGATCCTGCCCAAGGCGCTGACCTACCGCTGGCTGCGCTGGTTCCACGGTCCTTCGAAAGCGGTGATGGTGCCGACGCCGCATGTGCTCAAGGAGCTGGAGCAGCGCGGCTTCCGCCATCTGGTGTTGTGGGGCCGAGGGGTGGATACCGAACGTTTCAAGCCGGTCGACGAGGACCACGCTTGCATCGTCCGCCCTTTGTACCTCTACGTCGGCAGGGTGGCGGTGGAAAAGAACATCGAGTCGTTCCTGCAGGTTGACCTGCCGGGCAGCAAATGGGTGATCGGCGACGGCCCGCTGCGCGAAGAGCTGCAGCAGCGCTATCCGGATGTGCAGTTCCTGGGCGCCAAGCCGCACCATGAGCTCACCTCGTATTACAACTGCGCCGACGTGATGGTGTTTCCCAGCCATACCGATACCTTCGGGCTGGTCATGGTCGAAGCCATGGCATGCGGGGTGCCGGTCGCCGCTTATCCGGTCGCCGGTCCGCTCGATGTGGTGGCGCACGGGCGCTCCGGGATACTGGACGAGGACTTGACCTCGGCTTGCCAGCGGGCCCTGGCGCTAGACCGGCGCGAGGTGCGGGAACATGCGCTGGAATATTCCTGGGAGTACGCCACGCAGCAGTTCCAGCAGCATCTGTTTCAGATCCATGGGGTGAAAGCGCGTCCCAATAATCTGCTGGCCGGCAGGTCGCGTCCCGCTTCCGGCCTTTGACAAGCCAAGCCGTTCAGGCAAGCAAGACTACTGGCTGGCGCGTGGCGACAAGCATAGCCTCAAAATAAAATGCCCCGCTTGGAAGAACGGGGCATTTTTATTTAGTGCGAGCCTGCCTGTTACCAGAATTTCCACCAAGGCGCTTTTACTACCTTGGTGCTGTCGGTGCCGGTACCGCCGACATACTTGCTGTTCGGGTAGGTTTTCTTCAGCACGCGCTCAGCGTCGTCATGCAATTGCGTCAGGCCCAGGGCTTCGTAAGACTGCACCATGATATGCAGCGCTTCTTCCACCGCCGGCGCATCGCGATATTGCTGGATGGCGCTTTGCGCGCGGTCGGCAGCCGCCACATACGCGCCGCGGCGGTAATAGTAGCTGGCGACGTGGACGTCATACTGCGCCAGCGCATTCACCAGGTATTTCATGCGCGCCAGCGAATCGGGGGCGTAGGTGCTCTCGGGGAAGCGGACCACCACCTGCTTGAAGGCGTCGAATGCATCGCGCGCCGCTTTCGGATCGCGCTCGGTGGCGTCCTCGCTCGACAGGAAGTCGAAAATGCTGATCTTGTCGTTGAAGTTGACCAGGCCGCGCAGGTAGTACATGTAGTCTACGTTAGGGTGGTTCGGATGCAGCTTGATGAAGCGGTCAATTGCCGCCAGCGCCTCAGGCTGTTCGCCTTGCCGGTAGTGGGCATAGGCGATATCCATCTGCGCCTGTTGCGCGTAGGTGCCGAACGGATAACGCGATTCCAGCTTTTCAAAGTACTTAATTGCCTTATCGTAGCCGCCGCTGTTCATTTCATCCTTGGCCTCCGAGTATAATCGGGGGGCGGACCAGTTTGCGGTTTCATCGACTTTGTCTGGCAATAAGCCACACGCAGATAAGGATAGAGCGAATGCGACAGCAGCTAGTTTTAAGAGTCTTTTTTGCATAGTGGTTTGCAAGATTGCGCGTATTTACGTGTATTAACAACGATTGATTATAGCTGATGGGACTTCAAGTGATGTCATTTACCAAGCCAAATTTGGCTGAAAGTCTGCCTGACGCTGATTTAGAGGCCGATATCGACTATGTCGACGACGGCGACGCGGCTACTGCCAGCGCGCCGATAGTACTGCAATTGACACCGGATGTGTGCGGCACGCGCCTGGATAAAGTAGTTTCAACCCTGGTGCCGCAATATTCGCGCAGCCGCATCCAGCAATGGATCGAAGCCGGGCACGTTACCGTCGACGGCAAGCCGGGCACCACCAAGATGACCACCTACGGCGATGAAACCGTGGTGGTGCTGCCGCAGCCGGCGCCCGACGAAAAGGCGTTCACGCCGGAAGACATGGCGCTGGATGTGGTTTACGAAGATGCGGCAATCATTGTCATCAACAAGCCGGCCGGCCTGGTGGTGCATCCCGCCGCCGGCAACTGGTCAGGAACCTTGCTCAACGGCCTGCTGTTCCGCTGGCCGGCATTGGCAGGAGTGCCGCGCGCCGGCATCGTGCATCGCCTGGACAAGGACACCAGCGGCCTGATGGTGGTCGCCAAGACGCTGGAAGCGCAGACCGACCTGGTGCGCCAGCTGCAGGCCCGTACCGTCAAGCGCCAGTACCTGGCGCTGGTGTGGGGCACGCCGCAGCTGAACGGAACCGTGGACAGTCCCATGGCGCGCCATCCGCGCGACCGCATCAAGATGGCGGTATCCGACAGCCTGATCGCCAAGCCCGCCATCACCCACTACCAGCGGCTGGCGACCGGCCTGCTGGAGCGGCGTCCGGTCAGTCTCATGGGTTGTCGCCTGGAAACTGGGCGTACCCACCAGATCCGCGTCCACATGCAGTCGCTCGGGTTTTCGCTGGTGGGCGACGCCTTGTACGGCAAACAACACCTGATGCCGGCTTTCCCGCGCCAGGCCCTGCAGGCGTCGCGCCTGGGCCTGATCCATCCGAGCACGGGTAAGGCTTGCGAGTGGCATGCGCCGCTGCCGGAGGATTTCGCCGCGCTGCTGGTGCGCGCCGGCATGAGCGTGCCGGAATGACGGTCGCGGTTTTGTGGACTAAACGGAAAGAAGGAGCCTTCGGCGCATGCAATTGATCATTCCGGACTGGCCTGGATTGCCGCCGAATATTGGCGCTTTTGCCACCTTGCGCGGCGGCGGCGCCAGCCAGGGGCCGTATGACGACGGCAACGGCGGCGGCGGCCTGAACCTTGGAAGCCATGTCGGCGACCTGCTGCCCACGGTCGAATCCAACCGTGCGCAACTGGATGTCTTGCTGCCGGCGTCGCCGCTGTGGCTGGCGCAAGTCCACGGCCATCATGTGGTCGACGCCGGCGCTGCCGTCGCCGGCGTCGAAGCGGATGCCGCCATTGCCACCCGGGCCGGCGTAGTGTGCGCAATACAGACCGCCGATTGCCTGCCGGTCTTGTTTGCCGATATGAACGGCGCCGTGGTCGGCGCCGCGCATGCCGGCTGGCGCGGACTGCAGGGCGGGGTGCTGCAAAATACCGTGGCGCGCATGCGTGCCGCCGGCGCCGGGCCGATTGCCGCCTGGCTGGGCGCGGCCATCGGCCCCGAACGGTTCGAGGTCGGCGCCGATGTGTTGGCGGCATTCGCCGACGCGGCGCCGGCTGGCCAGGCAAGGCAGCAGGCCGAAGCCTGCTTTGCGCCGATCGCACAGCGGCCGGGCAAATACCTGGCCGACATTTATCAGCTGGCGCGGCTTGCGCTGCGCGAGGCAGATGTGCAGAATGTTTACGGTGGCGGATTGTGCACGGTCAGCGACAGGAATTTTTATTCCTACCGCCGCGACCATGTGACCGGCCGCATGGCTTCGCTGATCTGGCTGAAATGACCGGCGTCGCTTATGGTTTGGCTGATTCCGGTTTTTCTTGCGAAGCAGGTGTCTCGGCGGTTGCGGCGGCGGCAGCTTTTTGCTGTGCCGCCAGCCTGTTAGAATTTTCAGTGCGCTGACGATTTCTCTTGCGTTTCGGCGTGCCCATCAGGTATAAAACAATTGTCAAAGGAAAAACACCGTACAGTAAAAAAGTCATCACGCCGGCAACTGGAGTAGCCTCTGTAATTGCCATCATGAAGACAACGTAAATCCATGCGATGGCGACGATATGCATTTGGTTCCTGCTCTAGAGTCAATCCGATAAAAGATACACGAAAATAAGCCAAAACAACGGTCACCGCATGAATACGCCTAATTTTTCCGTCTTCGATCCTGCCGCATTGTCGCAACTCTCGCAGCAATTCAGTCAAGCCTTCAATCCCCAGTTCCTCCAGCAGCTCGGCCATATAGCCGACCCCGGCATGTTCCTCGGCTTCAATCCAGCCGCGCAAAACCAGAACGGCGCGGCGGGTTTCGGCGAGCTCGGCATTTCGCTCGATCCGGCGGTGCTGGAAAAGCTGCAGGCGGAATACACGGAGCAGTTGTCCGCGCTGTGGAAGGACATGCTGGCAGCGCGCATACCGGCCATCGCCGACCGCCGTTTCAGCGCCGCGGCCTGGCATGACAATCCGCTGCATGCCTTCAATGCGGCGGCCTACCTGCTCAATGCCCACTTCCTGAACGCGATGGTCGAAGCGCTGGATGCGCCGCCCAAGCTCAAGCGCAAGATCGGCTTTACCGTACAGCAGATGATCGACGCCATGGCGCCTTCCAATTTCCTGGCGACCAATCCGGCGGCGCAGCAGAAAATTGTCGAAACCCATGGTGAAAGCCTGACCAAGGGCATCGCCCAGATGATCGCGGACATGCACAAGGGCCGGGTGTCGCAGACCGACGAGTCGGCATTCGAGGTCGGCAAGGACGTGGCCACCACCGAAGGCGCCGTGGTATTTGAAAACGACCTGTTCCAGCTGATCCAGTACACGCCGCTGACCGCCAAGGTGTACCAGCGGCCGCTGCTGATCGTGCCGCCTTGCATCAACAAATTCTATATCCTCGACCTGCAGCCGCAGAACTCGCTGGTGCGCTATGCGGTGGAGCAGGGGCACAGCGTGTTCCTGGTTTCCTGGCGCAACGCCGATGAATCGCTGGCGCATGCGACCTGGGACCAGTACATCGTCGATGGCGCAATCCGCGCGATCCAGGCGGTGCAGGAGATCAGCGGCCAGGACAAGATCAACACGCTCGGTTTCTGCGTCGGCGGCACGATCCTGTCGACGGCCCTGGCAAAGCTGGCGGCGGAAAAAAACAATCCGGTCGCCAGCCTGACCTTGCTCACTGCTTTCCTGGATTTCAGCGACACCGGCATCCTCGACGTATACATCGACGACCTGCAGATCCGCATGCGGGAACAGGCCATCGGCCAGGGCGGCCTGATGCCTGGACGTGAATTCGGTTCTGCGTTTTCCAGCTTGCGTCCCAACGACCTGCTGTGGAATTATGTCGAATCGAACTACCTGAAAGGCGAGCAGCCGACGCCTTTCGATCTGCTGTACTGGAATGCCGACAGCACCAATTTGCCGGGGCCGATGTTTTGCTACTACCTGCGCCACATGTACCTGGACAATTCGCTGAAGGAGGCCGGCACGCTGACGGTAGGCGGACAAAAGATCGACCTCGGCAAGATCGATGCGCCGGCTTTCATCTATGCCTCGCGCGACGATCATATCGTGCCCTGGACCTCAGCCTATGCCTCGGTTTCCCTGCTCAATCCCGGGAAGCCGAAACAGAACCGCTTCGTGCTCGGCGCTTCCGGCCACATCGCCGGCGTGATCAATCCGCCGGCAAAGAAGAAGCGAAGTTATTGGACCGGCAACGCCGCCGGCAAGGCAGGCGCCGTGGATGCCGAAGCATGGATGGCGGCGGCGGTTGAACATCCAGGCAGCTGGTGGACCGAATGGACCGGATTTTTATCCGAACATGCAGGAAAACAAGTGGCCGCGCCGCGCAAATTGGGAAATACTCAGTACAGCGTCATCGAACCTGCGCCGGGACGGTATGTCAAAGTCAGGGCAGAATAAAACACAGCGGGAAGACTGTCGGGGAAGTTGTAGTCACGAAGCAGATGGATTTTTTGAATCGTTTTTTTGAAGGAGACAAGAGATGGCAAAGCGAATCGTTTATGTGACAGGGGGAATGGGCGGCATCGGTACCCCAATTTGTACTCGTCTTTGCACAGATGGTTTTACCGTGGTAGCCGGCTGCGGGCCGAATTCCACGCGCAAGGATAAATGGCTGGCCGACATGCGCGCCAAGGGTTTCGATATCCATGCTTCGGAAGGCAACGTCTCCAACTGGGAATCGACCAAGGCAGCGTTCGACAAGGTCAAGGCGGAAGTCGGCGAAGTCGATATCCTGATCAATAACGCCGGCATTACCCGCGACGGCCAGTTCCGCAAGATGTCCAAGGCAGACTGGGATGCGGTCATCGACACTAACCTGAATTCGCTGTTCAACGTCACCAAGCAGGTCATCGACGGCATGGCGGACCGCGGCTGGGGACGGATTGTCAATATTTCATCGGTCAACGGCCAGAAGGGCCAGTTCGGCCAGACCAATTACTCGACCGCAAAAGCCGGCATCCACGGCTTTACCATGGCGCTGGCGCAGGAAGTGGCGACCAAGGGCGTTACCGTCAATACCGTGTCGCCGGGTTATGTCGGCACCGACATGGTGCGGTCGATCCGCCCGGACGTGCTGGAAAAAATCGTTGCCGGGATCCCGGTAAAACGCCTGGGCGAACCGGAAGAAATCGCTTCCATCATCTCCTGGATCGTGTCGGAAGAGGGCGGCTACGCCACCGGTTCCGACTTCTCGCTGAACGGCGGCCTGCATATGGGCTGATGCGGTTTCCCGCATGGATTGCGAATCCATGCGGGATATTGCACACGCTTGTTTGTACTGCAATGCAATAAAACTCCCTGCACTGTCTTTGCACATGCATATAATGAAGATGTACTGTAGCAAAACGTCGATTGCTAAAGTAACAAATATAAAATGCGTTATGGGCGCAGCAACCTGGGACTGAAATGACTACACCAAAAAAAATGTCTGAACGTTTGATCAAGAAGTATCCGAATCGTCGCCTCTACGATACGCAAACCAGTTCATACATTACCCTGACGGACGTCAAGCAGCTGGTGCTGGACAACGAAGAGTTCGTTGTGCTGGACGCCAAGACCGAGGACGACCTGACGCGCAGCATCCTGCTGCAGATCATCCTGGAAGAAGAGTCGAACGGCACGCCCATGTTTTCCAGCGCGGCGCTGTCGCAGATCATCCGCTACTACGGCCACGCCATGCAGGGCATGATGGGTTCTTACCTGGAAAAGAACATCCAGGCGTTCATCGATATCCAGAACAAGCTCACCGAGAATTCCAAGGGTTTTTACGAAGGCAAGCCTTTCAGCCCGGAAATGTGGGCGCAGTTCATGAATGTCCAGGGGCCGATGATGCAGGGAATGATGAGCAACTACATCGAACAGAGCAAAGGCCTGTTCATCCAGATGCAGGAGCAGATGCAAAACCAGACCAAGAACATGTTCGGCACTTTCCCGTTTGCACCGCCGCCGCCGGACAAGACAAAAAAATAATCATTGAGCAAGCCCCGCGGCAGGTTTTTACGAACCTTGCAGGGTAACCATGGCGGTGGAAGGGGTACAATAGCGACTTTGCTTTGACCCCATCTCCCGCCATGTCCAACGTCATCTCCGCCGCGCCAGCTGCACCGGCTGCACTAGCCGCCGCCCCTAAAGTCGGTTTTGTATCCCTTGGTTGTCCCAAGGCGCTGGTCGATTCCGAACAGATCCTGACCCAGCTGCGCGCGGAAGGTTATGAAACTGCCAAGTCGTACCAAGGCGCCGACCTTGTAATCGTCAATACCTGCGGTTTTATTGATGCCGCAGTGCAAGAGTCGCTGGACGCCATCGGCGAAGCGCTGAGCGAAAACGGCAAGGTCATCGTGACCGGCTGCCTGGGCGCCAAGAAGGATGCCGACGGCGACGACATCATCCAGAAGATCCACCCGAAGGTGCTGGAAGTGACCGGCCCGCATGCGGTCGGCGAAGTCATGTTTGCCGTGCACAAGCACCTGCCCAAGCCGCACGCGCCGTTCTTCGACCTGTTGCCGCCGCAGGGCGTCAAGCTGACGCCCAAGCATTTCGCTTACCTGAAAATATCGGAAGGCTGTAACCATCGTTGCAGTTTTTGCATCATCCCGTCGATGCGCGGCGACCTGGTGTCGCGCCCGATCGCCGACGTCATGCTGGAAGCCGAGAACCTGTTCAAGGCCGGCGTCAAGGAACTGCTGGTGATTTCGCAAGATACCAGCGCCTACGGCGTCGACGTCAAGTTCCGCATGGGTTTCTGGAACGGCAAGCCGGTCAAGACCCACATGACGCAGCTGGTCACGGCGCTGGGCGAACTGGCGGCCCAGTACGGCGCCTGGGTGCGCCTGCACTACGTTTATCCTTACCCGCACGTCGACCAGATCATCCCGCTGATGGCCGAAGGCAAGGTGCTGCCATACCTTGACGTGCCGCTGCAGCATGCCCATCCCGATGTGCTGAAGCGCATGAAACGCCCGGCCAGCGGCGAAAAGAATATCGAGCGGATCCAGGCCTGGCGCGCGATGTGCCCGGACCTGACCATCCGCTCCACGTTTATCGCCGGTTTTCCCGGCGAAACCGACGCCGAGTTCGAATACCTGCTGGATTTCCTGAAAGAGGCGGAAATCGACCGCCTCGGCTGCTTCGCCTATTCGCCGGTGGAAGGCGCCACTGCCAACGCCCTGGACAATCCGGTGCCGGAAGAACTGCGCGAAGAGCGCCGCGGCCGCGTGATGCAGCTGCAGGAGGAAATTTCCAAGAAACGCCTGCAAGCCAAGGTCGGCAAGACCATGCGCGTGCTGATCGATTCGGTCGACCGCAACGGCGGCGTCGGCCGCTCCAGCGCCGATGCGCCGGAAATCGACGGCGTGGTGTACGTCAAGCCGCCGTATGAACCGCACAAGAAGCTGGTGGTCGGCGAGTTTGTCGACGTCACCATCACCGCCTCCGATGCGCACGATTTGTGGGCCGCTGCATGACGGCAGGGAAGGTTGCTGTTGCGCTGACCTTGCTGGCTGGTTTTGCCGCCGCCCCGGTGCTGGCGGATAATCGAAATGCTGCTGGCGCGCCGGTAACCGCGGTTGCGGCGCAAGACCGGTTCGCCACGCCGCTGACCTTGCGCGGCACGCTGGGCGATGCGCAGATCGAAATGCATTTGCAGCAGAAACCGGATCCGAGCGAAGGCATCCAGGGCAGTTATGTGATTGCCGGCCAATCCGCTAAAATCCTGCTGGCAGGCGAATCGGACAATGCCGATATCCTCATGGAAGAATCCGTCAACGGCAAGGATGTTTCCGGCGAGTGGGCTGGCAAACTTGTCGGCAATACTTTCAGCGGCACCTGGTCCACTACCGACGATGCGGTGACCAAGCCTTTCGCCTTGACTGTCCAGGCTCCCAGAGCCGTCAAATAAAACCATCATTGAACATGGCAAAGAAGAATCCTCAAACCGCATTGATGCACAGCGACTACACCGCGCCGGCAGGTTTTGACGCTTTTCCGGTAGCGATCCACCACGCCTCCACCGTGCTGTTCAAGAATGTCGCGGCAATGCGCGCGCGCGAGTGGCAGGAAAAGAACAGTTATACCTACGGCCTGCACGGCACGCCGACTTCCTTCACGCTGGAAGCGCGCTTGGCGGAAATCGAGGGCGGCCAGCATTGCCTGCTGGCGCCTAGCGGGCTGGCGGCGATCACCATGGTCGACCTGGCCTTGCTGAAGAGCGGCGACGACGTGCTGTTGCCGGACAATGTGTACAACCCGAATCGCGAGCTGGGCAACTGGCTGTCCAAGGATTTCGGCATTACCGCTCGCTATTACGATCCGATGGCCGGCGCCGGCATCGCTGGCCTGATCCAGCCGAACACCCGCCTGGTCTGGACCGAGGCGCCGGGTTCGGTATCGATGGAAGTGCCGGACCTGCCCGCCATCTGCGCCGCGGCGCACGCCAAGGGCGTGCTGGTGGCGATAGACAATACCTGGTCGGCCGGCCTGGCGTTGCGCGCTTTTGACCTGGGCGTTGACATCGTGATGCAGGCGCTGACCAAATACCAGTCGGGCGGATCGGATGTGCTGATGGGCGCCGTGGTCACCCGGGATCCGGCCTTGAACCAGAAGCTGCAGCTCGCGCATATGCGGCTCGGTTTCGGCGTCGGCATGGATGACGCTTACCTCGTCTTGCGCAGCCTGCCGACCATGAAACTGCGCTTCGACGCGCACGACGCCGGCGCGCGCACGGTTGCCGCCTGGCTGCAGCAGCAGGCGCAGATCAGCCGGGTATTGCATCCGGCTTTTGCGGACTGCCCGGGACATGAAAACTGGAAGCGCGATTTCACCGGCGCGGGCGGCCTGTTTTCGGTGCTGTTCGATGCCCGCTATAGCGAAGAGCAGACCGACTGTTTCGTCGACAGCCTGAAACTGTTCAAGATCGGCTATAGCTGGGGCGGCGCCAACAGCCTGTGCGTTCCTTACCGGATCCAGGGCATGCGCAAGAACTGGCAAGACCAGGGCACGCTGGTGCGCTTCAATATCGGCCTGGAAGATCCGCAGGACCTGATTGCCGATATCGAGCAAGCTTTCAACCTGATGTAATGCTGTACGTGGCTAGGCCGCGACGATTTCAGCGAGCAAAAAAAATGCCGATCCAGACAGATCGGCTTTTTTTTCGCCTGCAGCTTGGGCCTGTAGTTCAGGTCAGCTGCTGACGCATATAAACGGCAGCGCCCTGATTTCCTTGCACTTGATAGCTGGCCAGGTTTTCCCTGGCGGGAGATGGCAGTGATTCTACAGCGGCATAACCTAGCGTTTCCCAGAATACCTGCGACCGTTGCACCGACACCAGCGCACTCCAGCCTAAACCATCTGCGCGCGCCTTTTCCAGTGCGGCGGCCGCCAGGGCATTGGCTGCCCGCCGGCCGCGCGCATCCGGTGCAACGGCCAGGTCATGCAGGTACAGGCAGTCGGGCGCCGCGGGAATCGTGAAGGGATGATCCAGCGCGGTGACGGCGTCCTTGCTTGAAGGGTAGCTGAACAGATAGGCGCCGGCGCCTTGCCCTGGTCCTGACCATATCCAGCAAGTCGCCGGGGTCAGGGCGAGGCGGGCGCGGAACACGGCTTCCGATTCCTGCATCGGTTCCGGATAGGATTCCGCCTGGATCCGCATGACGGCAGGAATGTCGCGATCAGACATCGCCCGCACCGCGCCATGGCTTGCCGCCGGCTGTTTTTTGCTAGATGGAGTCAAGCAGGCATTGCCTTGTTGTCATTCAAATCCACCAGGCCCTTGATCAGGCGATAGCCCTTCCACAGCCAGGCAATGCCCCAGACGGCGAAAGCCAGCGGGATGCCAAGCACGGTCAGGAACAGGGCGCCGCCGACCACCATCCACAGCAGATACCACCAGAACGAGCGGATTTGCCAGTTGTGGTGGCTGTACACAAAGGTGTCGGCCGCATCCGAGCGTTTGACATAGTTGATGATCAGGGGGATCCAGGACAGCGCTCCCAGGGAAAACAGCAGGCTGGCGGCATGAAACAGGTAGAGCCACCAGGCGAGATTTTTCTCGGAATGCAGCTTGCTATCGAAGACTAGTTCTTGGGCCATGACTGTCCTTTACGTTAAAAGAGGCGCTGGATTCTTCAGGAATTACGCCAATATAGGCAAGATGCCATCCAAACCGACAAAATTCAAGGCCACGCTCGCTTGCGCGCGCACCACAGGCTTGGCGCGGAAGGCTACCGACAGGCCGGCGATCTTCATCATGGCCAGGTCGTTGGCGCCGTCGCCCATGACAATCGCCTGGCTTGGCGCGATGCCCAGCTCGGCGCAAACGCGTTCGACCGTCGATTTTTTCTCCTCGGCGTTGACGATGCCGCCCAGCACTTTCCCGGTCAGCTTGCCGTCGACGATTTCCAGCACGTTGGAATGGCTGTAATCGAGTCCGAGAGCGGCCTTCATGTGATCGGTGAAGAACGTGAAGCCGCCCGACACCAGCAAGGTCTTGAGGCCGGCCGCCTTGACTGCCGCCAGCATGGTTTCCGCGCCTGGCGACAACTGCAGCCGTTCGTCCAGCACTCGTTGCAGCGCCGACGCATCCAGGCCTTTGAGCAAGGCCACGCGCCGGGTCAGGCTTTCATTGAATTCCAGCTCGCCGCGCATCGCCGCTTCGGTAATCGCCGAGACTTGCGGCTTCAAGCCTTGCATGTCGGCGATTTCATCGATGCATTCGATCGTGATCAGGGTCGAATCCATGTCCATCGCCAGCAACTTGAAATCATCCAGTTTCGGCGCCGCCGGCAGCCAGGCGCAGTCGATCCGGGCGCCGTAGCAGGCGGCGTCGATCAGCGTCTT
Source organism: Collimonas rhizosphaerae (assembly GCF_038896935.1). Taxonomy (NCBI): domain Bacteria; kingdom Pseudomonadati; phylum Pseudomonadota; class Betaproteobacteria; order Burkholderiales; family Oxalobacteraceae; genus Collimonas; species Collimonas rhizosphaerae. Next base: position 415,291 of record NZ_JBANDC010000001.1, read on the forward strand.
CAGGTTTTCGGAATAGTCGACGCCGTCGCAACGCCAGGCATGGCGGCCGGCGCTGCTGATATCGGCCGCGGCAACGCCGGCCAGGTTGGCGATACGGTCGATGGCACTGCTGGTGCTACGTTCTGCGCCCAGGCTCTGCAAGATGAGATTCATGTGTCTGGTTTGGTTTCAGGAAAATTCAAATAAACGGATAGCGTACAAGATCATCCCGCCAAGGCCTTGATGGTGGCCTTGACCTGGATCAGGCGCGCCGCCAGGTCCGGCATGTTGACGGTGATGCGCAATTTGTCCTGGCCGTTGAGCTTGATATGGCGGTTCTTCTGGATCAGGTCGATGATGCGCATGGCGTCGATCGGCGGATTCGGCACGAACTGCAGCAGCGCCGAGTCAGTATGCGCATCGATCTTGACGATGCCTATCGATTTCGCGGCGATCCGCAAGCGATGGGTTTCGACCAAGGCCTTGGCCGGATCCGGCAGCTTGCCGAAGCGGTCGATCAATTCTTCCTGCAGGTCGTCGATCTTGTCCTGGCCGTCGCAATTGGCCAGCCGCTTGTAGATCGACAGCCGCTCGTGGACGTCGCCGCAATAATCGTTGGGCAGCAGGGCCGGCACGTGCAGGTTGATTTCGGTGGTGCTCGAAAGCGGCGCCGCCAAATCCGGCTCCTTGCCGTTCTTCAATGAGCGTACGGCTTCGTTGAGCATGTCGGAATACAGCTGGAAACCGATCTCGTGCATTTCGCCTGACTGGTTATCGCCCAGCACTTCGCCGGCGCCGCGGATTTCCAGGTCGTGCATGGCCAGGTAGAAACCGCTGCCGAGTTCTTCCATCTGCTGGATCGCATCCAGCCGGCGCTGCGCCAGCTTGGTCAGGCCCTGGACGTCATGCACCAGCAGGTAGGCGTATGCCTGGTGGTGCGAACGGCCGACGCGGCCGCGCAACTGGTGCAACTGCGCCAGGCCGAACTTGTCGGCGCGGTGCATGATGATGGTGTTGGCGGTAGGGACGTCGATGCCGGTTTCGATAATGGTGGTGCAGAGCAGGATGTTGAAACGCTGGGCCACGAAATCGCGCATGACTTTTTCCAGGTCGCGTTCATGCATCTGGCCGTGGGCAATGGCGATGCGCGCTTCCGGCAGCAGCGCTTCCAGCATCGCCTTGCGGTTCTGGATGGTTTCGACTTCATTGTGCAGGAAGTAGACCTGGCCGCCGCGCTTCAATTCGCGCAGGCAGGCTTCGCGGATCGTCGATTCGCCCTCGCTGCGGACGAAGGTCTTGATCGCCAGGCGCTTTTGCGGCGCGGTGGCGATGATCGAGAATTCGCGCAAGCCTTCCAGCGCCATGCCCAAGGTACGGGGGATCGGCGTTGCGGTCAGCGTCAAGACGTCGACTTCGGCGCGCAGCGCCTTGAGCGTTTCTTTCTGGCGAACGCCGAAGCGGTGTTCCTCGTCGATGATGACCAGCCCCAGGCGCGAAAACTTGATATCGTCGGACAGCAGTTTATGGGTGCCGATCACGATATCCAGGGTGCCGTCGGCCATGCCCTTGATCGCCTGCGTGACTTCCTTGCCGCTGCGGAAGCGCGACAGCTCCGCAATCTTTACCGGCCAGTCGGCGAAACGGTCGGCGAAGGTTTGCGCGTGCTGTTCCGCCAGCAAGGTGGTCGGCGCCAGGATCGCGACCTGCTTGCCGCCGAGCACGGCGACAAAGGCGGCGCGCAGCGCGACCTCGGTCTTGCCGAAGCCGACGTCGCCGCAGATCAGGCGATCCATCGGCTTGCCGCTGGTCATGTCCTTGATCACGGCATTGATGGCGGCAGCCTGGTCGGCGGTTTCTTCAAAGCCGAAACTTTCAGAAAAAGCCTCGTAGTCGTGCGCTGAATATTCGAACGCATGGCCTTGGCGCAAGGCGCGCCGCGCATACAGGTTCAACAGTTCGGCGGCGGTGTCGCGTACTTGCTGCGCAGCCTTGCGCTTGGCTTTTTCCCACTGGCCGGAGCCGAGCGCATGCAGCGGCGCATCTTCCGGCGAGGCGCCGGAGTAGCGCGAAATCACATGCAGCTGGGATACCGGCACGTAAAGCTTGGTGTCCTTGGCGTATTCCAGGTGCAGGAATTCGGTTTCGCCTTCGCCCAGGTCCATGCTGAGCAAGCCCATGTAGCGGCCGATGCCATGGTTGATGTGCACCACCGGATCGCCGATCTTGAGTTCGGACAGGTCGCGCACCATGGATTCGACCTGGGTGACGCCTTCCTGTTTTTTCTTGCCGATGCGGCGGCCGGAGCCGGCATACAGTTCGGTTTCCGTGATGAATGTGAATTGCGGCAATTCAAAGCCGGCATGCAAGGGCGCCACGCCCAGCATCAGTTTTTTGTCCGACGTGGTGAAGTCGGCGTAACCGTCGCACAGCGCCAGCGGCAGGTCGTATTCGTTGAAATACTGTTGCAAGGTTTCGCGGCGGCCATTCGATTCGGCGCAGATCATCACGCGCCGCTCGCTTTGCAGCAGGTAGGCGCGCAGGTTGGTCAGCGGGTCGTCGATGCGGCGGTTGACGGCGATATTCGGGATGGGCGCCGACAGTTCGGAAGCGGCGTCGCTGTGCTGGATCACCCAGCGGCCGTAAGGCTTGGCCAGGCTGAAAAAATTCTCGTCGGTCAGGAACAGCGCTTCCGGCGCCAGCAAAGGGCGCTCGCGGTCCGACTTCAGGAATCTGTAGCGTGACTGGGTGTCGCTCCAGAAACGCTGGATGGCGCCGTCGATATCGCCGACCAGGGCAAACATGGCGGTGTCCGGCAGGTACTCGAACAACGTCGCGGTGTCTTCGAAAAACAGCGGCAGGTAATACTCGATGCCGGCCGAGGCGATGCCGTTGCCGATGTCCTTGTAGATCGTGGAGCGCGACGGGTCGCCTTCGAACACTTCGCGCCAGCGGCTGCGGAAAACCGAGCGCGCCGCTTCGTCCATCGGGAATTCGCGGCCCGGCAGCAGCCTGACTTCTCTCACCGGATACATCGAACGCTGGGTGTCGGCGTCGAATGTGCGTATGGTTTCGATGGCGTCGCCGAACAGGTCGAGCCGGTACGGCAGCACGGATCCCATCGGGAAAATGTCGATCAGGCCGCCGCGCACCGAATATTCGCCGGGCGACATGACCTGGTTGACATGGCTGTAGCCGGCCAGGGTCAGCTGCGATTTCAGGCGCGCTTCATCCAGCGTCTCGCCTTGCTTGAAAAAGAAGGTGTAGCCTGCCAGGAAGGACGGTGGCGCCATCTTGACCAGGGCGGTGGTAGCGGGAACCAGCAGCACGTCGCATTGGCCGCTCTGCACCTCGTACAAGGTCGCCAGCCGCTCCGACACCAGGTCCTGGTGCGGCGAGAAGGCGTCGTAGGGCAGGGTTTCCCAGTCCGGCAGCAAGTGGCAGCGCAAGCCGTTGGGTTCGTCGCCGGCCTGGAACCAGGGGATTTCGGTGCGCAGCCGCTGGCCGTCGGTGGCGTCGGCCACGATCACCACCAGCATCCTTTGCTGCGCCTTGAGCGCCAGCGCGGCTTGCGCCAATGCATAGGCATCGGCCGAGCCGTGCAGGGCCGGCAAGACAAAACGGGATGCCGGCCTGGGCAGCAATTTTTCTAGATCAAAGGACATTGGGGCCTATTGTGCAAGCCTGCAAGCGTGTCGATAGTGGTCAAAAAAAGCCACAATACGCCTGATTTGACAGTTAAAATTCAGAGCCGCATTATAAACCACTGCCCTTAAACCGGATTCCCCCGAGATTGTGCATGAATTCATCCCGCTATTTTGCCCTGATTCCTGCCGCCGGCATCGGTGCCCGCATAGGCGCGGATATCCCTAAGCAATATATGCCGCTGGCTGGCCAGCCGATGCTGATGCATGTGCTGGACACGTTTGCCGCTGCCGGCGCAATCAGCCACGTGTTTGTCGTAGTCAGCGCCGATGACGGTTATATCGCCGACCTGATGGCGGCGGCGCCGCATCTGCAAGGACGGGTAACACTGTTGTTCCACGGCGGCGCCACGCGCCGGGACTCGGTGTTGAACGGCCTGCAAGCGATCCGCGAAGAGGTTGGCGACGACGACTGGGTGCTGGTGCATGACGCCGCCCGGCCGGGCCTGACCTGCGCCCTGATCGAGCGCCTGGTTGAAACCCTGCGCGACGACCTGGTTGGCGGTTTGCTGGCGTTGCCGGTGGTCGATACCCTGAAACGCGGCGACCAGAACGCACGCGTGGCCCAAACCGTGGAGCGCGCCGAACTGTGGGCGGCGCAGACGCCGCAAATGTTCCGCTACGGCCTGCTGCTGCGCGCCCTGACCCTGGCTGAAGCGGTTACCGACGAAGCCAGCGCGGTGGAGCAGCTGGGCCTGCAGCCGCGCCTGGTCGAGGGCAGTCCGCGCAATTTCAAGGTGACCTTGCCGCACGACGTGGCGCTGGCAGAGATGTTTCTAAAGGAAAAATTTTGAAGTCACCGAATTTGAAGGAGCACACATGAGCCAGCAGTTCCGCATCGGCCAAGGCTACGATTGCCACGCCTTGCAGGCTGGCCGGCCATTGATCATTGGCGGCGTGACGATTCCGCATAAAACCGGCCTGCTGGGACATTCGGATGCCGACGTGCTGCTGCACGCGGTCATCGACGCCTTGTTTGGCGCGGCGGCCCTGGGCGATATCGGCCGCCATTTTTCGGATACGGATGCGCAGTTTGCCGGCGCCGACTCCCGCAAGCTGCTGCGCGAAGCGGTACGGCTGATCGGGGACGCCGGCTACGTCGTCGGCAATATCGACTCGACCATCATCGCCCAGGCGCCGAAAATGGCGCCGCATATTCCACAGATGGTGGCGCATATCGCCGCCGATTGTGGGATTGCGGTCAACCAGGTCAATGTAAAGGCCAAGACCAATGAAAAGCTGGGTTACCTGGGCAGGGAAGAAGGGATTGCGGCGGAAGCGGTGGCTCTGCTGCTTGCGCGCTAGCCTGGGTGTAATAAACCTTTGGTTTTCAATAAACCCTAGGTTTTCAATAAACCCTAGGTTTTCAATAAACCCTAGGTTTTCAATAAACCCTAGGTTTTCAGCTGCAGCTCGATCTGGGTAGCCAGGCCGCCGCCTTCGCGGTTGCTCACGCGCAGCTTGCCGCCGTGCTGCTTGACGATGCGGCTGACGATCGCCAGCCCGAGGCCGGAACCGTTGGCTTGCCCGCGCGCCACGTCGAGCCGGGTGAACGGCCGCAGCAGGCGGTCTATCTCGCTGTCCGGCACGCCGTCGCCGTGGTCGGAAATGTTCAGGATGACCTTGTCGCCGCGGATCTGGCAGCTGATGTCGACCTTGGCGCAATCGTCGCCTTCTTTCTTGCCGTAGCGGCGCGAATTTTCTATCAGGTTGTTGAACACGCGCCGGAGTTCAGTTTCGTTGCCGGAAACGTGGACATTTGGCGTGATGATGGTCTGGATCCGGATGTCGGCATGGCGCGTAGCGGTTTGCACCACATTGTCGATCAGCGCGCTGAGGTCGATTTTTTCGAAGCTGCTGGTATCGGTCGGTTTTGCGTAGTGCAGGAACTGGCCGATGATGCCGTCCATCTGCGCCAGGTCGGATTGCATGCCGGTGCGCGCATCGTCGGACAGGTTCGCCATTTCCACTTCCAGCAGCATGCGCGCCAGCGGTGTGCGCAAATCGTGGGAAATGCCGGCCAGGATGATCGCCCGGTCCGACTCGATGCGCTGCAGGTCGCTCACCATCTGGTTGAAGCTGCGGTTGGCTTCTTCGATTTCAGTCGGGCCGGTTTCGGGCAGCGGCTCAGGCTGCAGCCCTTTGGCCACCGCGCGGGTGGCGGCGGTGAGGCGCGACAGCGGCTGGTTGATCAGGGTCGAAATGAACATCGCGCCCAGCAGCGACAGTACCAGTGCGACGCTGCCCCACTGCAGCCATTGCACACCCGAGCTGCGCTCGACCCGTTCGCTGTCGAGCATCAGCCAGTATTCGTCGCTGTCGATCTTGAAGCTGATCCAGAAGCCGCCGATGTCATTGACCTTGGAAGAAAACCTGGTCTGGTTGCCGAGCCTGGCGCGGACTTCCCGTTCCAGGTCGGGCATCAGGGCGTTGTCGGGCGGCGGCTCGATCCGGTCGGTATCTTCCAGCGGATAAATCCGGATGCCTTCATTGCTGGCCAGGTCGAACAGCAGTTCGCTGCGCAGGTCCGGCGCCGAATGGGTGAGGGCGGCGCGGGTAATGGTGACGATGGAGATGATCTGCGCGGCGATCTGCTGCGCGCGCGGGCCGCGCTCGACGATCTTGAAGCTGGCGACCCAAGTCACCATGCTGACCGTGATCAGGAAGGCGATCATGAAAAAGGTCCGCCACATCAGACCGCTTTTCAGCCAGGCCAGCCGGTGCGGAGTTACCATGTGGCCGGGCGTTGGCGAGGGAAGGACGATGCCGCGCAGACTGGCATCAGCGCGGTTGGCCTTCTGGGATAAAGACATAGCCGAGCCCCCATACGGTCTGGATGTAGAGCGGGCTGGCGGGATCCGGTTCGATCAGCTTGCGCAGGCGCGAAATCTGGACATCCAGGCTGCGGTCGAACACTTCGTATTCGCGGCCGCGCGCCAGTTCCATCAGCTTCTCGCGCGACAGCGGCTGCCGCGCGTGCCGCGCAAACACCTTGAGCACCGAGAATTCGCCGGTGGTGAGCGGGATCGATTCGCCGTTCTTTTTCAGCGTACGTGTGCCGAGGTCAAGGATGAATTCGCCGAACTCGAAAGACTGCGGCGTTTCCGATGGCGCGCCCGGCAGCTCGTCCGGCCCTTTGCGGCGCAGCACCGCGCCGATGCGCGCCACCAGTTCGCGCGGGTTGAATGGTTTGGGCAGGTAGTCGTCGGCGCCCATTTCCAGTCCGACGATGCGATCCACGTCTTCACCTTTAGCGGTCAGCATGATGATCGGCGTCTGGTCGCCGGCGCCGCGCAGGCGGCGGCAGATCGCCAGGCCGTCTTCGCCCGGCAGCATCAGGTCCAGCACCAGCAGGTCGTAACGCTCGCGTATCCACAGCTTGTTCATGGCCTGCGCGTTCTCCGCGGTGACTACCTGGAAGCCTTGTTCCGTCAGGTATCGCCGCAGCAGGTCGCGCAACCGGATGTCGTCGTCGACCACCAGGATTTTATGTTGATGGGCGCTGCTTGTTTGGTTTGAGGTGTTGATCGTATTCATGGTCATATGGTAACGTCAGAGTGCGCATCAAAAATACAGTTAAGACCCATGGATTACAAAGTGTTACACACTTTACTAAAAACGTCTTATGCCGGTTCATAGGGAAGCTTACACTTAATTCGTGATGATTAAGCCTTAACCGTAGTCCTGAATTCACAGAAGAAGTCCATATGATGACGATGTTCCGGAAAATCAGTGTCTGTTTATTGTTGCTGTCGGCAATGATGAGCGCCTCTGCACGTTCCGACCGTATGCCTGACGACCGCGGCGGCGACCGTCGCGCGCCGCCTCCTTCACAGTATGAACCGCGGCGCGGCCAGGCGCCGGATGAGCAATGGCAGAATCGCGGACGCGGCTCGGATCCCAATGAGGGACGCGGCCGGATGTCGCCGGACGAGCGGCGCGCCTTGCGCCAGCAGATCGACAGGGCCGGCCGGGATATTTATCCGCAGCGGCGCTGATATCGGCAAACAGGAAATGCCAGCTTGATGGCGCAGAGAACCGGTGATGAAGATCGCCGGTTTTTTATTGGGCGCTGCTTTTCTAAAATGGAGGGCAGGGGAAGGGAATGCCTGACGCAGTTTTGCGGGCAAATGAAAACCGGAGACGTAAACCAGAAAGGGGTTGCAAGATTTCTCTTGCAACCCCTCGTAATACTGGTGCGGCTGGCAGGAATCGAACCCACGACCCCTTGGTTCGTAGCCAAGTACTCTATCCAGCTGAGCTACAGCCGCGAAAAACAAAATTATATATTAGCTTTGTTAATTTTGGAAGAGGGAAATATCGTAAAACCTGATATTTCTTCTCGCTTACAGAGGTAAAACACTTTTTCTGCTTGCTCTCAACCAAGTCCGCTACTATGCCACAGACATTGTGTAATGGGAAGCTTTATTTGTGTTTTAGCTCAGGCTTTTTCGATTCCTTTTACTCCTCGCACCAGAGGGCGCAGCCGATTTCATCGAATGATATAATCAAACAATAATCATTATCATTTATATTGCGAAAGGTTGATTACATGAGTGTGAAATTGCTTACGGCGGCCGCGCTTGTTTCTCTTGGGTTTGCCGGCGCCGCAATGGCAGCCGAGTATCCGATCGGCAAGCAGCAGATCATGAACGGCCTGGAAATCGCTGCTGTATACCTGCAGCCGATCAAGATGGAGCCGGAAGGCATGATGCGCAAGGCGGAACTGTCTGACATCCACGTCGAAGCCGATATCCGCGCCGTCAAAGATAATCCGAACGGTTTTGCCGAAGGCGACTGGATGCCGAACCTGGTGATCTCCTACGAATTCACCAAGGCCGGTTCGAACCAGGTGATCAAGGGCGACATGATGCCGATGGTGGCCAGCGACGGTCCGCACTACGGCGATAACGTCAAGCTGGCAGGGCCGGGAAAATACACATTGAAAATGATCATTTCGCCGCCGTCGGCTAATGCCAGCGCGCATTTCGGCCGCCACGTGGACAAGGAAACCGGCGTCGGCGCCTGGTTCAAGCCGTTCACCGTGGTCAACGAATTCACCTTCGCCGGCGTCGGTAAAAAGGGCGGATATTAATGCAGGAGAAATGCGCACCCATGAAATTCTTGTCGCAGGCCGCGGCCAACATGGCGGGCAAAACACGCGGCTTATTGGGCGTCGGCCTGCTGCTGGCGGCAACGGTTTCGTTGGCTGCCGATCTGCCGACCTTCAAGCTGGAAATGAAGGACGGCGTCCTGAATCCGGCGCGGATCGCGGTTCCTGCCGGCCAGAAAATAAAAATCGAGATCCACAACACCGGGCAGTCGGCGGTGGAGTTTGAAAGCGTCCAGCTGCGCAAGGAAAAAGTGCTGGCGCCGGGCGCGCAGTCGTTCGTGGTGATTGCCCCGCTGCAGCCGGGCGAATACAAGTTCTTCGACGACTTCCATACGCAGGCGCAGGGTGCGATTGTCGCTAAATAAGAGGCCGCCGGCGGCGGTTGCAATAGTTTGATGGAGTAACAAGCGATGGGTCAGGTTTTGTTCATAGTCTGGCGCGAGAGCGTCGAGGCTTTGCTGGTAGTCGGTATCTTGCACGCGTGGCTGAAGAACGGCGGCGATGCTGCGCGCCGCGGCTTGCCGTATCTGTGGAGTGGCGTCGGCGTCGGCGTCCTCGGCGCGATCGGCCTGGGCGCGGCGCTGCTGGGTTTCAGCGAGCTGCTGTCGGGCGACGCCCAGGATTACTTCCAGATCGTCATGGTGATACTGGCAGCCATATTGATCGTGCAGATGGTGTTCTGGATGCGCAAGCACGGCCGCACGCTCAAGCGCGAAATGGAAACCTCGCTCAGCGCCAACCTGCAAAGCGCCAACTGGTGGGGCGTATTCGCGCTGGCGGCATTGGCGATCGCGCGCGAGGGCAGCGAAACCGTGATATTTCTTTACGGACTGGGGCTGGCGGACAAGGGCGATTCGGCCGGCGCAATGGTGCTGGCGGCGGCGCTCGGTTTTGCGCTGGCGTTCCTGACCTTCTATCTGCTGCAGCTCGGCGGCAAGATTTTCTCCTGGCGCCGTTTCTTCCAGGTCACTGAAATCATCTTGCTGTTCCTCGCCGCAGGCCTGCTGCTGACCGGCGTCGAACGCCTGATGTCGCTGGATATCATCCCGACGCTGGTCGACCCGGTCTGGGATAGTTCACGCCTGCTCGACGACACCACATCATTCGGCAACCTGGTTTCCACGCTGACCGGCTATCGCGCGCAGCCTGCGCTGATGAGCTTGCTGGTGTATGTGGCATATTGGGTGTGCGTATTGTTATTCCTTAAACGAGCCAGGCCGCAGCCGATCCCAGCTAAATAAACCAATGAATACTTGTGCCATTCCTCAAACGCAAACACGCCTCTCCCGCACCGCTGACTGGATGCGGGACCATGCGAAACTGATTCGCTGGGTGCAGTGGGGGATTGTGCTGGTGTACGGTTTCCTGATCCTGGTGCCGATCTTCTTGCCGTTGCCGGACGAGACCGCGCACATCTGGTCGAACCTGACCCTGGTCGCGCAATTCGCTTTCTGGGGCATCTGGTGGCCGTTCGTGCTGATCAGCATGGTGCTGATGGGGCGGGTCTGGTGCGGCGTGCTGTGCCCGGAAGGCGCGCTGACCGAGTTCGCCAGCCGCCATGGGCTCGGCAAAGCCATCCCGCACTGGATGCGCTGGGGCGGCTGGCCGTTCGTGGCGTTTGCGCTGACCACCATCTACGGCCAGATGGTGAGCGTGTATCAATATCCTAAAGCGGTGCTGCTGGTGCTGGGCGGTTCTACCGCCGGCGCCATCGTGGTGGGCTACCTGTATGGCCGCGACAAGCGTGTCTGGTGCAAATACCTGTGTCCGGTGAACGGCGTGTTCGGCCTGCTGGCCAAGCTGGCGCCGTTTCACTATAAAGTCAATGAAACCGCCTGGCGCGCTTCGTACGGCACCCACAGCCACACGCAAGGGCGCACCGTGATTCCTGTCAATTGCGCGCCGCTGGTGCCGTTGCGGGCCATGAAGGGCGCTTCCGACTGCCATATGTGCGGCCGTTGCAGCGGCCATCGCGACGCCATCGAACTGAGCTGGCGCGCGCCGGCCGAGGAAATCGTCGCGCATGGCGAGCAGCACAACAACCTGTGGGAAAGCGCCCTGGCCTTGTACGGCCTGATGGGGATCGCCATCGGCGCCTTCCACTGGTCGGCCAGCCCTTGGTTTGTGCAGGTCAAGCAAGCCATTGCGACCTGGCTGATCGACCGCGACATCATGTGGCCTTTCGATACCAGTGCGCCGTGGTGGGTGTTCACCAATTATCCGGCGCAGAACGATGTCTTCAGCTGGCTCGACGGCAGCCTGGTGGTCGCCTATATCCTCACCACCGGCCTGGTGCTTGGCACCGCGCTCACAGTATTGTTCGCGCTGGGCAGCCGTGCGCTTGGCAACTGGGACCGCAAGCGTTTCAACCACCTGGTGCAGTCCACCATCCCGCTGGCCGGCTGCGGCGTATTCGTCGGCTTGTCGGCCACCACCGTCAGCCTGCTGCGCGGCGAACACTTGCCGGTATTCTGGGCCAACGACTTGCGCGCCATCCTCCTGATCGCGACCACCTTGTGGAGCGTCTGGCTGGCCTGGCGCGTCACCGGCCGTTATACGGCTTCGCCGGTGCGCCGCCTGGCGAGCATGGCGCCGGTGATCGCCGGCCTGGCGCTGGTCAACTTTGCCTGGCTGCTGATGTTCTGGTTGTGGTGAATTCCCATCATTTGCCGGAATTTTGTCACGTACTGATCGATGGGCAGGTGGTTAGTGCGTAAAATGAGGGTTGTTGTCCCGTCTATATTTATCTTGCCGTTCTCCTCCACAGGGGTACGGCGACGGCGGCGGGGAAGCTTTCTTCAACTCTACGCGACTCTGCGTTTCTTATCATGGTCCGCCCACGCTTTTTACCCGACAACTTCACGTTGTTGCTGGTTACTACGGTTCTTGTCGCCAGTCTTTTCCCGGCCAAGGGCCAGGTCGCGGTCTCTTTCAACCTGATTACCACGCTGGCCATCGGCTTGCTGTTTTTCCTGCACGGCGCCAAGCTGTCGCGCGAAGCGGTGGTGCAAGGGGCGCTGCACTGGCGCTTGCACCTGACGGTGCTGCTGGCCACTTTTGCACTGTTTCCGCTGCTCGGGCTGGTGTTCAAGCCGCTGCTGCTGCCGCTGGTGACGCCTGACTTGTATCTCGGGATCCTGTTCCTGTGCACCTTGCCGTCCACCGTGCAATCCTCGATCGCCTTTACCTCGGTGGCGCGCGGCAATGTGCCGGCCGCCGTGTGCAGCGCATCCGCATCCAACCTGCTTGGCATTTTCCTGACCCCGGTGCTGGTCGGCCTGCTGGTGGTGACGCACAGCCAGGGCAAGGGTTCTTTCGACTCCATCCTGAATATCGTGATGCAGCTGCTGCTGCCATTTGTCGCCGGCCAGATCGCCCGCCGCTGGATCTGCAAATGGCTGGACAAGCACAAGATCATCCTGAAGATGGTGGACCAGGGCTCGATCCTGCTGGTGGTCTACACCGCCTTCAGCGAGGCCGTGGTGCAGGGTCTATGGCATGAGCTGCCGCCGCTGTCGCTGGTCGGCCTGATGCTGGTGGTGATGCTGCTGCTGTTCGTGATGCTGACCATCGCCACGCTGGCCAGCCGCCGCCTGGGCTTCAACAAGGAGGACGAAATCACGATCGTGTTCTGCGGTTCCAAGAAAAGCCTGGCGAGCGGCGTGCCGATGGCGAAAGTCTTGTTTGCCGGGCACACCGTCGGCATGATCGTCTTGCCCTTGATGCTGTTCCACCAGGTCCAGCTGATGGTGTGCGCGGTGCTGGCGAAACGCTATGCTGCGCGTCCGGTTGAAATCGTCGCCGGCGGCCCGGCGCCGGTCTGGTCTGACGTCAGCCCCGAGGACTGAGGCTGCTTTTATTCAGGGGGCTGGATTAGGCTGGCGCACGTGGATTGCTTCGATCTCGCGCAAGATATCGTCATTCAGGATGAGGTTGACGCTGTCGAGATTGCTTTGCAATTGCCCTAGCGTGGTGGCGCCGATGATATTGCTGGTCAGGAAACCGCGGCTGTTGACGAACGCCAGCGCCATCTGTGCCGGATCCAATCCGTGTTTTTTGGCCAGCGCAACGTAGTCGCCGACCACCCGGTTGACTTGCGGATTGGTATAGCGGCTGAAACGTTCAAACAAAGTCAGGCGGCCGCCGGCGGGCCGCGCGCCGTCCAGGTATTTTCCCGAAAGTACGCCAAAAGCCAGCGGCGAATACGCCAGCAGCCCGACCTGTTCACGGAACGCAAATTCCGAATGGCCGATTTCAAACGTGCGGTTGAGCAGGCTGTACGGATTCTGGATGCTGGCCACGCGCGGCAAATCGAATTTCTCCGAAGCCCGCAGAAACTCTGAAATACCCCATGGCGTTTCGTTCGAAATCCCGATTTGGCGCACTTTGCCGGCCTTGATGAAGTCCGCCAGGATGGCCAGCGTTTCTTCGATCGGCACTGTATCTTCGTCTGGAATATGGCTGTAGTTCAGGGTGCCGAAACAATTCACGCTGCGGTCCGGCCAATGCAGCTGGTACAGGTCGACGTAGTCCGTCTGCAGGCGTTCCAGGCTGCCGTGCAGGGCTTCCGTCAATCCCTTGCGGTCGAAATTGTTGATGCCGCCGCGCACATGGCGCGGGTTGTGCGGCTTGCGCGCCGGGCCGGTAGCCTTGGTGGCGATCATGACTTCGCTGCGCTTGCCGGATTTTTTCAGCCAGCTGCCGATATAACGTTCGGTCGAACCCTGGGTCTCGGCACGCGGCGGCACCGGATACATTTCAGCGGTGTCGATCAGGTTGACGCCATGCGCCAGCGCCAGGTCGATCTGCGCATGCGCTTCTGCTTCCGAATTTTGTTCGCCCCAGGTCATGGTGCCGAGCGTAATCAGGCTGACCTTGAGCTTGCTGTGTCCGAGTTCACGATATTGCATTGTCGCTTCCTTTGCGGCGGGCGCTAAAAATTGGTGATGACGATATGACGACCAGGACCGCCGGTGTGCGGCAGCCGCCGATCCACGCCTGGGTGCAGGGGAATTGCCGCGTGCTGCCGAGGGCTAAGAGTATAGCTGGATCGCCGTTTCGCTGCAGGCCGCGGCAGCCCGCAGTCAAGTAGCTGTTGGGGTTGCCGGCGACGGCGGGTGGTTCGGCGGATGCGGGGCCGCAGCCGGACTGGTCAGTTTGTCGAGGCCGAACAGGGTAGGGAACAAGCGTATCCACAGCAGCACCACGACCACCGTGCCGACGCCGCCCAGCAGCACCGCCGGCACCGGTCCCAGCCATGCCGCGGTGACGCCGGATTCGAATTCGCCCAGCTGGTTGGAAGTGCCGATGAAAACCGAATTGACGGCGCTGACGCGGCCGCGCATATGGTCCGGCGTTTCCAGCTGCACGAAAGAAGAACGCACCACCACGCTGATCATGTCGGAAGCGCCGAGCACAACCAGCGCCGCCAGCGACAAGACGAACGAACGGGACAGGGCAAACACGATAGTCGCCAGGCCAAACACGGCAACCGCAATGAACATGCTGCGGCCGACACGCCGGCTCAGCGGCCGCCGCGCCAGGAAGATCGCCGTCGACAGCGCTCCCACCGCCGGCGCCGAGCGCAGCAGGCCGAGGCCGAGCGGGCCGGTGGCGAGGATGTCATGCGCATAGATCGGCAGCAAGGCGGTGGCGCCGCCCAGCAGCACAGCGAACAAGTCGAGCGATATGGCGCCGAGGATCGCAGGCCGGCTCTTGATGAATGCAATCCCCGCCAGCAATGAACTGAGGGTGGCCGGTTCGCGCCGCGGCAACGCGCTTTCGATCCGGATCAGCGACACCAGCAGGCTGGCGCCGATGAACAGTGCGCTGCTGGTGGTGTACACCGCGCTTGGCCCCAGCACATAAATGAAGCCGCCCAACGCCGGGCCGATGATCACCGCCGTTTGCGTGGCCGATGCCGCCCAGGCGACGGCGCGCGGCAGCAGGCGTGCAGGCACCAGGCCGGGAACCAGCGCTTGCAATGTCGGCGATTCAAAGGCATGGGTCGCGCCGATCACAAACACGATGGCGAAAATGGCCTCCTTGTCGAGCCAGCCGTAGATGCTGCCGATGGCCAGCGCCGCCGCGGCCACGCCCTTGATGAACAGGCAGATGCGGGCGATCTTGCGGCGGTCGTAACGGTCGGCGACATGGCCGACCAGCAACGCCAGGAACAGGGCGGGCAGGAATTGCACCAGGCCCACCATGCCGAGGTCAAAAGCGCTATGCGTGAGTTGATACACTTGCCAGCCGACGGCGACGATCTGCATCTGGTTGGCGATGGTGGAGGCAACGCGCGCGCCCCAGAACAGCGTAAACGGGCGATGGCTCAGGACGGATTCGGATGCTGGACTGGCTGGGGCGGGGGCGGTCATGTGGCGTAGGAAAATCGGGGCAAGGCCATAGAATATGCTTTTCCCATAAAAAAAGCCGCTATCTGCAGCGGCTTTTTTCATGCGTGTGGCTTATTCGGGATGGAACTGGTGGGCGAAAGTAAATTCGTCGGTACGCGGCGTGTATTTGAGGCCCTTGCGCAGCGCCCATGTCGCGTACTGATGATATAGCGGGATCAGTGCGTAATCGTTGAGCGCCACCACGGCGCCCTGGCGCGCGAAATCCTCACGCTGTTTCTGGTCGACCGAACCCAATGACGATTGCACCAGCTGGTCCAGTTTCGGATTGGTGTATTTGCCCCAGTTCCATGAACCCCAGCCGGTATCGGGATTGGTGGTGCCGAGCAGGGTGCGCAAACCGAAATCGCCGGCCAGCGTGCCCCAGCCCAGCAAGGCGGCGCTGTACTCGCCCGCACGCGCCTTGCCGAAGTAGACTGCCAGCGGCAGCGTCTCGACCTTGGCCTGGATCCCGACCCGGTTCAGGAATTGGGCAACGGTCTGCACCACGCGCTCATCGTTGATGTAGCGGTTGTTCGGGCCATGCAGCGTAATCCCGAAGCCGTTGGGATAGCCGGCCGCCGCCAGCAGTTTCTTGGCGCCTTCAGGATCGTATTTTTCCACTTTCAGCGTATCGGCATAACCCAGGATGCCGGGCGCGATGATGTTCGATGCCGGCACCGCCAGTCCTTCCAGGGTGCGGTCAACCAAAGCCTGGCGGTTGATGGCCTTGGAAATCGCCTGGCGCACGCGCGCGTCTTTCAGCGGATTCTTGTCCAGCGGTTTGCCGGCCTTGTCGGTAATGTCCGGCGATTTGTCGCGCGACTGGTCCAGGGTCCAGAAGATAGTGCGCCAGGAAATCTTTTGCGCCAGCTTGAACTGCGGGTTGGTTTTCAGTTTGGCGAGGTCGGCCGGCGGTACGTTTTCGATGGCGTCGACTTCACCCGCCAGCAAGGCGGCCAGGCGGGCGCCGTCAGAGGTCAGGATGCGGAAGGTGACCTTGTCCCAGGCCGCTTTCTCGCCCCAGTAAGCATCGTTGCGCACCAGCTCGATACGGTCGCCGCGCTTGAAGCTGGCGAACTTGAAGGGGCCGGTGCCGACCAGCGCCTTGCCGCTGTTGAAATCGTCGGTGGTGGCGTTTTGCGCGGCTTTCTTGGAAACGATGAAGATGGTGCTGACATCCAGCGCCAGCGGCCCGTAAGGCGTGGCGGTTTTGAGGCGGACGGTATAGGGATCGACGGCCTGTTTGCTGACGATCTGTTTGGTGTAGCTGGTGAACGGCCCGGGGCTGTTGGTCAGCGTCGCGGGGCGGTCCAGCGAAAATACAACATCTTCCGCGGTCAGTTCGGAGCCATCGCTGAATTTGACGCCGCGGCGCAGCTTGAATTCCCAGGTGAGCGGATCAATTGCCGTCCAGGAAGTAGCCAGGCCCGGAATCAGGCGCCCGTTCGGGTCGACATTGACCAGCGCATCGAACAGGTGCGACGACAGCGAGATGTTCGGCGCAATGTTGTTGAAGTGGGGGTCAAGGGTCGAGACATCGGCAAACAGGCCGATTTTCAGGTCCGCAGCGTGGCTTGGCGCGGCGCTGAGCGCTACCGAGGCCAACGCGCCAAGGCCGGCAAAAGCCAGGCTCAGTATTTTCTTTCTTGAAAGCTGGAACATGCGATCTCCCAATCGTGATGAATAAGGCAAAAGCTGATTCTATGGGCGCTCACATAATTATCAAAACACAATAATTGCTTCCTGTTATGTGTTTTAGTTATATAGGGTAAAATGGGCGTCCCGAATCGCTGGCCCGGAACGGCAGATTGCGCAATCAAAAACGCAACTCTTTCCCTCGACGCAACTTTTATTTACGCCCCCGGTGTTTTAAATAAAATTATCGGTTATAATGCGACATCGTTTAAGATTCGAGCTAGTAGTGCAGTATTAGTCTGTCATTTCTTTCTTGCTTCAAACGATCTAACGGGCGACAGCCCAACTTAACTGAAATAGGAAATGTAATGGCAACTGGTATCGTAAAGTGGTTCAATGATTCGAAGGGTTTTGGTTTTATTACTCCTGACGAAGGTGGTGAAGATCTGTTCGCGCACTTCTCCGCAATCAATTCTTCCGGCTTCAAGTCGCTGCAAGAGAACCAACGTGTTTCTTTCGAAGTTACTGCCGGCCCAAAGGGCAAGCAAGCTTCGAACATCCAAGCTATCTAATATTAGATACGGCTTACTCAGTTGAAATAAACTGAGCATCGCAAAAATCCCTGGCTTGCCGGGGATTTTTTTCGTCTGTAGCAAACGCAGCGGCGACTATATAAAAGCGGAAAGAGGCGCCTTGTCAGGAAGCTGTAAGGGTGGCCTGAAATGCTGGGGTCGTCTGTATACCAGATGGCGGATATTGCAGTATGCTGGATCACCTTTTACTTAAGACAGCGCATTGGCGTCGATGCTGATGCCCATCCATATAAAAACACGGAGGAGACGACATGAATACAATAATCAAAACATGTGTGGCAGCGGCATTGGTCAGCTGGTCGCTGGCGGCAGGAGCGGCAGAGCCGATCAAGATCGGCGTCACGGGACCATTTACCGGCGGCTCCGCGCCGATGGGCGTATCGATGCGCGACGGCGTCAAGCTGGCGGTGGCGGACATCAACGCCAAGGGCGGCGTGCTGGGACGCCAGCTGCAGCTGGTCGAGCGCGACGATGAAGCCAAGAATGAACGCGGAGTCCAGGTCGCGCAGGAACTGATCAACAAGGAAAAAGTGGTCGGCACGGTCGGCTTCATCAACACCGGCGTCGCCCTGGCGTCGCAGCGCTTCTACCAGGAAGCCAAGATCCCGGTCATGAACAACGTCGCCACCGGCAGCATCATCACCAAGCAGTTCGTGGCGCCGGACCAGAAGGATAACTACATATTCCGCACCTCGGCCAACGACACCATCCAGTCGGCGATGATCGTCGACGAAGCCGTAGTGCGTCAAAAACACACCAAGGTGGCAATCCTGGCCGACTCCACCAATTACGGCCAGCTCGGCCGCGAAGACCTGGAACGTGCTTTGGCCGCCAAGGGCATCAAACCGGTCGCCGTTGAAAAATACAACCTGAAAGATGTGGACATGACGGCGCAGCTGCTGAAGGCCAAGCAGGGCGGCGCCGAGGTGGTGCTGACTTACGGCATCGGCCCGGAGCTGGCGCAGATCGCCAACGGCATGGAAAAGCTCAACTGGAAAGTGCCCCTCATCGGCAGCTGGACCTTGTCGATGGGGAATTTCATCGATAACGCCGGCAAGAACGGCGACGGCGCGCGCATGCCGCAAACCTTCATCCAGGATGGCAGTACAGCCAAGCGCAAGGCCTTCATCGAAGCCTATCAGAAAGCCTACAAGATCGACCGCATGCCGTCCCCCGTGTCAGCTGCGCAAGGCTATGACTCGCTCTACCTGCTGGCGGCGGCAATCAAGCAGGCTGGCAGCACCGACGGCGTCAAGGTGCGTGAAGCATTGGAAAACCTGAACGGCACGGTGGAAGGCGTGGTCACCAGCTACACCAAGCCGTATAGCCACGACGACCATGAAGCGATCAAGCCAAATATGGTGGTGATCGGCGAAGTCAAGAACGGCCGGGTGGTATTGGCCAAGTGATAGGAAGCCGGAGCGCAGCACTGCCGCGTTCCGGCGATACATCCGTTTAAGCGACATCGGTCCAGCCTGAGCAGGTATACAGGCTGGATTTGTTTCGTCAAACGGCAGCGTTACTTTGCCATTTGTCTCTTGGGTCCATATCATGGAAATTCTGCTGCAACTCGTCTTCAGCGGCATCGCGCTAGGCATGATCTACGCGGTGATCGCTTTCGGTTATCAACTTACGTTCGCCACCTCCGGCACCCTCAACTTCGGCCAGGGTGAAGCGCTCATGCTGGGCGCGCTGGTGGGCCTCAGCCTGGTCGGCAATATCCATGGCGGCCCTTACCTGAACTATTGGTTGATGATCCCGGTGGTGATCGTGTTCGGCGCGCTGCAAGGCGTGGTGGTCGAATGGATAGGGGTGCGCCCGGCGCTCAAGATCAAATCGGAATTCGGCTGGATCATGTCGACCATCGCGCTGGCGATCATCTTCAAGAACGTCGCTGAAAACATCTGGGGCAAGGACGACCTGACTTTTCCTTCGCCCTTGTCGTCGACGCCGTTCCAGGTATTCGGCGCCAACGTCCAGCCGATGCAGGTGGTGGTGGTGCTGGGCGCGCTGGCGATGATGCTGGCGGTCGAGTTCTTCAACCGCAAATCGATTTACGGCAAGGCAGTGGTGGCGACTTCCAACGACCGCGATGCGGCCGGCCTGATGGGCATCAACACCAGCATGGTGATTACATTTTCCTACGCGTTGTCGTCGGCCACGGCAGCGTTTGCCGGCGTGCTGGTGGCGCCGCTGACCTTGACCGGCGCCACGATGGGCGCGGCGCTCGGGCTGAAAGCTTTTGCGGTGGCGATCATCGGCGGCCTGACTTCGGGCATGGGGGCGGTAGTCGGCGGCCTGATCCTGGGCATCGCCGAGACGCTGACCGGGTTCTATATCTCCACCGGCTACAAGGAGGTGCCGGGGCTGCTGTTGCTGTTGCTGGTGCTGGCTGTCAAGCCGGCCGGCCTGTTCGGCAAGACCGCCATCAAGAAGGTGTGAATATGAATAAAAAAATATTTGCACTGGCTATCGCCGGCATCCTGGTGCTGCTGGCGTTTCCCCAGGTTTTCCCGAATCCGTACTACATCCACCTGGCTGAAACCATCCTGATCTACGCCATCCTGTTGTTCGGGCTGGACATCGTGGTCGGCTACACCGGCCAGGTTTCGCTGGGACATGCCGGCCTGTTCGGCATCGGTTCCTATACGACCGGCGTGCTGGTGTTCAAGCTCGGCTGGCCGTTTCTGGTTGCAGCCCCGGCCAGCCTGGCGGTGACCGCCATCTTCGGCGCCGTCCTGGCGCTGCCGGCGCTGCGGGTGACGGGACCTTACCTGGCCATGGTCACGCTGGCGTTCGGCACCATCATCCAGATCCTGATCAATGAGATGAGCTTCCTGACGGAAGGGCCGATGGGGATCAAGTTGAACAAGCCGAGCTTCTTCGGCCATCGCCTCGACGAGGTGGAGTATTTCTACCTGGTGGCGGCGCTGATGGTGTTGTCGCTGATCGTCGTGCACAGGATCCTCAAGTCGCACCTGGGGCGTGCCTTCCAGGCGCTGCGCGATAGTCCGATCGCTTCCGATTGCATGGGGGTTTCGGTGTATCGCTACAAGGTGTACGCGTTTGTGATCAGCGCCGCGCTGGCTGGCCTGGCGGGCAGCCTGTATGCGTATTCGGAGGAATACATTTCGCCGAATACCTATAACTTCGAATTGACCATCCTGTTCCTGCTGGCGGTCATCATGGGCGGGCGCAAGAGCCGCACCGGCTCGTTGATCGGGGCCTTGATCGTGGTCATGCTGCCGAGCCTGCTGGCGGATATTGAACTGTTCCGCCAGATCGCCACGGCTGCTGCCGTGATCGCAGTGCTGGCGACCGCTTTCCTGCTCTGGAAAAAACGCATGACCTTGCGCGAAGTGGCGGTGCCGGTGGTGGCGACGGTCGGCATGGCGGTGTTTTCCTATAAGCTGGAAAGCATCACCGACTGGCGTTTGACGGTGTTTGGACTGATGACGCTGTTTGTCGTGTATTACCTGCAGGACGGCATCGTCGGTTTTGCCCGCAGCTTGCTGGGCCAGAGGATACCTGCCCGCAGCGAACCGGCCAGCGTGGCCGCCAGTCCTGAGCAGGCGTGGGCTTCGGCCGGCGGCAGCGTTGCAGCCGGCGCCACCTTGCTGAGCGGCCAGAAGATATTGATGCAGTTCGGCGGCCTCAAGGCGCTCAACGACGTCAACCTGGATATCGTCAAAGGCAGCGTGCATGGCTTGATCGGGCCGAACGGTTCGGGCAAGAGCACCATGATGAATGTGCTGACCGGCATCTACAAGCCGACTGCCGGCAAGGTTGAATTCAACGGCAAGACCATTTCCGGTTCGACGCCGGCGGCCATAGCGCTGGGCGGCGTCGCCCGCACTTTCCAGAATGTGCAGCTGTTCGGTGAAATGACCGCCACTGAAAACGTGCTGGTCGGCCTGCACCACACCTTCCGCAGCAATGTGCTGGACGTGATCTTCCATACCCCGCGGTACCGGCGCGAGGAACTGGCGGCGCGCCAGCGTGCCGCCGGCATCCTGCAGTTCGTCGGGCTGAGCGGGCTGGCGGCCGAAGAGGCGCGCAACCTGCCTTACGGCAAGCAGCGCCTGCTGGAGATCGGCCGCGCGCTCGGGCTGAATCCGGAACTGCTGCTGCTGGACGAACCGGCGGCGGGATTGACCGCGCCCGACATCAAGGAACTGATCGCGATCATCCACAAGATCCGGCAGCACGGCATCACGATCATCCTGATCGAACATCACATGGATGTCGTCATGTCGATTTCCGATACCGTGACGGTGCTGGACTTCGGCCAGAAAATCGCCGAAGGCAAGCCGGCCTCGGTGCAAAGCGATCCCAAGGTGATTGAAGCCTATCTCGGCGGCACCGCCGGCGAAGCCGCTGACGATGCCGGCAGCGCGCCGTCCACTTCCAACGCAGCGGGGTCATAAGATGCTCACGATTTCCAATTTGCATGCAGCGTATGGCAAGGTTGAAGTACTGCACGGCATTTCACTGGAGGTGCCGAAAGGCAAGGTGGTAACGCTGATCGGCTCCAACGGCGCCGGCAAGACCACCACCATGCGCGCCATCTCAGGCATGATCAAGGCCAAGTCCGGCAACGTCACCCTGGCCGGGGTCGACGTTACCGGCCTGCCGTCGCACAAGATAGCGCGTGCCGGCCTGGCGCATTCGCCGGAAGGGCGCCGCGTGTTCGCCACCATGAGCGTGGTCGACAACCTGTTGCTGGGCGCATTCCCGCGGTTCACCCGCTTGCGTCCACGCGGCGACATCAAGCACGACCTGGAACAGGCGCTGGAACTGTTTCCGCGCCTGAAAGAACGCCAGGGCCAGCTGGCCGGCACCTTGTCCGGCGGCGAGCAGCAGATGCTGGCGATGGCGCGCGCGGTCATGCTCAATCCGGAAGTGATCCTGCTGGACGAGCCCTCGATGGGCCTGGCGCCGATCCTGGTGGAAGAAGTGTTCCGCATCATTTCCCGACTCAAGGAGCAGGGCGTGACGATGCTGCTGGTCGAGCAGTTTGCCGCCGCGGCGCTGAATGTCGCCGATTACGGTTATGTGCTGGAGAATGGGCGGATTTCAGTGCACGGGCCGGCAGAGAAGCTCAAGAGCGATCCAGCTGTGAGAGCTGCTTACCTAGGTGGCGGACAGCACTGAATGGGGTAATTTTATTGCCTTGCGGAAATTATTTAAGGAGATTTGCCGTTTTGCGTTAACCAATAACCACTATGCTTGAGATGGCGGGTAGGGTTTAGTTTTCTAGAGTGCCCCGAACGTGAGAATCTGAGAGTGCCGTGATGCAGCATGCATAACTCGGTCGACTTTCTTTCAACTTCGGGAGCACTAAAATGACACAAAATCAGCAAATCACCAAGGCAAGTCAAATACCCGCCGGCATGATGGCCAGGCTGTCACCTCGGCGTAGGGCTTCTCTCCAGGTGCGGCCAGAGGAGCGTTTGCCGTTCACGATCAGGATCGCGGATGACGAGCAAGCGTTGCGCAAGGCGGTTGACATGCGGCGCGCCGCCTATGGTCGCCATTTGCCCGAGCTGGCAAAAAAAATGGGCATGGCTGAAGCGGCCGATATGGCGCAAGGGGCAATCGTCCTGTTGGCGGAATCCAAACTTGACGGTTCCTGTCTCGGTACCATACGGATTCAGACCAACCGTTTCCAGCCTCTGGCGCTTGAACAAACAGTGACTTTGCCAGCGTGGCTGCAAGGGCGGCACCTGGCCGAGGCAACGCGCCTGGGGGTGGCCGACGGTCAGGTCGGGAAAGTGGTCAAGAGCCTGTTATTCAAGGCGTATTTCCAGTACTGCTTTGCAAACGATATCGACTGGATGGTAATTACCGCACGTTCACCGCTGGACCGGCAATATACCGCGATGCTGTTTCAAGATGTCTATCCAGGACTGGGCTTCATACCGATGATTCATGTGGGGAATCTGCCGCACCGGATACTGGCATTCGAGGTTGATACGGTAGAGCCGCGCTGGAAGGCTGTCAACCACCCCTTGTACCAGTTAATTTTCGAGCTGGATCATCCCGACCTGGTTCTGGCTACGCCACAAACGCAACATGAGGGTGGAGGCGAGCAGGATGGAAATTTTCAGGAAGTCTGGCACAGACCCTAAATCGATGCGCAACTTCTGCTTGGTAATCGTCCGCTGGTGCGACAGAAGAGGGTAACATTGGAATCGGAAAAAAGTTGCCGTATTTTTACGGTACATTATTATAAAACCCCCTTCCCCTACATTTACGGATAGATGCCTATGTGGTTGTTCCATGCGGATGCGGCGAAAGACCGCGTAACAGCTTCAGGCACTCTGGACCGCTTGGTGTTTTATTTTTCAGTGGGTTTGCTGCCGCTGCTGATCATCGTGCTGACGGTGATCGGCTTCCTGACGCTCGATCATCCGTATCTGCAGCAAGGGCCGGCGCCGCTGCAGCTCCATGTCTTGAGCGACCCGGAGCAGCAGCTGACGCCCGCCCAGGCATTCCGGCAACTCGCTGAAATGCCGTTGCAGGAGCATTTCGACACGCATTTACTAGAAACACCGTTCTGGTTTTCATTCGTGGTGCCGGCGCCAGCGACAGACGGGCGCAGCGAAATTGAACTCTCGTCGCGTCATGCGCAAGACGCCATTTGCTGGGAAGGTGCCGGCGAACGCTGGCTAGGCAGTTCAAAACGTGACCAGGCGCCGGGCAAAGAGCAGGGTCGGATGAGGATTGAAAAAACAGGTTTCATCCTGTCTCTGGATGCCGGCACGCAGCAGTTGACCATACTCTGCAAGGGCAGTTTTTCCGGTCCGGCGCGGATTGCGGCTCAACGCTGGACGGTACACGACTTCGTCCTTTCACAGAACAAGTTCTATCGCAGCATCGGTTTGCTGGAAGGCGGGCTGCTGATGCTGACCATGTTCGTGCTGGTGGCGGCAATGATCAACCGCGAGTGGATGTATGTGCTGTTTGCCGTCTGGTTGTTGGGCAATCTTCGCCTTGGCGCCAATTCGATGGGCTGGGACGCCCACTGGCTGATGCTGACCATTCCCAACGAATGGCTAGGCCTGGTGCGCAAACTGACCTTTGCGACCTATTACATCGTCACTTTCACCTTGTTCCACATGTTGTTTACCGCAGAGCTGAAGAGGATCAATTTTCCGCGGGTAGAGCGCTTAGGGCAATACCTGGGGGTACCCTTGTTCGTCGCTGCCGTGACCTTGTCTTACAGCCGTTTCCTTCCGGTGCTGTGGTCATGCGCGGTAGTCGGCATAGCGGTGCTGCTTTTCCTGCTGGTGCGCATCCTGATAGTCACCCGCACGCGCGCTGCGTTCTGGTATTGCGCCTCGATGGTGGTGGTGCTGTTTGCGCGGGTAGACGAGGTGATAGGTGCCGCATTCGGCATTCGCACCTTGGACCAGGTGCCGAACAATGCGATTGCTGCGCTGCTGTCGAGCTTGATGGCGGCCTTCGCTTTTGCCGAACAAATGCGTACTGGCAAGCGCGAGCTAGCCATGGTCCAGGCTGAATTGCGCACTACTTATGAGGTCACGCCAATCGGTTTGTTTACATTGGCGGCCGACGGCAGTTTTGTACGTAGCAACCTGGCCTTGGAAAAAATCCTGGGGCGGGACAGCAGCGATCAGCGCGAAAAAAAATGGGACGATTATTTCGAACCCGGCGCTCGCGAGAAGCTGTTGCAGGTTGTTTCGGGCAATGGCGGCAACGAAGCAGAACTGCGCGGAATCACCGGTCCCGATGGCCACGCTAATTTCTACCTGGTGACAGCCACTTTCGCCAACGGCCGCATCGAAGGATCGCTGCAGGACATTACCGACCGCTCCCAGGCGGTCGAGCGTCTGCGGTTTTTTGCCGAGCACGATCCGCTGACCGGCGTCCTCAACCGGCGCGGCATCGAAATCATGCTGGAGCAGGCGATCGAGCGCCAGGCCGGCGACAGGCCGCTGGCCTTGGCTTATCTTGACCTTGACCGCTTCAAGCTGATCAACGACCTGTTCGGCCACCAGTCCGGCGACGAGGTTCTGAAACAGCTATGTTTCCGGGTGCAGCAGCTGCTGGACGGCGACTGCCATATCGGCCGCATCGGCGGCGACGAATTCATCATCCTGTTCCGGGACGTCGAGATCGGCGCGGCAACCGCCATCTGCAGCAAGATCATCCAGAAAATCAGCTACCAGTCGTATAACATCGGCGCTCGCGCATTCCAGGTAAAGGGGTCGATAGGACTGATTGAAGTCGATGCCGGCATGCGCGTGCAAGACGCCATCTCTGCCGCCGACCGCGCCTGCCGCGAAGCCAAGCGGGCCCACAACGAACATATCGTGGTGTACCAGAAAAATGCGCCGGTGTTCCGCGAGCGGCTGGAAGAACTGAGCCTGATCGAAAGGCTGGGCGGCGAATTCCTGCCGGTCGGCCTGTTTGTCGAGATGCAGCCGATCATGTCGCTGCGCGAACCGGAAGCCTCGCTCAATTTTGAGGTGTTGCTGCGGCTGCGCGACGCCGACAACAAGGTAGTGCCGGCCACCAAGGTGATTGCGGCGGCGGAAGAAAACGGCAACATCGCCGTGATCGACCGCTGGGTCATGAGCACGGTGCTGGAGTGGCTGGCGCAGCACCAGGCGCAACTGCCGCTGACAAAATTCGTTTGCGTGAATTTGAGCGGAGCCTCGCTCAACGACGAAAAATTCATCCAGGATATTTTTGTGATACTCGGCAGGCATCCGCAAGTGGTGCCGATGTTATGCATCGAAATCACGGAAAGCGTGGCGCTGCATGACCTGGAGCATACCAGCCGTATCATCCAGCGCTTGCAGGCGTTGGGCGCCAAGATCGCGCTGGACGATTTCGGCGCCGGCTATACCTCGTTTACCTATCTGAAGAGCTTGTCGGCCGATGCCTTGAAAATAGACGGCGCCTTCATCCAAAGCATGAACCAGCATCCGGCCAACGAAGCGATCGTTGAAGCCATCGTTGAGCTGGCGCGCAACCTGGGCATGAAGAGCATCGCCGAATGGGTGGAGGACTGCGCCATGATCGAAGCGCTGGCGAAGCTGGGCGTCGACTATGTGCAAGGTTACGTAGTGGCCAAGCCGCAGTCGCCGCAAGCGATACTGGAAGCCAGTTCCGCCGCCAGCTTCATCACCGATCCGGCCCTGGCGCGTTTCGTGGCGAGCCGGCGGGTCGATGGCCGGCCGTGGGTTGAAGCAGGAGATGGCTTTCCGCCCTCGGGTTTGCATTAAGCGGCAAGACGCCGATGTTATGATTACAATTTTCATGAAGTATCTATGAACGCTGCAATCTCCGGTTTTTCCCTCGGTCTTTCGCTTATCCTCGCCATCGGCGCACAAAATGCCTTTGTCCTCAAACAGGGACTCAAGCGCGAACATGTTTTCCTGGTCTGCCTGACTTGCGCGGCGTCCGACGCCGTCCTGATACTGCTGGGCGTGATGGGCCTGGGCATCATCATCGAGCAGGCGCCATGGCTGATGCCCGTCATGCGCTACGGCGGCGCGGCTTTCCTTTTGGTGTATGGCGCCAGGAGCTTCATCGCCGCCTGGCGCTCGTCGGACGTGCTGCTGCAGGCCGCGCATGTGAAAGGAGCGCTGCTGCCGACCTTGCTGACCTGCGCTGCGCTGACCTGGCTCAATCCGCACGTTTACCTGGATACGGTGCTGCTGATCGGTTCGATCTCGACCCAGTTTCCCGAGCAAAAAGGCTTGTTCGCCGCAGGCGCGATGCTGTCGTCGTTTGTCTTCTTTTTCTCACTGGGGTATGCCGCCGCCTGGCTCCGGCCGATCTTCGCCAGGCCGATGTCGTGGCGCGTGCTGGAAGTCATTGTCGGCATCACGATGTGGGCCATCGCCTACAAGCTGCTGAGCGAATAGGCTTGCCGGCCGGCCGCGCAGGTAAAATAGCGGCTGGCGCCGGGATTGCGCCATTTATTCATTACCGGACAAAGAACATCATGAGCGCGACACTGAAACACATCGTATTCTGGAAATTGAAAGAGCATGCCGAAGGCGCCGACAAGGCCAGCAACGCCTTGCAGCTGAAAGCCTTGCTGGACAGCTGCGCCGGCATCGTGCCAGGCATGCTCAGGTTCGAAGCTGCAATCGCCCAGCCCGGGCTGGAGGCGACTTACGACGTGGTGCTCAATTCCGAGTTCGCCTCGGCGGCGGCGCTGGAGGCTTACCAGAACCATCCGACCCATGTGGCGATCAAGCCTTTTGTCGGCGCAGTGCGGGAATCGCGCCAATGCATGGATTACCTGAGCTGACTGGCGGCCATGTTTCCTTCCCATGTTTTTCCTATCGATAATCCATTCCTGACCTACCTCGGCGTCGAGTTCGTGGCGATGGGCGAGGGCGCGGCCGAACTGGCCTTGACCTTGCAGCCGCATCACATGAACAGCTGGCAGGTGACCCACGGCGGCGTGTCGATGACCATGCTGGACGTGGTCATGGCCCTGGCCGGCCGTTCGCTCTATCCGCAGGCGGAAGCGGCGGTCACGGTGGAAATGAAAACCAGCTTCCTGCAACCTGCCGGGCAAACCGGCGCGCGTATTGTCGCCAAGGGCCGCGCCTTCCATCGTTCCACCACCATGTGTTTTTGCGACGCCGAGCTGTGGCACGGCGAGCAGCTGGTGGCGAAGGCGATGGGTACATTCAAATATCTCAGGCACCATCGCGCTGCACTGAAAATCAAGGCGGGCTGAGGCAGGCATGAACAATAAAGACATGAAAATTCATCTGACAGTGGATGTCTGGGCGGCGCAGAAAGCCGACGCCCGCGCAGTGCGTTTCGACGTCTTCGTGATTGAACAGAAGATCCCGGTCGAGCTGGAGTGGGACGACATGGACGAACACTGCCTGCATGCCGTCGCCTATGACGCGGCCGGCCATGCCATAGGCACCGGCCGCTTGCTGCCGGACGGCCACATCGGCCGCATGGCGGTGCGTGCAGCCGGGCGCGGCAAGGGGGTAGGCGCCGCCATCCTGAAAGCTTTGATGGCCCAGGCGCGGCAGCGCGGCGACGCCGAGGTGGTGCTGAATGCCCAGACCCAGGCCGAAGCGTTTTACGGACGCTACGGGTTCAGCCGCGACGGCGAGGAATATTACGAAGCAGGGATTGCGCACATCTGCATGCGCCACGTATTTAGCTGAACAGTCACCAGCTCGGCGCGTCGCTGCCTAACGGCACGGACGGCCGGCTCCAGTGCGCCGGCGTCAGCGACAGCTTTCCTGCATGGCTCACGGCGGTCAGGCGGCCAAAGCCGGAAGCGCTGTGCTCCAGCAGATCCTGGATCTGCTCGAATTCGACATCTGCCGTCGCCAGCCCATTCTCGATCCGTCCAAGCTGGCGCAGCCAATGGCCGGTCTGCGCCAGCGATATCCGCACATGCCAGCTGCCGCCCTCGGTGACGCGGCGCGCCAGCGCCGTGATGGCGCCGGCTGCCATCAGATAACCGGCGGCATGGTCCAGCACCTGCATCGGCAGCGGTTTCGGTTTGTCGCTGTGCGCGGCCTGCGCTTCGGCGTGGTTGAAGCCGCTGGCGGTCTGCACCAGCGAATCGAAACCGCGGCGTTCGGCCCACGGTCCGGCATGGCCATACGCCGACAGCGATACATAGACGATGCCCGGATGTTTTTTTGCCGCCGCTTCGGGGCCAAACCCCAAGGCGTCGAGGCCGCCCGGACGGTAGCCTTGCACGAAAATATCGGTGTCGTGCAGCAGGCGGCTCAGGATCCGATGATCGTCGGCCTGGCGCAAGTCGAGCTGGCATGAGCGTTTGCCGCGTCCGGTGTCGATCACCAGCGGGCCGATCGCCGGCAGTTGCGGCGCCGTCACCAGCATGACGTCGGCGCCATGCGCGGCCAGCGTGCGGCCGCAGACCGGTCCGGCGATGATGCGGGTCAGGTCGAGCACGCGCACGCCGTCCAGCGGCCGCTGCGCGACCGGCGCCGGCAGTGCGCGCGGCGGCGCATCGCCGATCTTTTCTATGGTCAGCAACGGCAGCGCTTGCACCGCCTGTCCTTGCGGATGGCGGTCCCATTCCTCGAACGAACGCATGGCGGTGACTACCAGGCCGGTAGCGGCCGCGGCTTCCTCGAAATCCTCCGCGCTCCAGCTTTGCAGCGCCTGCTGCACGCTCTCGACCGTATGCTGGCATTGCAGCAGCCTGAGCACGCCGTCGCGGTGATGCGGAAAATTGGTGTGCAGGCGCAGCCATTTGCCGTCGCCGCAACGATAGGTGCCGGCGATCTTGTCCCAGATTTCGTCGCTGCGGGCATCATTGACCCGGAAATAGCGTTCGCTGCGGAACTCGGCCGCGGCGTGGCGCATGTCGACACTGACCTGTTGCTGCTGCTGGCTGCGCAAGTACCACAGCTGCGCCGCCGACAAGGCCGCCGCCGCAATGCTGGCCTGGGCCGCGGTGCCGACTGCGAACGACGATGGCAGCACCGGGTCGCTGCCGCTCAGCGACAGCTGCGACAGCGCACCCTGCGGCTGGCCGAGGGTGCGCCACAGCTGCTGTACGACATCAGATGGGGCCAGCGCCGCTGGCGATGAGTTCGGACTGGATGGCGACAACATGTTCTGCTCCTGTATTAGCGACGCGCGGCCCCGCCGGACATGTCAGCGCGAACAGCGGGATTCAGACGGCGATGAAGTATGCGTGTGTATTTGCGAAGAAGGGCAAAACGGCGGCGCCACTCTTTCATGCAGCATGGCGCTGCCGTTAGCCTTGATCCTGACCAGGGTCGAAGCGCGCGTGCCGTAGTCCGGAGACTGGATAAATACCGCCGACAACACGCGCTCCAGTTCAATGCCGACGCCGGTGGACGGCAAGCGGCAATCGCCGGCGCGGGTGGTGTCGCTCAGCATGTCGAAGAAACAGGCGTCGGGCGCTCCCTGGCACAGCAGGCTGGCGAACTGCGCCTTGGTGCGGACCACCTTGGGCCAGCAGCCGTCCAGCGAAGCGTTCGACAGGCCGTAGATGCCGGCCGGCAGAGGCTGGCCGTTGCGGACGTCTTCTTGGTGCTTGTTCGAAAACCAGATCAGTTCCTTGCCATCGCCGACCAGCAGGTTGAAGCCGTTGTATTTTTCCGCATCGCCGGAAATTCCGGCAATGTACTCAGCCGCCGTCTTTTGGCCGCCGAGGAAATCCGACACCAGCGTGCCGCGGGTGGGCGCATCGGTGCGCCGTTCCGCCGGCGCGCGTACATTGGTGATGGCGGCAAAACGGCCGCTGCGGGTGATGCCGATCCAGGTGCCGCCGTCCTGCAGGTCGCGGCCGGCGTAGATGCCGGGCCGGTCTTCCCACCAGCCGGCGGGCGCGGTCGGGCGCGCATAGAATTCATCGCGGTTGGCGGCGGCTATCAGAGGGGAGCCAGGAATCACTTGCCACGCAAAAACGATCAAGCACATGATGAAATATTCACAAAAAATTCAGTATGACGGGGACCATCGATCAAGGCGGCGAGGCCATGCTCGGCAACCGCCTGATCGATAATTTTCGTAAAATCCGGCGGCACCGAAGAATACACCTCCATCCAGGTGTGATGTTCATCCTTGATTTCGGGACTACGTTTGAGGGCGGTGGCGATCTGGTATTGCAGCGACAGCCCGGCTTGCATTTTCGCTGCCGCCTGGTCGAACTGCTGAGCGTTGCCGGCGGCCACGCGGTAATAGATGTAGAGATCGGAGCTCATCTTGCGCTTACGCCGGCAGTTCAGCGTCAGTGACATCGACGATGGAGTAGGGCAGCGCCTGGAACTGCAGTTGCGCGCCGCTGGCCGAGCCCAGGTGGACCGTGCCGTTTTCCAAGGCTGCCAGCTTGATCTCCAGCAGGCAGCGGCTGCTGCCGGCGCTGTCGGCTTCGGCGTTGACGACCATGCCGCAGGGCTGGTCCGGATCGGCGCTGGAAAAGACTTCGGCGCCGGCGGCGATGCCGGTCGCGGCGACGCTGGCCAGTACCGCGCGGCGCTTGAGCTTGCCCAGGTACTGGCTGCGCGCGACAATTTCCTGTCCCGGATAGCAGCCTTTCTTGAAATTGACGCCGCCGATCACTTCAAAATTGATCATTTGCGGCACAAACTGTTCTTGCGTCGGCAACGTGATTTGCGCCACGCCGGCCAGGATATCGCCCAGGCGCCAGGCTGACGCGGCAACCGGCTGCAAGCTCTTGCTCAGCTGCGGCCAGGCGGCGATTGCGTGCGCGGGACTGGCGATCCATTGATAACGTGGGGCGGAACCTGCATCGGCGACCCGGATCAACGTGCCGTGCTGGTTGTCGATCTTGGCATAGGGTTCAGCCGGCAGAGCAGGGAACCAGGGCGCCAGCGCGGCGCCGGCGGCATTGCCGGCGAGGCCGAGGATGACTTGCGCATCGGACACGTCGGCCAGCTTGGCCTTGGCGCGCATGACAAACATCTGCAGGCGCTTCTGGATCGCCGCCTGCAAGCTGCGCGGCAACTGCAGCAGGATGCTGTCGCCGCTCTTCCACATCAGGAAGGTTGCCAGCAAGCGTCCTTTCGGCGAGCAATAGCCGGCCAGCCGGGCTTGTCCGGCAGCAAGGTTCTGGACATCGCTGGTCAGCTGTGTGTGCAGGAAACCGGCGGCGTCTTCGCCGGTGAGCGCGATCAGGCCCAGGTCGGCCAGCGGCGCCACGAAGGATGCGCCGGCAGCAGCCGTCGCAGGAAGCGCATCGAATGCTTGCTGCCGTGAAAAATCCAGCCAGGTACTTGTTATTTCATTCATAAATTGTAGGCATTCCCTAAACAGCGATTATCATATTGGGTTGATTATAGAGTTGTCGCAAAAAAAGCGTTGGAGTCGGCCAATTTTGCGAGATGCATGAAAACCATTCGGAGCGGACCGGTCTTGTTTAAAAAACTATTGTTGAGCGTGATCTTGCTGGGCGGCGCGGCCGCCGGCGGCGTGGCTTACTGGGCGCAGCAAGCGATTTTCGAAGCCGGTCCGGCGCGGCCGTTCACAATCAAGCCGGGCAGCACCCTGGCGAGTTCGGCGCAGCAGATTGACGAAGCCGGGGTGGGCGTCAATCCCCAGCTGCTGGAATTGCTGGCAAGGGCGACCGGCAAGGGCGGCAAGCTGAAAGCCGGCAGTTACGAGCTGAAACCTGGCACCACGCCGCTGCGCCTGATAACGCAGCTGGTGCGCGGCGAGTTTGCGCAGGAATCGCTGACCGTGATCGAAGGCTGGACATTTCGCCAGATGCGCCAGGCGGTAGCGGCGCAGCCAGCGCTGAAACACGACACAGCGGCGCTGTCCGATGCCGAACTGCTGGCAAAAATCACGCCCGACTTCAGCACGCCGGAAGGATTATTCTTTCCTGACACTTATCTGTTTGCCAAAGGATCGAGCGACCTGCAGGTATACAAGCAGGCGCACGGCCTGCTGATCAAGCGCCTTAACCAGAGCTGGGAGGGGCGCGACGCTGCGCTGCCTTACAAGACGCCGTATGAAGCCCTGATCATGGCTTCGATCGTGGAAAAGGAGACCGGCAGGCGCGCAGACCGCAGCACGATTGCCGGCGTATTCATCAACCGCCTCAAGATCGGCATGCTGCTGCAGACCGATCCGACCGTGATCTACGGCATGGGCGAGCAATACCAGGGCGCCATCCGCAAGCGCGACCTGACCACCGATACGCCTTACAACACATACACTCGCGCCGGCTTGCCGCCGACGCCGATCGCCTTGCCCGGCGCGGAATCAATCAGCGCGGCGATGCACCCGGCGCAGACCGACGCCCTGTATTTTGTCGCCAGGGGCGACGGCAGCAGCCATTTCTCGAACAACCTGGGCGAACATAACCAGGCGGTCAATCAATATCAGCGATAATCGGGACATTCGGGATATTCGATAACATTAGACAAGATTCGCCGCTACTCACAGCAGCGGCAACCCAACAGACAAGGCAATGGCAAAATTCATCACATTTGAAGGCATAGACGGCGCCGGCAAGTCGACCCACATCGGTTTTGTCGCCGACCTGCTGCGCGCGCAGGGCTTGCAGGTGGTTACCACCCGCGAACCGGGCGGCACGGCGCTGGGCGAGGCGTTGCGCGAAGTATTGCTGCATCAGAAAATGCACCTGGAAACCGAAGCGATGCTGATGTTCGCCGCCCGCCGCGAGCACCTGGCGCAAGTGATAGAACCGGCGCTGGCGCGCGGCGACTGGGTGATTTCAGACCGGTTTACCGACGCCTCTTTCGCCTACCAGGGCGGCGGCCGGCAATTGCCGCTGGCCAAGCTGGAAGCGCTGGAGCAATGGGTGCACCCGCATTTGCAGCCAGACCTGACCTTGCTGTTCGATGTGCCGCTGGAAGTGGCGCGGGCGCGCCTGGATGCGAGCCGCACGCTGGACAAGTTCGAGCAGGAAAAGGCCGCTTTCTTCGCCGCCACGCGCGCCGAATACCTGCGCCGCGCTACGCAGTATCCCGAGCGTTTCCGCGTCATCGATGCGACCCGGACGATTGCTGAAGTCCGGCAGGAACTGACGCAAATCATTTCAAGCCTGTCAGGCAAGCAAAGCGGAAAGCAATGAGCAATTCCTTGTTCCCGTGGCAGGACGGCGTCTGGCAGCAGCTGCAGCAAATGCGTGCACGCCTGCCGCACGCGATCCTGTTCCATGGCGCCGAAGGCATAGGCAAGACCGCGTTCGCCGAGCAGTTCGCGCAGTCGCTGCTGTGCGAGCAGCCGCAGGCCGACGGCCATGCATGCGGCGTTTGCGGCTCCTGCGGCTGGTTCATGCAGTACAACCACCCCGATTACCGGCGCGTGCGGCCGGAAATCCTGGACGGCGAGGATGCGGCCGAGGGCGATGGCGCAGATGGCGAGGCCGGCGACGGCAAAAAGACCGCCAAGTCAGCCAAGGCGCCATCCAAGGAAATCAAGATCGACCAGATCCGCGCCTTGTCCGGCTTCATGAATATCTCCACCCACAGGCAGGGACAGCGGGTGGTCCTGCTGTATCCGGCGGAAGCGCTGAATACCGCTGCCGCCAACGCCTTGTTGAAGACGCTGGAAGAGCCGCCGCCGAATACGGTGTTCCTGCTCAGTTCGAACAGCCTGGACCGGCTGCTGCCGACCATCTTGTCGCGCTGTCGCAAATTCGCCATGCCGCTGCCGTCGCGCGAACAGGCCATGGCCTGGCTGCGGCAGCAGGAGGTCAAGGATGCCGATGTCTGGCTGGCCGAGCAGGGCGGCGCGCCGCTGACGGCTTATGCGCAGTCGCAAAGCGAAGGACGCGAGCTGATCGACGAGTTTTTGCAGCATTTGACCAGGCCCGGCATAGACGGCGCCCTGAAATGCGCCGAGCATTTGCAGAAAACCCCGGTCGCCGAGCTGGTGGCCTGGCAGCAGCGCTGGCTGTACGATCTGTTTTCCTTTAAATTAAGCGGCACAATCCGGTATTATCCTCGTTATGAAAAGGCGCTTGCAGGATTGGCCGCCAAAGTCGAAACCGGCGCCTTGCTGCGGGCGCTGAAAAGCAGCAACGAGCGCCGCGCAATCGCAGAACACCCGTTGTCGGCGCGTCTCTTCATTGAAGACATGCTGCTGGACTACGCCGCAATGTTTGCTTGAATTTTGCTTATAGGACGAAGATGGCTGAAAACACCACAATCCCGGCTGAACCGGTCAAACTAACCCGGCCATCGGTCTTGTCGCTGGTGATCAAGGAAAAATCGGCCTTGTATGCGGCATACATGCCGTTCCTGACCAACGGCGGCATCTTTGTGCCGACCAACAAGAGCTATCACCTGGGCGACGAGATCTACCTGATCCTGAGCCTGATGGACGACGGCACCAAATATCCGATCGCCGCCAAGGTGGCCTGGATCACGCCCAAGAACGCCAATAACAACAAGGCGCAAGGGGTAGGCGTGCATTTCCCGGACGACGACAGCGGCCAGCGCCTGCGCAAGCGGATCGAAGAAGTGCTCGGCTCGGCGCTCGGTTCTGCGCGTCCCACTCATACCTATTAAGGCTGGCCCAGCCAGCAGCATCTCGATGAACCAAACGAACTACAGTTTCAGGATCGCCGGCCAGCAGGATTTGCCGGCGATCGTTGCCATCTACAACAGCACCGTCGCCTCGCGCGAAGTCACCGCCGATACCGAACCGGTCACGCTCGCCTCGCGCCAAGCCTGGTTCGACCATCACAACGCCGAACGCCGGCCGTTGTGGGTGGTGGAACAGCAGGGCGCGGACGGCCAGCCGGCCATCCTGGGCTGGCTGTCGTATTCCGATTTCTATGGCCGCCCGGCTTATGCCGGCACCGCCGAGCTGTCGATCTATATCCATGAAGACGCGCGCGGCAAGGGCATGGGCCGCTATCTGCTGGGGCTGGCGATCGAGCGTGCCCCGAGCCTGGGCGTGCACACCTTGCTTGGTTTCGTTTTTGGCCACAACCAGCCTAGCCTGAAACTGTTCGATGCCTTCGGTTTCGAGCGCTGGGCCAATATGCCGCGCGTCGCCACGCTGGACGGCATCGAGCGCGACCTGGTGATCCTGGGCAAGCGCGTCGCCTGATCCGTTTTAGCTGCGGGTCCGACGTCAATTCCTGCCGGTGCTAAAGTACCGGCTTTCTCCTATCTTGTTTCGAGTTGCTCATGTCACGCACCCTGGTCCTGGCCTCCAATAATGCCGGTAAATTGAAAGAATTCGGCGCTTTGCTGGCGCAGATCGATTTCGAGGTCCGTCCGCAAGGCGAATTCGATGTTCCGGAAGCGGAAGAGCCGTACCTGACCTTTATCGAAAACGCCCTTGCCAAGGCACGCCACGCCTCCCGCCTGACCGGCTTGCCGGCGCTGGCCGACGACTCCGGCGTCTGCGTCAACGCCTTGGGCGGCGCGCCCGGCGTATTGTCGGCGCGTTACGCCGGCGAGCCGAAATCGGACGCGGAAAACAATCGCAAGCTGGTTGCCGACCTGGCGCCGCATGCCGACAAATCGGCCTATTATTATTGCGTGCTGGTGTTCGTGCGCCATGCCGACGATCCGCAGCCGGTGATCGCCGACGGCCGCTGGAACGGTGTCATCATCGATCAGCCGCGCGGCGCCGGCGGTTTCGGCTACGACCCGTATTTCCTGCTGCCGGAGCAGGGCAAGACCGCGGCTGAATTCAGCGCCGCCGAAAAAAACGCCGTCTCGCACCGCGGCCAGGCATTGCGCGCGCTGGTAGAAAAATTACGATGATCCCGATCAAACCCATAGGCATGCCTGGACAGGCCAAGAGCCCAGCCGGCGACAAGCCGTCGGCAGCGGCCCAGGCGGCGCTGGCGTATCTGCAGCCGGGCGCGCTCAGCCTGAGCGCCTTGCCGCCGCTGTCCCTGTACATTCACTTCCCGTGGTGCGTGAAAAAATGCCCGTATTGCGATTTCAATTCGCATGAAGCCAAAGGCGGTTTTCCTGAAGAGGAATACCTGGCGGCCTTGCGCGCCGACCTGGAAGCGGCGCTGCCGCTGATCTGGGGCCGCAAGATCTATACGATCTTTATCGGCGGCGGCACGCCCAGCCTGATGTCGGCAGCCGGGCTGGACCGCCTGATGTCGGATGTGCGCTCCCTGCTGCCGCTGGACGGCGCAGCGGAAATCACGATGGAAGCCAATCCTGGCACCTTCGAGGTGGAAAAATTCAAGGCCTACCGCAACAGCGGCATCAACCGCCTGTCTATCGGGATCCAGAGCTTCAACGGCCGCCATTTGCAGGCCCTGGGTCGGATCCACGACGACGGCGAAGCGCGCCGCGCAGTCGAGATCGCCCATGCGACTTTCGATAATTTCAATCTCGACCTGATGTATGCCTTGCCGTCGCAAACGCTGGCAGAGGCACAGCAGGATGTGGCTACCGCCATCGGCTTTGCGCCGCCGCACCTGTCGCTCTATCACCTGACGCTGGAACCGAACACCTATTTCGCCAAGTATCCGCCGGCAGTGCCCGACGACGACGCCAGTGCCGAAATGCAAGACATGATCAGCGCCCACACCAGCGCCGCCGGCTACGGACATTACGAAGTGTCGGCCTACGCCCAGGCTGGCCGCCAGGCGCGCCACAACCTGAACTACTGGCAGTTCGGCGATTACCTCGGCATCGGCGCCGGCGCCCACTCCAAACTGTCGTTCCCGCACCGCGTGATCCGCCAGATGCGCTACAAGCAGCCCAAGGCTTACCTGGAACACAGCCGGCTCGGCAATGTGGTGCAGGAAGAAACCGAAATCGGCCGCGACGACCTGGGTTTTGAGTTCATGCTCAATGCACTGCGCCTGAACAACGGTTTCGAGGTGAACCTGTTCAGCGAGCGTACCGGGCTGGCGCTCAACTCGATAGAGAAATCCCTGAACCAGGCCGAGGCCAAGGGTTTGCTGTACCGCGATCACAAGATCATCCGGCCGACCGAGCTGGGGCGGCGCTTCCTGAATGATTTGCAGCAGGTGTTCCTGCTGGATTGAGCGGTTTTCCTCGTAAAGTCAGGCGAATTCCAGGAAAAAGCGTGTCCGGTATCGTTAATTTTCTGCAAAATGGGTATAATTACGACCTCTCAGGAAGTGTGGCCGAGTGGTTGAAGGCACTAGTCTTGAAAACTAGCGACGGTTTATCCCGTTCGTGAGTTCGAATCTCACCGCTTCCGCCAGATATTTTCATTAACCCCTTGATGTTTAAGGGGTTTTTGTTTTTCTGAGCGTCTTGGTATGCCATCTCTATTTGGCTCGGATTAATCGGCATTGGCATCGCATGGACGGTGGCAGGCCGCCTCTGCGTTATTTTTACCTCTACCGTCCCTTCTGCAGAAACCGAACTCACTTGTATTACCGATTGCCAGAATCCATCTCAATGTAGCTACGTCAATTTGATTTTTCGCGTTCGAGTGCGCGGAGGGCGTACATCGTATGTGGCGATTCGTAATCGGTTCTTGCGTGTGCTCGGAGAATGAAATTTTGCCCTTTTGATGCCAATTAACCACAAATGTGTCAAAGATTGCAAAGTAGACCATGTTTCATGGAATTTCCGTAGGTAAACATGATGCCGTTTTGTAAAATCGCGCTTCGGGGAAATAATAAAGAAGGCAACACATGGGGAAGCATGGGGAGTTCACGAACGGCCATCAGGTCATCGTGATCGGAACGGCGTGCCGGAAACCGCTCGCGCTGTTGATCAGTCTGTGGCTGGGTACGTCAGGATCGGGCTGGGCGGCGGGCATTGTCAGCGATGGCGGTACAGCCACTACGGTCAGCACGGCCGCCAACGGCAGGCAAACCGTCAATATTGCTCCCGCAATTTCAGGTGTTTCTAACAACACCTACAATCAATTCAATGTAGGCCGAGCTGGCGCCAGTCTCAACAATGTCGGCATCAACGCCCGCAATATCGTCAACCAGGTCACCAGCACCAATCCCAGTCTGATCCAGGGCGACATTACTGTCCTGGGGCCACGTGCCAACGTCATTTTGGCCAATCCTAACGGGATCACAGTGAATGGGGGATCGTTCGTCAATACGGGCAACGTGGCCCTGACCACGGGGCGGGTAACGTTCAATGATTTCATCCCGGCTCCGGGCCTGACCCAGCGCAATATCGTTCTCAATACGAATCAGGGCCAGATCGTCATCGGCCCGGAAGGCCTGAGCGGCGCCATGCTCAACCTGGAATTGATCACCAAGAATCTGATGGTCAACGGCCCCGTCACTAATTCTTTCAGCGGCAGTTCCGCCGGGATCAGGGCCATCGTTGGCGACAGCCATGCCGAGATCGATAGCAGCGTGTCTCCGACCGACAATCTGACGCCGTGGATCAGCTATACCTCCCCGAATACCAAGAACCCGATCACCGCCATCGACATTACTCCGCTGGGCAGTCTGACTGCAGGCCGGGTCGAATTGATCGTCACCGACCAGGGGGCGGGCGTGCATCATGCCGGCGCGATGTACGCCAATGTCGGTGATTTCTCGGTATCAGCCAGTGGCGATATCCAGATTGCGGGCGGCACGATTGCTGCAATCGGCAACCTGATCGTCGCCGCGCCTGGGCTGAGCACGACAAGCGGCGTCAACGGCAAGCCGTCGCTGAGCGCTGGCGGCAATGTCGATGTGCGTTCGACTTCGATCCAACTGGCGAATACCATGGTGAGCGCCGGCAGTCCAACCATCACGCAAGCCGGCGACATCCTGCTTGGCGTCCAAGGCAACGCCACCACAACTGATACAACAATCGCCAACAGCAATTTGACCGCGACCGGCGGCATTGGCGTGTTTAACCAGGGGCATGCGCTGCAAGTCAACGCCAGCACCATGAATGCGCAGCAGAATGTGCTGCTGAACGCCGATAACATCAATCTGGCGTCGGGTTGGAATGGACAGACGGCAGCGCCAACACAAGTGAACTCAAGCAGCGGCATTGTCACCGTTACCTCGCCCGGCGCATTGTACATGTCCGGTGCTCAGATCAATGGTACGGCGGGAAGTGTCGTCAATGTCTCCAATCTGACCCTGACGGCTTTGCACAGCCCCGATGGCAGCACCTTGCAACGGGCCGCTCTGCAATCGACCGGCGGCGCAGTGACCGTCAAGGCGACCGGGTCGATCAGTATCACCGGCGCGGACCTGCTGGCAACGACCGATATCGCCACCAATAGCGCCGGCTTTACGCTGCAAAACGATGGCGCCGCGCGCTCGACCGTCGTTGCCACTAACGGTGGCGTGGTCGTCAATAGCAGCGCGGACATTCTCAATAGCGGCAGCCTGATTCAAGGAAATGTGCGCAACGTTGCCAATAACGCTTCGCTAGGGGCGGTCACGCTGACAGCCGGCGGCAATATCCTGAATGAATCGCCGGACGCAAATGCGCTGGCTGCTGTATTTGGCGTGAATGACGATGTGAACTTGCAAGCCAAGGGCAATATCGAAAACCACTATGGCCGTATCCTGACAAACAACGCGCTGCACATCGCAGCGTTGGGTGACGTCAGCAACATCGTCGACAAGCAGGCCGGCAGCAATAATGAACAGCCACAGACCAGCCAGAGCCAAGGCACACGCTGGCTGATTTTCACTAAAAGCAGCAATAATTTTTCTGTCGATTACGGCCAGTTGGACCGCCCGGATCAGCTCTCTTATTTAGTGTCGTATGCAGGGACTACGATCAGTGGCAGAAATGTATTGAATCTGGGCGGCGTGATTCTGGCCAACAGTAACAGCGACATCACGATCAACGCGGCCCAATCGTTCCAGAATTCAGCGCTGTTTTCCGGGCAGGCCCAGTTCCAGCGAAGCTGCCTGTTTGTTTGCCATGGCAGCGCATCGAGTACGGTGCAAAGCGTCGGCGGCAACATCAGCGCCGGCAACAATA
Source organism: Collimonas rhizosphaerae (assembly GCF_038896935.1). Taxonomy (NCBI): domain Bacteria; kingdom Pseudomonadati; phylum Pseudomonadota; class Betaproteobacteria; order Burkholderiales; family Oxalobacteraceae; genus Collimonas; species Collimonas rhizosphaerae. The sequence continues at coordinate 456,094 of NZ_JBANDC010000001.1, forward strand.
TCCAGATTACGGCAGGGACCACCGCCAGCAATATCGGCGGCACCGTCACCGCATCAGGCGGGAATTTGACCGTGACCGCTCCGACCGTCCTGGCGCAGGGTGTACTCGGCTACCGCGCCTATGAACAGTCGCGCGGCTTCAAATCCTGGTTCGGCGACACCTGGGCACGGTTGTATGCGATGGATGTCGGCGGCAGCTGGATGGCCAATGTCGGCAAGATCGTCATCAACGGTCAAGAGGTCATTGACGGCGGCTCGTTCAGCGGCGCCGGCGGCGTCACCGCGACAGGCGGCGTGCTGACTTTAAAGAATCCGCAAAATGATCCGGTCACGATTAACCGTCATCTCGGCTTGATCAGCTGGTTGTGGCACTAAGGGTAAATGATGCGAACCAGTTTTACTCCGCGTTTGCGGTCCACGACGCTGACGGTAGCCTTGTTTTTGATCGGTTCTGCCGCCGCGCAGCAGGCCTGGGCGCAGCAAACACCACGGATTGAACAGGATCCGGGGCAGCGTCTGCTGCAGGAACAGAAAGATCGCGAGCGTGAGCGTGCTTTGAATCAGCCGCCGCCGCAAATCACGGTTGAGCAGCCGCCACTGCAAACGCTGCCAGTCGGTGTCGATATCGAATCGCTGCCGGATACCGAGCCGACCTTTAAAATCGACCATATCGAGCTGGTCGGCAATTCCGTGCTGCCGGCGGCGATAGTGGAAGAGATTACCCGGCCATTCATCGACAAGCATCTGGGCAGCAATCGCATCAATTTATTGTTGCGCCGCTTGACCGAAGCGTTTGTGGCGCGCGGATTGATCACCACGCGTGCCTATCTCGGTCAACAGAATCTCAAGGACGGCAAGCTGATCATCACCGTCATCCCCGGCAAGATCGAAAAAATCACCCTCAACGGTCAACCATTATCGACCGCGCAAGGCTATGCCAGCCCCAGTCCGCTGCAGGGAGGCGGCTGGCTGACCGACCGCGGTGTCTTGCTGGCCGTGCCGACCGCTGTCGGCGAAACGCTCAATTTGACCGATCTGGAACAGGGTGTCGACCAAATCAATCGCCTGCGCCGCAACAAGGCGGAAATGCAGATCCTGCCGGGCACCACGCCTGGCAGTTCGATCGTCGCGCTGAACAATCCGCCCGGAGACCGCTTCTGGTACAACGTCGGCGTCGATAACTATGGCAGCAACCAGACCGGCCTGGTGCGCACCAATCTGAGCGCCGAGGCCGACAACTTGCTCGGCCTGCAAGAGATGTTCTCGCTCAGCTACAGCGGCAGCCTCGATACCAATGCCTTGGTTGGTTCTATCACACTGCCGGTTGGCTACAGCACCTTCAGCTATACCGGTGCGATTTCCGAATACCAGAACCTGGTCGGCAATACGGCGCTCCTGTACGGCAACACGACCAGCCACACTTTCGGCTGGAATTATGTGTTGTCGCGCAGCCAGGCCGTCAAAAATGCGCTGGATGTCACCTTATCGCGGCGTAAGGTCGCGCGCAATGTGAATGACCTTGACCTGGATCCGCAGAGACTCACCGTATTGCGCATCGCTGCCAATACCTTGCATCGTTTTGCCTTTAACGAGCAGCAGGCAAGCTGGACACTGGACATCGGCCTGTCGCAAGGTCTGCACGCGCTGGATGCCAGTACGGATGCCTCGGATATCAAGAGCGGCGATGCCCATAGCCAGTTTACCAAGCTCGATACCACGGCGACCCTGTCGCTACCTCTCGGCAAGCTGGGCGCCGCTGCATGGAACTGGCGTGCGCAATTGAATGCGCAGTGGAGCAAGCAAGCGTTGTTTGGCTCAGAGCAGATTTTTGCCGGCGGCATGTCGTCGGTGCGGGGCTTTCAGGATAACAGCGGCACCAGCGGCGATCGCGGCCTGACATTACGCAACGACGTGGCCTGGGTCAATGCGCCGGAGTTCGCCGGCATTCACGTCGAGCCCTATGTGTTCCTGGACGCCGGCCGCACCGAGTTGATCGCACAGAGGGCTTGGCAGCAACTGATCGGCACCGGCTTCGGCGCGCGGTTGCAGGCCATGATTGGCAAACAACGCTTTACAGGCGAAGTGCTGTTGGCGCGTGCCTTGTTACAACCGGATAATTCACCGCCTAAAAACACCTTGTTACTTGCCAGTCTGAACTGGTCATATTGAGTTTTTTGTTATGCAAAGCAAAGAGGAAATGCCATGTCTTATGCAACCACATATCGCCAACTGCAACCCTTACTCATCGCGTGCAGCCTCGCTGCTGCTGTCGTCACGCCAGCGGCCTATGCGCAAACAGCCGCCGCGCCAGTGACTGCTCCAGTGGCTGCGAGCAGCCTTGCACCAGGCGTGATCGCCAAGGTCAATAACGTCGCCATCACCGATGCGCAATTGCAGCGCGCTATTCAACAATCCGGGTTGCCCGACAGTCCGAATTTGCGCGCCGCATTGAAAAATCAATTGATATCCCGCGAACTGTTCCGCCAGGACGCAGAAAAAACGCACGCTTATGACAATCGGCCAGAAGTTAAACAAGCCGTGCAAGAAGCCAAGGACGCGGCGATCACCCAACTGTATTTGCGCGATGTCATCAAGCCCGCAGCGGTCACCGAGCAGCAAGTGAGGGCGCAGTTCGACAGCATTGTCGCCAGTCTGGGGGATAAGGAATACAAGTCGCGTTTGATTCAAGTGGGCGATGCTGCTGCCGCAGCTGACGTGTTGACCAAGCTGAAGGCCGGAGCCGATTTCGCCCAACTGGCGCAGCAAGCCAGCCTGGCGCAAAACAAAGTACGCGGCGGCGAACTGGATTGGATCAGTTTCAAGACGCCGGCCCAGGAAGGGCATACACAGAATCTGCCATTGCCGATTGCGCAGGCGCTGACCGCTTTGCCGGCCGGCGGGGTGACATCGACGCCGGTGAACTGGAATAACACCTACTTCATTCTGAAATTGGAGCAGGTGCGCCCGACGCAGGTGCCGAAATATGATGACGTGAAAGCCGTGTTGCGTCAGCAGCAGGAAGCGGCCGCTTTAGAAAAAGCGACAGTCAGCGTTGTGAGCGGCCTGGTGAAAAAAGCCAAGATCGAGCAGTAGTAGAGGAGTGGGGGCATGACCGCTATGAAGAAAGACGACCCAACCGGTCTACGTGGGGTGATTTGTCATCACTTAACAAATGGTGACAATCATTGGCCGTGGTCCATAGGCAACGAATTGCAAACGATTGAAAAATCGGCGGCTGATGGTGGAACTTCCCTCGTGTTGCCGGACGGCGCTTTGTAAAATGGTTTTTCAGCAAGAATAATGCCGCGCCACTCCAGTAGCAGGGGAAAAAATTTGAAAACCTATTTCGTCTTGGTGGCCTTGTCGTGCATCCCGCTGCTGCGCTTGCTGGTGCTGGACCTTTATCAGCGCTGCGGCGCACGGCTGAACGAATTGGTTCGCAAGCCAACGATTCAAAACTAGCAGCTCCTCATCACAGAGCAGCCAGCGCTGTACGGACAGTGTTGATGGGCAGTCGTATTTGCCCGGCAAGCACGGTCTCAACAATATTGCATCAATAAAAATAAATCAGGGAATGTTATGAATCGCTCGCTCCGTCAATTGCTGTCCCGTCTCGATCAATCGCATCTGTCCACCGCATTACGCCTTGAACTGCCAGTTGATCGATCGGAAGCGATGGCGCAGAGCATGCTTGGCTTATCGCAAGACGGAGCGCCCCAAGTGCGGTTATGGCAGCGGGTAGTTGCCGCGGCGGTCGCAATGACATTGTGGCTGGCGCCTTTGCAGGTGACCTGGCAAAACGCGACGCAATCGGCGGGTCAATTGGCGGTCAGCGCGGAGCTGCAGCAGGCGAGGAACGCAACGGTTGACTGGCAATTTTTTGCAGGGCAGTTGAAACAGGACGTACTGGAAGCACAGCACAGCGGCAACTGGGGGCCGCTGCAAGCGCAGCTGGAACAGCATCTCCCCGGGATGACGCGCGCGCTCATGGCGCAGATGGAAACGGCCTTGCCGTCGGTGCAATTTGGACTGCACAGCGCCATGGCTGCGCCGATCACCGACCCCAATGCGCCGATCCGGTTTCAGCCCCAAGTCACCAGCAGCACCGGTCCTGGCGGTAATGTACCCGTGGTGAATATCACGCAGCCGAACGCCAATGGCATCTCGTTGAATCAATACAGTGCCTTTAATGTTGACGCTGTCGGCCTGATTTTAAATAACAGCTTGACCGCAGGTGGCAGTTTGTTGGGTGGGAATGTCGCCGCCAATCCATTCTTGAATGGCCGCACGGCGACCCAGATTATCAACCAGGTCACCAGCCAGGGCGGTCCAAGCAATATCTTTGGCACCATTGAGGTGTTTGGCGCTCCAGCTTCAGTGATCGTGGTCAATCCGAATGGCGTGAACTGCACGAGCTGCGGTTTTGTCAACGCTCCGCATATCACTCTGACCACAGGCATGCCGCAGTTTCTGAGCGGCCCGGGCGGCAGTGTCACCTCTTTCGACAATGCCGCCGCGCTGTCTTATGACGTGCAGGGCGGCCGGATTCAGATCGAAGGCTTGCCGGGCGCAAACGGCACTCCGGGGAGCGGTATCGAAGGTACTGTCGGCTCGATCGATCTGATCGCCGGCAGCATCGGCATCAATGCGCCGTTGTATGCTGGTCAGCAAATTAATCTGATCAGCGGCCAGCAGGTTGTGGCTCAGTCGCAGTCGGGACAGGGCAGGGCTGGCAGCGACTATCAGGTCAGCAGCAATGGTCCCAATACCGCCGCCAGCAATACTTCTGCACAAAACGCCCTGCAGATCGACGCCAGCGCCTTCGGCGCGATGACGGCGGGGCAGATCAAGGTGATCGGCACCAGCCAAGGGCTCGGCGTGCGCAACGATGGCACGTTGACTTCCAGCGTCGGCGCACTATCGATCGACGCCAATGGCGATGTCCGGGTCGGCACCACCTACGGCAAAAGCACTGTCGACATCACGTCGACCGGCAATGTCACGGCCAACGGCGACAGCCTGGGCGAACAGGGACTCAATATTGGCGCCAACGGCAATGTGCAAGTCAACGGCAGCATGCAGTCTCATCAGAACGTCAACCTGCAGGCGGGTGGCAATATTACCGGCACCGGCGGGGCGGTGGCCGACAACAGCATTACGGCTACAGCTGGCAACTCGATTAACCTGGGCGGTACAGTCCAGGCCGGCAATGCGCTGAACTTGACCGCGCAGGGACACGACGGCACCGGTGACATTATCCTGGGTGGCAGCGTTACCGCACCCAACCAGACCGCGATCAATGCAGCACGCGATATCACCATTGACGGCAGCATCACCAGCGCCACCACATTGGCGCTGGCCGCAACCCGTAACCTGACCATCAACGGCACGGCGGGATCGGTCGGCGACTTGAGTCTGCAAGGCAAGCAGGGCAGTGTCACGACCGCGGGCAACGTGATCAGTTCGAGTGGCAACGTCAACGTCTTGGCGAACACGGATGCGAATCTGGGTGGCCAGGTCTATGCGGCGCAAAGCGCGCAATTGCAAAGCCAGAACGGCAGCATCACTGTCGGCGGTACGCTGGCAGCGCAGCAGCAGGTGAATGCGACCGCAGCGAACAACGTTACTTTGGGCGGCAGCACGCAATCCGGCGGTAATGCAAGCATCACGGCAACCAACGGCAGTGTCGCACTCAACGGCGACCTGACTTCCGGCGGCGCGGCGCAAGTGCAAGCGGGGCAAAACATCACCGGCACGGGCAAGCTGACGGCGCTCACCGATACGGCCTTGACGGCAGGTCAGGCGATCGCGATTGGCGGCCAGCTGCAAACGGGCGGTAACCTGACTGCGACCGCCGGCCAAAATGTATCGTTCGCAGCGGTCACCGCTGGCGGCAATACTGGCGGCAGCGCCAATCTGCAAGGTGCCAACGTCACCTTGTCGGGACCAACGACAGTCGGCAATGCCAGCGGCGGCAATTTGACGATTGCTGCCAGCCAGGACGCCACCTTGGGTGGACAGACCCAGACCACGGGCACATTGCAAGTTGCGGCCGGTCGTGATATCGCGGTCAATGGCGGCACGCTGTCGAATGGCGCGACGACCTTGAACGCGACGCGCAACCTGGGTGTCGGCGGTACGGTCATCGCTTTGGGCGACACCGGCCTGACTGCACAAACCGGCACGTTGAGCACGACCGGCAGCGTGCTGGCCTTGTCCGGACTGAATGCCGCCTCCGGCGGCGATTTGACCCTCGGCGGCCAGGTCTACGCACAAAACGCGGCCGTTCTGCAAAGCCAGCACGGCAATCTGACCGTCGCCGGCGACGTCAATGCGCAAGACAGCTTGCAGGCGACTGCAGCGAATAACGTCACCTTGGGCGGCAATACCCAGGTCGGCAAAGACACGACGATCACAGCGACAAACGGCAATCTGAATCTGGCGGGTAACCTGGCCGGCCACGGCGCCGGTACATTGACTGCCGGCGGCAGCATTGCTGGTGCAGGCAATACCCAGTTTACGAACGACGCCCAACTGACGGCCGCCAAGGATATCGCACTGGCCGGCACGGTCGGCGTGGGCGGCAATCTGAACGCAACCGCCGGCAACGGCCTGGGCATGGGGGCGACCACGGTGTTGGGCAATGCGACGCTGGCCGCCACGCAGGGCAATGTCGCCCTGAACGGCGCGACGACGACGGGGGGGAGTCTGCAAGCTAGCGCGGGTACCGATCTGGTGGCTGCCGGCGCCGTCAATAGCCTGCAAAACATCAGTCTGAACGCTGGCCGTAACTTGACCACGCAAAGCACCGTCGGCGCAAGCAGCAATCTGACTGCCAGTGCCGGCCAGGCGCTGGCATTGAATGGCGTCACCACCAGCCTGGGCAATGCGACCCTGAGCGGATCCAGCATTGCGACCGGCGGCGACTTGAATGTCGGCGGCACCTTGCAAGCCGCCGCGCGAAACAACCTCAATTTGACAGGCGGCTTGCTGACAGTTGGCCGGGACGCCAATCTAACCGGCGCTGACGTCACGCTGGGCGGCGTAGCGAGCGCCACCAGCATCACGGCAGCCAATCCGCATCCGGTGAATGCAATCGGCGGCAACCTGACAGCGACCGCGAGCAACAGTGTCACGACCGACAACGTCGGTGTCGTCAAGGGCAATGCGACCTTGAACGGCGCCAATAGCGTGACCAATAACGGTAACTGGCTGGCGGCAGGGGATGTCAACGTCGCCACGCAGCAGGCCATCAACAGCGCCGGTGCGGCCCTGCAATCGTTGGGCACCGCTACTATCAACGCGACCAATCTGACCAATGCGGGCACGGTGTATGGCGTGAACACCAATGTCAATGCCGCCAATAGCATCGTCAACAACAATGGCGCATTGCTGGCGCGCGACAATTTAAATTTGGTGACCAATACCTTCGCGGCGAATCAAGGCGGTTTGTTGTTCGCGGGCGACACCAGCGCCGTATCGACGGCGCCGCCGGGTTCGGGCAATGTCAGCCTGACCGTCAATGGCGGAGCAGGCAGCTTTAATAATGCCGGCGGCCAGATCCTGGCGTCGAATAACGTGACCTTGAAGTTGCCAAATCAAAGTATCGATCCGACTGCGGCGAGCTTCGGCGCCGTCGACCTGAACGGCACCTTGACCCTGATTGCGAATACGATCAATGTGAACGGCAACTGGAACTTGCCGGGATCGGGCTTGAACCTGCAGGCGGTCAACGGGTTGACCAACAGCGGCACGATCCAGAAATCCGGCGATATCGCCATCAGCGCCGCTTCCTTTACCAACAGCGGCAGCGTCATTTCAGGCAACGATGTGACCTTGAATGGCGTTGTCGCCAACCAGGCCGGCGGGGTGATTCACGCCGACCGCGATGTCAACCTGGGCGGTACCGTCACCAACGCCGGTAAAGTGGAGGCGGTGCGCGACGTCAATCTGTCCGGCGCCAGCTATGACAACACAGGCGGCACCACCACGGCCAACCGCGACGTGAATGCCACACTGGCAGGCAGCCTGACCAATGTCGGCAGCAGCATCACGGCTGCCAACAACGTCAACATCAACGCCGCGTCGGTCAATAATGATCGCGCAGCGCCTGTAGATCTGCAAAACGTCACCACCACCGTCAGCGACCCGGCCTTGTTGTTGTCGACCGTGATCGGCACCGACCCGGTCCTCGTCTCCGACGGCAACTCCAATGGCACGAATGGTCCGACCTGGATTTATGTCCCGCAAAACGTCACCCTGGGGGACTTGAGTCCCAATTTGACCACGGGCACGGTCAAGGCGACCGGGCTCGGCCCGATCGGCCCCGGTGGTACCGCGTACTTTGCTGGCGACAATCCTCAATACCTCTACAGTGGCCCGTCAGTCACGCAGATACTGGCCTTGCCGACGGTGCAAACGACAGTGCAAAGCCAGACCAACGGTCAGCAGGGCCTGATCACCGCCGGCAACCAGGCCAGCATTACCGCCAATAGCCTGTCCAATCGCGGCAGCACCATCAGCGGCAACAATGTGGTGTTGAACGTGCAGAGTCTGGACAACGGTCGTTCCGATACGATCATCACTTCCAAAACCACCACCTCGGTCAACCAGGCCGAACTCAGCAATTTCATGGCGCAGGTGATCGCGATGGGCACGACTATTGTCGGCGATGCCAGTCCGCCTTGCCCGGGTGAAGCGCAGGGCGGTTGCACCTCGAATGTCCAGCCATTGACGCTGACGCCGATCCCGGCTGCCAGCATCGTGGCGCCGAGCACCGGCGGCACCACCACGGCACTGGGCGTGCGCGGGCAGATTGTGGCGAATCAGGATGTGAGCATCAGCGGCGGCAATCTGGTCAATGCCGGCAATATCGTCGCAGGCCGGGATATCACCTTCAATGTGGCAGGCCTGACCAACCAGGGCGAGAATAGTTACAGCGTCCTGACGCAAGGCACGCTGGTAGTGGCAAACGGCGACAACTTCAATCCCTTGTCGCAGAGCGTCGCCATGGCACAAGATCCGGCGACGATCGTGGCCGGCCGTAACCTGGCGATCAATGCCGGAAGCGTCGTCAACAACAATGCCAACCTGGCTGCCCTGAGCAACGTCACCATTACCAGCCCGGGCACGGTCAGCAATCAGTCCGGTTCGATCCAGGCGACCAATGGCGACGTCAGCATCAATGCAGCGACCTTGAATAACGTGCGCAGCGGCGGCACCGTGGGTGTGCAGTCGCGCCAGACCACGTTTGCCGGGCAAACCGTCGCCGACCTGAACCAGGACTTCTTCGGCGTCACAGAGCAAGCCGAAACGTCGCAGGCGGGCGTCATCAATGGCGCGCGTAATGTGACGATCAACAGCGCCACCTTGAATAACACCGGCAGCCTGATCAATGCCGGGCAAAACGCCAATATCACGGTCACCAGCGCCCTGAACAACAATGCCGATGTATTGGCGGTGACCAGTTATCACAGCCATGTCGAAAACCATTGCAGCCTGGGCTCATGCGACCATGTTCGCGAAAACGATCCGGTCAACAACAATACACCGAATCAATCCAACAGTATCATCCAGGCCGCCGACAGCCTGAACGTCAATGGCCAGGGCGGTCAGTACGCCGCATTGCAGAACACCGGCACTATTACTGGTTACCAAGTCAATCTGACCGGCAGCAACATCACCAACGGTTATACCAATCCGCAAGTCATGACGCCGGCAGGTTCTACGCCGAAAAACGTCATTCCGCTGGGCCCGATCGGTGTGCCAACTACAGCGACCAACGCCCAGAATGGGGCCAACCAGGCTGCCGGCGCAGTGGGCGCTACGGGACAGGTAAATGCCAATCCCAATGTGGGACCGCAGGCACCGGTGCCGACCACAACTGCCAATGGCAGCAACGGTAGCGGCAGCACCGCAACGGGGGCGATCGGCAGCCAGGGTTTCGCGACGGCGCCGACCTCGACTGTCGGTAACGGCAATTTCCATTTTACGGCCGGAACACCTGCGGGGCAGAGCGGTTTGCCGACGCAGGCTAGTACCAATGATCCAAAATATGTGATCACCAATCCGGCCAGCAGTGTGCTGGGTGGATTGACGCCGCAGGTGTTACTGAACAATCTGCCCTCGGCATTGCAGCCGAATGGCAATGTGCCGTTCTACTTCGATCCCTTTACCGAAAGTCAGCAGCTGCAACAGGCTGCATTGGCCCAGACCGGCAATGCCAGTTTTGTGAGTGGTGTGCAATGGGATAGTAAAACGCAGGTCAGCCTGGCCGATCAGCAAAAGGCGGTCCTGTACAGCAACGCGATCAACTACGCGACGCAGAACAATATCCAGTTGGGGCAAGCGCTGTCGCAACAGCAAATCAACGAGCTGAATGCGCCGATGCTGTGGTACGTCGAACAAACCGTGCCAGATCCGAGCTGCACTGCGACCGGAACATCACAGTGTGGCACGATCAATGCACTGATGCCGCAGGTCTATTTACCGCAAGCCACGCAAGGTGCGTTGGCAGGTGGTGTCATTCAAGGTAACCAAGTCACCCTAACGGCAACCGGCACCGGTGACACTGATCATCCAAACGGCACTGTCACCAATACCGGTTACATCAGTGCCCAGCAATTGATCATCAATGCGCAACAGCTCAATAATGAAGCGCGTAATGCCGACATCGGTGTACAGACGATACGCACCGACAAGCAAGGCTATACAAAACTGACTGGCGACGCTGTACAGCCGGGAGGCTTCCTCTCAGCCGCCAGTTATCAGTTCAATGTTGATCGTGTCAACAGTATTAGTGGTCAGTTCCAGCAACTTAATGCTGATGGCACCGTAAATCAGGCCGGTAGCCAGGCTTTGCTGGACAGTCTGCAACGCCAACTTGATGGTGGCTTTACTCAAAGTACTGCACAAGATCATATACAACAGGAATGGGTGCAGACCAAGAAGGCAGATTCGACAGCCACGATCATAATCATAGTAGCGGCGGTTGCATTAGCGATTGTTACTGCCGGCGCTGCGGCCGCAGCCGTTGGGGCGATGCAGCAAGCAGCCGCTGTGAGCATGCTTGATGCGGTTGCTGCAGGGGCGACCTTTACGGAGGCAGCCGCAGCTGGTGGCATTATGGCTGGTTCAGCTTTTGCTGTAGGTGGTGCCGCCAATTTAGCTATAGCTGGGGCACTGGGAGCTATGGCGTCTAGCACGGTGACGCAATTGGGATTCACGGGAACACTTAATGCTGGAGATATTTTGAAATCTGGTGTGGCAGGTGCTATCGGTGGTGCTGTGACGGGAGCATATGGAAGTACTTACGACGCCAGCCGATTGCTGGCGACAACTGCTGCAGGATGTGCGAGTGCTGAGTTGAGTGGGGGAGATTGCAAGAGTGGGGCTGTGAGTGGTTTTGCGACAGCAAGCATAGCGTGGGCTGCGGATGCTATGCGGCAAAGTCAGGTTGTATCCTCTCAGCAATTTGCGGGAGTTTCTGATTCTAACGATCCAACTGGAAAGTTGATTTCAAATGCTACTGGTCCTAGTGTTGGCGTAGATGGGGACGGATACAAAATAGCTGGAACTCGAGTTAGTTTCGATGACCTGAAAAAGTATGGGAGAGTTGACGTAAATTCTGACGGGACATGGACTTTTACAGGAATAGGCACTAACCCAGAATCGTCTGCACCGTGGACGCTCCAGGAAGCATTAACGAAAGAGGGTGGACTCACTGGGGGTGCGCAAGGATTGCCTGGGACGCTCAAAAATATTCCATACCAAGCTGGAAGTTTTTTCGATAAATTGCTTGAATCATTTGCTGGAACCCACGATTTCTTGGGGAGTGGTTTCTACGATCAACAAGGGAATTTGCAGGCTAATTTGACAAGTTTTCAGCGCAAATGGTTTGAAATGCAGACTATTGTTGATATTCCCATTGCGGCACCATTTGCAGTATCCACACTTTTGAATCAATATGGAGTGAATATTGATATCCTTAAAAATCAAATTAATAACGCCGAGAAAAAACCATGATTTTCAATAGCGAGATAAGTGCTTTATATTTTCTTCGGGAAAATATATTGTTAAAAATAAAATCGGGGATTTTATTACTTCTTTGTACTGGTTGTACTTTTCAAAATGTTAGATATTTATCGATAACTAATCCAGAAACGAAAACAGAGGAAACAGGAACTGTTAGTGGCATTAGAGGAAGTGAGACTACATTTAAAAGATCTGGGGTGACCGTAAATATAGAATCCAATAGCGTTAGTTCAGGAAAGAATCTAAGAGTCACTCTTTCCTCAGACGGCGCGCATAGTGCGATTGTTAACGCAGATTGTTTGTTTGTTGAAAAAAATACTGGATGTGTTAAGTCTAATGTGAATTATTACTATAGCTTGTTTCGAGATGACCAAGAGTGGAAATTGAAAACACACAGCCAGAACGGAACTAGTTATACAAAGGTGGAGTCACGAAAGACCCCTTCAGTTGATCTAAATTTCAAATATGTTTTTATTGATAATTGGAAAAAAGGGACTCCGATTTATACTTTTCTTGTTGCCGTAGATGTGCCACCAAATGCGAAGTATCTCAATTTAAAAATTACACCAATAAAAATTGATGGTGTCGATGTGGATTTTCCCGAGATTAAGTTAAATACGATCGAAACGGTAACTTCTACTCCCATTATTTATTAGGACGTGTTGACATTCAGAAAAGAAATTTTTCGATAGTTGTCACAAAATCCTGTTAACTTTCTGCTGATAACTCAAACTCCTCAAATTTAGTCAATTCGAGGGGGGGTATCTGCTTTATGCCGGAGATTTTCCGAGCACGATATCCGCATTCAGTGGATCCCCGTCTCTCCGCCTGTAACAATAGTAGGGCCCGAACAGCCCACGAGCGACATGAAAGAGCTAAATGGACGGAAAATCAAAGAACAAAGACGGGACATGGAATCACGAGGCATTGCAAACAGAGCATAGAGTGCTTGTCAATTCTGGGAGCCTCGCACCAATCCGTACGCTAGCCACCAAATATGCCGTTTCTGTCACGACGATTAAAATGGCTCTGGCCGAAAATAATGCAGTGGGACTAAACGACAATTTCCCGATTCCGAACAGTCGCGACCCATTTCGGCGCTGCCGAATTTAATTTTTGGACTGATTTGATGGTGGGTCCTAAGCGTCGTGGATGGACGCGAATGACGATCGAAATGATGCAAGTGATCGTGCTCGGTCGCGGCGGGTGTTCGTTTGCGTGCTGAATTGACCCATTCCGTTTGACCCTCCCGCCATTAAAGCCAGGGTCAGGTCTTGCAATGCCACATTTCATGTTCTAGCGGCAAAGCCTGGGGCAGATACCGTCTTGAGTAGTAAACCCGTTCGTCAAATGATGTGTCATTGCAAGACCTGCCCCTGGTTTTCTTGACGCAAGCTACTCGCTCTTTGGAATGATGGAGAATTTGCGCACTTCATTGCGCTTTATTTTTTCCCGCCTTCGCTACCTGGCGTTTTTTGGGCTTGTCCAATTTTTCTTTCTCGCATTGATCGAGACATAACAAGGTATCCGCGTAAGACATGAACCGGTTAAGATAATCGGGTGAGATATCGCGCATCAATGCCAGTGAGCGCAGCACCAGCATGTGGGAATTAATCGGTCCGGCATTTTTCGGAGCTTGCTCAAGTGCTTGCGCCATCTGTTTGTCGACGCTCAGTTTTGACCAGGTATCTCTGAAATTCCGTATGGTTTTCAGTTCGGAGCGCGCTCCGACATTTCCCTCCAAACGCGCATCGGCATTTTCCGGAGAATGTTGCTCAAGTTGGCGCACCAGTGCGCTCAAAGATGCGCATTGTTCGCGGGTCTGCAGAGTAGTGATAAATCGTCGTAATTCTTTGAAATTGCCTGTGGCAAAAAGTCGCTGCAGATCGTCGGCCGCATGCGGATATTGCTGCATACTGCGGGCGACGGTTTCCTTGGCATCGCCTTGGGCCAAATCAAAGCGCTCTTTAAACGCCGTCAGCGCTTGCGCCAGCTTGGCATCGAGCATGCGTTTGACGCTCGCCCGATGCGCTATTGCGCGTTTGGCCAGCGCTTCAATATAGTGCAGGCGCACGGGGTCGAACTGGTCCGCGCCTGCTGTGCGCAGGGAAGCGATCAGTGTGTTGAAATCAGGGGATGAATCCAGTGGCGCATCCGTGATTTCCCTGCGATCCGCTTCATTCATGGGACGGCGTTTTTGCGTGGGAGGTTTTCGGTACGGGCGCCATTTCCACGCGCCGGTTTTGCGCGCGCGCGGTATCATCGGTGTTGGGCCTTACCGGCTGCTCGGCACCAAACGCTGCCGCAAATACCATGGAAGGTGGCATCCCTTCGTCGATCAAGGTGCGGGTAACTGTCAACGCGCGCTGGGCCGATAACTCCCAGTTGTCGGCGAAGGGGCCGCCGCGTATGGACTTGTTGTCGGTAAACCCGCTCACCATCAGCAGTTCATCGCGTGCCGTCAGATAAGCCCGTAGCGGGGTGACAAGGCTATTTAATAGTTGCCGACCTTCAGGCTGCAACTGGTTCGAATTGAGTGCGAACAGTACCTGGCCACTGATGCCAATACGCCCGTTGTTTAGCGTGATGCGCCCCGATGCCAGCGGAATCGCGAGAGCTTTTTCCAGGCTCATGCGGCGCTGCTCCTCGACCTGGCGCTTTTTCACTTCGTCTTGCAGGTGCGATGTCAACTCCATTTGAACACTCACCACGCCGACCAATATCAGCACAAAAGCGCCCAGCAAGCCTGACATCAGGTCGCCAAAAACGGCCCAGACCGGCGCCGTGTGTTCCATGCCGGCGTCGCTGTCATCCACGCTGTTATGCATTATTTGACCTCGTCAGCCAACAAAGCTTGCTTGGCCGGGAACTGGCGCAGCTCTTCAAAAATTTCTTTTTGCGACATCATGCTCAAGTCGATGATTTCACGCGCCTGGGCGACGTAATAGGCGAGTTGTTCGTCGCTTCTCAGCATGGATTTGTCCATCGCGCCTTCAATGCGCTGCAGGTTGGCGATCAGCTTTTCATTGGCCTCATTGAACGAGTGCACGGCAAAACCGAAGGCTTCACTCAGGCTCGATACGTCGACAGCGCTGCTGGTGACATGCGCGGCAATGTCGGAGAGTTTTGCGGTCTCGACGGCGACATTGTCTGAAAACGCACTGCCGGCAGCATTGAGCGCCACCGCGGAGGAAGCCACCAGGGAGTCGATCACGGCGCGCTGTTCAACGGAAGCATGATTGATCGCATTGAGCAGGGCATTGAGTGTCTCCATGATGCGGCTGCGTTCCTCCAGCAGCTCGTTGTCGCGCGCAACGCTGGTGGAGATTTCCTGGCGCAATTGTCCAATGACTTCCGCCGCGGCGCGCGGGGCTTCCGAGGCCGTTTGTATGAGTCGCGTGATCGGTTCTTCCAGCGCGGTGCCCAGCGTGGTCAAATGACTTGTCAGCGCAGTTTGCAACTGGCCCAGCCGTTCAACCGCCGCATTGCCACGCAAGACTTCTTCCTCTTTGAGCGCGCTCAGTTCGGTACGCAACACCCCGGCCAGTTGATTCATGCGTTCGCTGTGCTGCTCGATCCATTGCGCTTCGGAGGCGATGCGGGATCGCATCAATTCTTCAGCGCCAGCGATCAAGCGCGTTGTTTCGGCTAGCGTATTGCTGGCGCTGGTCTGCGCATGTTCGGTGATGTGTTGCGCGGTCTGAGTCAAGGTGTCGCAAATTTGCTGCTGCTGAGTAAGCGTTTGCGTGCTCGCTTGTTGCAATTCGTGAGCGAGCGCCGCCGCCATGGCTTCTAACGATTGCGTCCACGCCTGCTGCCGCTGTTTGTCGCGCTCTGCCTGATTGGTCTGCAGGTTGGCGTAGGTCTCTCCAACCTTAGTTACGAGGGCGCCTGAACGCTGCTCGAATGTTTCGTTGAATGCGTCCAGTGAACGGCCCAAGCCGGTGACCATGCTGCTACTTGCCTGTTCGTGGCTCCTGAGCGCCGCCGTCCAGGTTTCGGCTACGGTGGCGGCGGTAACGCTGAACCGTGCAGAAAGTCCGTCAAGTTGCGTCTGCGCCGCATCGGCCACACGCTCGTGCATCAACTTCGCTTCACTTGCGATCCCGCTCATCGCCGCCTCGACCACGGGTTTGATACTTTCGCCGGCAGCATGCGCGCTCTGGCTCAAGCTCTCGCGCAGGGATTGATCTACTGCGGATGCCAGATCGGTGTACACGCCTTTGACATTGCTGTGAAATTCCTCCTGATTGCTGAGTAAGCGCTGATTCAGCTGTTGGCTCGTGGCCTCCATTTGCACCATCATCGCCTGCAATTTATCGACTACCTGAGGCAAGGCCTGAGATTGCAACTGCAGCGCCTTGAAGGTTTCCTGACGCTGATGTGTGAGTGAAAAGCGGCGCAATACCGTCGCAATCCTGGTGTCCAGTAGCTGCGCCGCCAGCATTCTTTCGCGTCGGCAGAGCGCCGACATCAGGCCCAGCATCGCAGATGCGGCAACCCCTGCTACCGAGGTGCCGAACGCCAGCCCCAATCCCTTGATCGGCACGGACAGTGCAGAGCGGATCGCCTCAAGATCGGTGGTTTTTTCCAATGCAAACACTGCGCCGTTGAGGGTGACGACCATTCCCAAAAACGTGCCCAGCATCCCCAGCATCACCAGCAGCCCGACCAGATAAGGCGTGAGGGCGGGGCCGGGCAAGCCGACACGCTCGCCCTCGATGCGCAAACGCACGGAGTTTTGTAGTGAATTATGCACGCGGTCGAGCCAGCCGCCGAGTTCCGGCAGGTTTTCAGGAATTGCCGCCAGCGCGGCTGCCAATGTGGATGTCGCCCGACGAAACTGACGTAGTTCGAACGCTCCGAACACATAGACTACGCCAATGACAGCCGTCATCGCCAGCGCCAGAAAACTGGAGTGGATAAATCCGACTCCCATCCAAACGACTCCAAGTGCGCCCAAGATGAAGGCGACTGTAAATAAATATCTATTCATTGCGTATCTTTGTTATTGAATGCTTCGAGGAGACCCATCGCCGGTTGTAAGCGAAGCTCCATTTCAGCCAGCAGCAGCATTTGCATGTCATTGGAAAAACGCGCCAGCCAGGTTCCGGCTTGCGTCCAACTGGCAGAGTTGTCTGCCTGCTGAGTATCAACCAGCATCTGCTGATGTGTTTTGTACAATTGCTCGAAACGTTTTTTAAGAAGCACCGGCACCTTCGAGAGCAATTTACTCTCGCGATCGCGCAGTATTCCTTCGAGCGCCGCGTCCAGGTCGGCAAGCTTTTTGAGCCTTGGCGACACCTTTGCAAGCGCTTCCCGGACATTGACCCGCAGGGGCTGAATGCGCAATTCCATGTCCCGTTGATGCGTATCATAGAACCGGCGATACGGTGCGTAGGCCGCCGCAAGGTCCATCGGCAGTTCGATGTGCGTCTTGTCCAAGTTAAGCGAGCAGCTTTTCATGATCGAATTGATCAAGCTAGTCTGTATCCGGTGGAATTCGATACCGACCTCAGCGCCCAGGGGAAGTTGCACTTCGTGCTGCATTTTCGGCAGACTCGTAATGCTGTCGCTGTGCACAGCAGATAGGGTGATTGCGTCGGTAAAATGAATCCACAGGCCTAGTTTTTCTGCAAACGCATTCTCGGGCTCGGCAGCATCCACAATGGCCAAGTCAGCGAGACAACGAATTAATTTTGAACTGTGGAAATTTGTACGCAGTGATACTCGCGTCATATGCAGTGCAATCAAAATCGAAAAAAGCAGGAAGGCTAGCAGTTCGCGCAGCTATTCGCATAAACACACGTTTTGGTCCTGCTCCAGCAAATCCGAGCTACTTTCTGTGGACATTTTATGGCGCACGTAACCTTGTAATTATATCGTGGAGGAGTAGGAAACTCAAACAAGTAGGAAATGCAAGCTGTGCTTCCGCATGAAGATGCGTGCTGCGTAAGCCTTTCCGGCTGAGCCTTATGGCGGAACCCCCAGCAATGATGCACGCTCCGCGGTATCCCACGTGGCAAGGTTGCGGACATTTTTAAGACTGATTTTTTGGTATGATTCTTTTGAGTAATACGAGGTCTTGCCATTCAAGACGGTATCTGACTCTGGTTTTTCGATCGGCCATTTTTTTGATCGACTTATGATTTGGCCGGCGATGTAAAAAAGGCCCTGCAATGCTGCAGGGCCTTTTTTCATATCAGTGAATTTTTATGGTTATGCTGCTTTTTTCGCGGTAGCAGCAGCTGGTTGTTTGTGATGTTTCTTTGCATGCTTTTTATGTGAATGGACTGTCGCTGGCTTGTCATTGACCACGGCCTTCTGAGCAGGAGTAGGAGTACTCGCTGGCAAGGTGCCAACGCTAGCTGGCAAAGCACCAAGGGAAGATGTTTTGGCATCTACTTTAGCGGCAGCCGCTGACGTTACATTGTTTGCGGTGTTCGTGGCTGCCGTTTTAGCGGTTGTGGTTGCCGAGGTTTTAGCTGCGTCGACTGCACCATTGGCCATTGTATTGACGTCGGCTTTGGCCGGCATTTGCGCATATGCAGTGCCGATGGCAAAAGTTGCGATAGCGACGGCGGAGATCAGCTTTTTCATGGTGTATCCATCCTTTGATATTTATATGCAGGCATTTCCTGCATGCTCCAGTAACGTGAGCGGTGGGAATGTGTTGACGCAACAATGTAAACAATTGAAAAATCTCCTTTTTGATCAGCGTTCCTTCATCGCATTGCAATAGACTGTGCGTCAAATTATGACGCTCAATTTAATGGGCATAAATTGCTTGCATTTATAAATCGCAATTTTTTAAAGGGAGTAACGCGATGAACAAAACTGAATTGATCGACGCCATTGCTGCGGATGCAGAAATCTCGAAAGTCGGTGCGCAACGCGTATTGGATTCCGTCATTAACCAAGTGGTCAAGGCGGTGACCAAAGACGATACGGTGCAATTGATCGGATTCGGTTCGTTTTCCGCAGGCAAGCGTGCCGCACGCGTTGGCCGCAATCCACGTACGGGCGAAGAGATTAAGATTGCTGCCGCCAAAACTGTGAAATTTGCAGCCGGTAAGGGATTCAAAGATACCGTGAATAAAAAGAAGAAATAATGTCAGGTCAGCCTCTTGATAGTACTCCAGGGGCTTGCTCGTTTTGGCCGCCATTCATGATTGTCGGCTTTCTCATTTCATTTCTGGTCGCTTGTGCCGTCATCCCCGCCAGGGCTGACACGATCTCGGTCCCACTTTCCGTACAGGGAGTCTCAGTGTCGGAAGATGTGCCGGGAATCGACAAGCCGTCTCCTGATTCGGACGCCGTCTCTCATTCGTCTTTTTCCGGCGAATCGATATCGCCGTCAGCGCCTGATATATCCAATGGTCGGTACCTGCTGCCCGAGCAAGCAGTACCGTCCAATCAAAATTTTCATCTTGATGAGGGTATGCACCTGCGCTCCGATGTCGGCACCATTGCCCAGCGTGGCACAGCCTCTTGGTATGGTCCGGGCTTTCATGGTCGCAAATCGGCGGACGGAGAACGCTTCAATATGTATTCGATGACTGCGGCGCATCCGAGTCTGCCGCTGCTCAGTTGGATACTGGTGCGTAATATCCGCAACAACAAGGTAGCGTTGCTCAAGGTGACCGATCGCGGGCCGTATCGTGGAAAACGAATTCTCGATGTCTCCTACGCTGCGGCGAAACAGCTAGGTTTTATCCATAGCGGTATGGCGCAGGTCGAAGTTCGTCAGTTGTCGCAGAGTGAGGTCAGTTGGGTGCGTCGCCAACTCGATGAGGGAGTCAATATATTGACCCAAGAAGACTCCAGTTCATCGCTAAGGAGCGGCGATGAATCGGCAGTTAAAGTACAGCAGGCGATTCAACCAGAGGATAAATATTCGAATCGGTCAGATCTTCAAAAATAGTGGGAAAACCCACAGTCATGCGGGTATTCCAAAAGAATTAAACTTCAACCCCGCCATTCATTCAAGCGCGTTTGATAAGCCGCAGAATAAATAGCAAGATGATTGCTCCTGCGGTAGCAGTGATGATTGATCCGATAATCCCGCTGCCGATGTGAATGCCTAATACGCCAGCTAACCAGCCACCGATAAAACCGCCGACGATGCCGACGATGATGTCGACCAGCACGCCGAAGCCGCCGCCCTTCATTACAACTCCCGCCAGCCATCCGGCGATTGCGCCAACTATCAACCAAACGATAAGACCCATATTGTTCCTTTTTAAATTGATTATGGTCGAACTACACAGCCACAATAGCGTAAAACGTCATGCTGGAAAAAGCATATCGTGAGCGGAAAGCGTTAACAATTGTGTCTTCTTCCGATATCTGGGATGACTCAGTCAACTGGAGTACTCCTCCTCTCGTTTTGGATGGACTGGACAAATGATTAGCCGTATGTTTTTTTGCGGCTGTTTTCCAGGAACATTCTTATAACGATTTTCTGGAGTAACGCTATGAAATTTTCCCTTGCCGCAACGGCAGTTATGAGTCTTGGAATTGCTCTTTCCAGCGGAGCGCAAGCCGTCAATGTTGGCATCAATATTGGCGTACCTGCTCCAGTGGTTGTCGCTCCGGCCCCAGTGATTGTGGCAGGCTGGCATGGAGATCGTTACTACGACGGTCACCGATACTGGGAGCGGCGTGAATGGGAAGAGCATCAACGTCATCATGGGGATCACGATAGGGACCGCCGCGGGGATCGTGATGAGGATGGTCGTCATTGCCCGCCAGGACATCAGAAAAAAGGCGAGTGTTGAAGATCCCTTCGGCACAGCTCATGACGACATGAGCCATAAATTTTCCAAAAATTAGAAACAAGCTGCATCAACACATTCATTTCATAGTAGAGGATAGATCATGAATCAATTCAAAATAGGCGCTCTGGTTTTGGCCGTTACCGTGACAGCAACTGGCTGCGCTGATATGTCCGAGACGCAAAAGGGAACTGCAATGGGGGCTGGGGCCGGCGCTGTGCTGGGCGGCCTTGTAGGCGGCATTGCTGGCCCTGGCGGCGCCAAACGGACGGCTATCGGCGCCGGGATTGGTGCGGCAATCGGTGCGGTAGGCGGCAATATCTGGTCGAACCGCATGGAAGCTCAGAAGAAGGCCATGGAGCAGGCAACTCAGGGAACTGGCGTGCAAGTCAGTCAGACAGCTGACAACCGTTTGAAGGTGAACATTCCTGCGGATACCGGCTTCGCTACCGGTAAGGCAGACCTCAATCCGACTTTGCGTCCGGTTCTGGACCAGTTGGCATCCAGCCTGGCCCAAAATCCTGCGGCCCTGGTTGAAGTCTATGGGCACACAGACAATACCGGCAACGATGCTATCAATGGCCCGCTGTCACGCCAGCGCGCACAAAATGTCAGCAACTACCTGAGTAGCCGCGGCGTTGCGTCAAATCGTATCACGTCGGACGGTCTGGGTTCGAGCCAGCCTCTGGTCGCCAACGACACGGCGGCCAATCGTGCCATTAATCGTCGCGCCGAAATTTACGTCAGAGAGCAAACACCTCCGCAGCAAGCGCCGCAAGCTGCACGCTAGTCTCGGCGCAAGAGCAAATATGGCGGCTTGTCTTACTTGGTCGGCATACAAGCCAAAGTTGGTATCTTGAACGAAATCCAGTCCTTGATGACTGGATTTTGTTTTGGTATGGGAAATTCCCACATTCGTGACGTGCGCAGCGGCGGCACCGTGAGTGTGCAGTCGCGCCAGACCACGTTTGCCGGGCAAACCGTCGCCGACCTGAACCAGAACTTCTTCGGCGTCACAGAGCAAGCCGAAACGTCGCAGGCGTGCGCGTAATGTGACGATCAACAGCGCCACCTTGAATAAAGCCAAGGTCAGGTCTTGCAATGCCACATTTCATGTTCTGGCAGCAAAGCCAGGGTCAGATGCCGTCTCGAATAGTAAGCCTGTTCGTCAAATAATGTGTCATTGCAAGACCTGACCCTGGCTTTCCTCTGACCCTGGCTTTCCTTGGAGCTGGTACGCGTCCTGGTTGGTAAGCCAATCTTCGTATCGAGTGGCTATCGTTCACCAGCGGTGAACAGGATTGTTGGTGGTGCCAGCAACGGCGCGCATGTGTTGGGCTTGGCGGCAGACATACATTGCTCCGGCGTCACGCCGAAACAACTCGCCAATGCCATCAAAGTCAGTGGTATCGCCTTTGATCAGCTCATATATGAAGGCACTTGGGTACATATTGGCCTATCGGACGGAACGCCGCGTCAACAGGTACTGACAGCCGTATTTGATAACGGCAGGGCATCGTACCTAGTGGGGATTGCATGAATCTCTTGACCACTATCTTGCTTGCCGGCGTGGGTTCGGTGGTTGACGTTAATTTCAGCTGCCGCAGTGTTCGGCACCATCGTCTATAACAAGGGCAGGCAGGTAGAAGGGGAGAAGCACATTGCTTATCTCGCTGATCAGTCCGCACGGACCCTCAAGATCGCCAAGGCGCAACAGATGGTCGTGACGCAAACACAGATCAAGTATGTCGACCGCATTAAAACCATTATCGGAAAGGGAGAAACAATTGAAAAGCAAGTGCCGATCTACATCACACAAGCGGATAACGCTCGCTTTGCTGTCAATATCGGCTTTGTGCGCTTGTACGACGCCGCCTGGTCAGGTGAGGATCCCGGACCTGCCGTCGATTCTGACCGAGAACCCGCCGGCGTTTCGTTTGCTCAGGTCGCTGCCGTTGACGCCCACAATGCCACCAGTTGCAGGGCCAGCCGAGAATTGGCGTTAGGGCTACGCGAACATTACATGCGTCTGCAAGTGGCCACAAATCCTATATTAGGAATAGTAAATTAATTCCAAACGCCTATTGACCATAACGAAACGATACGGTATCGTTTCGTTATGGACTGACGAATGGAGTTACAGATGGTAAGAGTAAAAACAGAGGCGCGTCGCCAAAATTTTCTGGCTGCCGCCCGAGATGTGTTCCAAGAGATGGGGTTTGACCATGCCTCGATGGATGAGATCGCAGCGCGCGTGGGGAGCTCGAAGGCGACGCTGTACCGCTACTTCGACTCGAAGGAAACTTTGTTCATGGAGCTGGTCCAAAGCTCAGCTAACGCGCAGGGCGGCGACATGATGGCTATGCTGCACCAGAGCGGTGGTGCGGCACCCGACCTGGAATTGACGTCGGAAGTGGCGGTGCCCAACCCGATGCTCGACCCCGGCGAGGACGTGGAAAGCACGCTCACGAAATTCGGCCGCTACATCCTGAAGAACTTCCATACCCCCAAATCGCTAGGCGTCCGACGCATGATGATTGCTGCGGCGGTGAATCCAGAAATAGGCAAGACGTATTACGAGCAGGGGCCGGCGCGCGCGACGCAGTATCTGGCGAACTATTTCGCTAACATCATCAAGGCCGGCAAAGTGCGTGATGCCGATCCGCATGTGATGGCTTGCCACTTCTACGGACTACTCCAGTCCGAGGTACACCAGGTGGGTCTACTCAATGTACTTACCACGCTGGACGACGAGCGCATCGCCGCCACCGTGGAGCGCGCGATGGACGTGTTTCTACGTGCGTACGGACTCCCGCCAAAGATTTAATTTCTCTCATATTTTCCACTTTTTCCCCATTTTTTTGCGCAGCAGAAAGGATATTCCATGCCCCAAATTTCCCGCTTTTCCTTGAGGTACAACCGTTCCTGTTCAGCGACGATCGTCGCGCTTGCAAGCGTCTTGGTTTGGGGGTCGGCATCGGCGCAGACCGCCAGCACCGATGCCTCGACATGGACATTGGGCGGCGGTGTGTCGGTGATCAAAAAAGGCTATCGCGACATCGACAGAGATGTGCTCCCGCTGCCGCTGATCTCATACGAAAGCAAGTGGATCAGTGCCTCGGTTCCAACCCTGGATGTGAAACTCAATTCGAATGAGAATCTGTCGATGCGCTTGCGGGCGCGATATGCGGGTGATGGATATGACACAGACGATTCGCCGTTCCTGGCCGGTATGGACGATCGCAAGGGCAGCATATGGATCGGTGGTGCCGTGATCTGGCGTCCGCAGTTCGCTAACTTGTCGGCCGAGGTGCTGCACGATGTATCCGGGTATAGCAAAGGTGTCCGCGCCAAGTTACAGGTAAATCGCCGCTTTGCATTTGGCACCTTTGGCGTCACACCAAGGCTGGGAGTCGAATGGGTCGACAGCAAGTATGTCGATTACTACTATGGCGTGAAGACTTCGGAAGTACGTGCGGGACGCGGCTTCTATCAGGGCAACTCCACCGCGAACATCGAGGCGGGTGTCAGGTTGGACTACAGCATCGCGCGTCGCCACACCGTGTTCTTTGATGTGCGCTCCTCCCGCTTCGGGAGCGCGATCAAAGACAGTCCGCTGGTCGATCAATCCAGTGAAACTGGCGTAAGTCTCGGCTATATCTATCGTTTCTAACCAGGTCCCCGCCATGAATTTTTCCGCTTATTCGTGCTGGTCGCGATTATCGTTAATACCAGCGCATGCGAGAGTCGCCCCATCAAGTCTAAAGCGGAGCCGGCAGCTGTTGCGGCGTCTAATCAAACGGGCGTCAACGATCTCCCAATGCATAAAGCCATTCTTTTGGGTGTCATCGAGTAAATCATTACCGCAATTATTAATACCAACACTAGGTGACGACAAACGTCTTCCGGAAAAATCTGAAAAGGAATTGAAATGTACGTATCCGTCAAGGCGAGTCGCCTGGCAATAATTGCAGTGTCCTGCATAGCACTTACGGCTTGTAGCACCACGCAACCGAATTCGTACTCAGGAATCTCGTCGTCATCGAAGCTGATGCCGAATCAGAACAACGATACCGGACGTGTTCCGTATAGCTATTCGACCCCTGTGGAATGGCGGAAATACAACGCGATCATCATTGATCCGGTCGCGATTTACCGGGGACCGGATCAGCAATTCGGGGACATGGCAGACAAAGACAAGGATGCTCTTGCTAGTTACATGCAGACCAAGTTCACTGAAAAGCTGGCGCCCCGTTTCACGCTCACCCGCAACCCGGCTCCAAACACACTGCGCCTTAAACTGACGCTGACCGGCGCCGAGACCAATACCCCGGTGCTGGCGACACTGTCACGATTTGATATCTTCGCGGGTATCTACAACGGGGTGCAAAACGCGCGTGACCGGGAAGGAACGCTGACAGGCTCTGTCATCTATGCGGTCGAGGTCTACGATGCGACTAGCGACCGCCTGCTTAGCGCCTTCGTTACTAAGCAATATCCTCGTCCTTGGAGCTTGGGGGCCAGCATGGGATCGTTAGCGGCCTCGAAAGCCGGCATCGAAAAAGGTGCGGATGCGCTGGCTGACCATCTGAAATGATGTCAAACCAGGAGGTTGCGGCGTCGACTTCAGGTGCTGACTGTCAATACCTGATCGCTTGCGGATTCGAATTTCGAAAAATGAGAGCAAAGGGGGCGCGCATTTTGACTCGAAATCGTTTCCGCATTCAATGGAAGAATGGCTTAAATAAAGGGCGCAAAGCCTGGGGAAATTCCCGGTTTGCGGAAATGATTTCTACCTAAGTAATTGATTTCATTTGAATATTCCTTAGACTTGAAAACTAGCGACGGTTTATCCCGTTCGTGAGTTCGAATCTCACCGCTTTCGCCAGATATTCCCATTAACCCCTTGATGCTTAAGGGGTGTTTGTTTTTCTGGCTGCTCTGGTATGCCATTCGACATGCCATCTTTGCCTGGAACGGATTGGATGCGCCTGGGTAGGCAGGGCGATTGGAGTCGTGAAATATCCCTGTCATATCTTTCGGCTATCGTCGATGTTTAAATCCAATCTGGATAACTTTGTATGACAGCGTCGCGACCTTACTCATTGTCCGCAGTTTTCATCAAGACCGCAAAAGGCCGCGAGGAAATTGCGCAGCGCACATTTGGTTTGTCGTCCCGTCAGCGCAGCGTTCTCATCGTGATGGATGGCACCAAGAATTTGGGCGCGCTCAAGGGAGTGATGCCGCAGAATGAATTGGACGATATCGTTTCTGTCCTCTCAACACATCTTTTTATTACTTTGTACGAGGCAGAACCCAAAAAGGTGCAAGAGATTCCTGTTGCGAAATCTTTTAGGCCTGCTCAGTTTTCTGCGCAGGAATCAATCGATGTTACGCCGCGACGAGTAGAAAACGCGCTGACTCAAGACGATACTGAAATCAGGGAAATTAAAGATTTTATGACCACCACGGCGCACACGTATCTAGGTCTGCTTGCCGCTGACGTCATTCAACAGATTGAACGCGCTAAAACATCCACCTCACTGAGGGCAGTCGTTGGGCAGTGGCATATGGCCTTGCGCAGCTCCAAGCACGGGAACCGGTTTGCCGGTCCATATCTTGAACAAGTCACTGCGGCTTTGGCAGCGAATGAAGGGTAGCTATTCTAGTGAACTCTGAAGGGTGCATAAAAGGAACCTGACCCTGGTTTTCAACGGAGAAGCGTATTTCCAGTTCGTGAAGAAAGTTGCGCCTACCCAGCTGCGCACTGAGCACCATCGACATTCGCATTGCATCAAGGCGACAGCGATATGTTCGTTCGTCGCTGCCGCCAAGCGTAAGGCCACTCCGTAAATCCACCGGCTATCCGAGCGCAAGGACTTGCGTTGCCTTGTTCCAATAGTCCAATCGCGATTGCAAACCTATATCGCCGCCGTTGATGCGTCGGCAGATCTTGATGAAATCATCCCTGGCATTGCCGTTCGGCTTGAGATCGGCAAGCTCATTCAGTCCTGCCGTGGCCCAATACCAGGCTGCTGAACGCGCTGCGCCTGCCGGTTCTTGCAATAATTCCGGTTGCGCCAGCAGGTCCAGTTTTAATGCCTTGCCACAGCGTTCATAGTTGTCGCGTCCGGTCAGTTGAATCAAGCCGCGGCCGCGATATTTCCAGCCGTCGCCGCTGGCTTCGTCGCCATTTCCAAGTCGATTGGCGTAAACGTTGCTAGCCAGTTTTTCCGGATTGCTGGCATATTGGAGCGCGACGCTGTCGGTCGGAAAGCGGTGCGGCCATACCTGGCGCAGCCGTACAGACGAGTAGTTGAGATTCTCCGACAGGACTTTCAACTGTGCCGATTCGTGCAGGATTTGCGCAAGGAATGCCGCCTGGCGATATGTGTTGTCGATTGACCATTCTGTGAGTGCGGCGTTGATGGGATCGAGCCAAAGAGTGACTCGGGAATTGTCAGCTGCGGTGTCCAGCAAGCTGGCAAGCTGTTCTTGGGAGATGGCAGGCATAGTGTCCTCTGAAAGAAAAACAAGCAAATCCGTGCACAGATTCACTTGCTTGAAGTCGCATTAAAATTTACGGACCGACAGCGACAGCTGGCTTGGTGCCATTGGATCTAGGCTGGATGGACGATTGCAGAATGTCCAGTACCCGTGCCAGGCCTTCCGGCATGCCGTTATCTTCAGCCAAGACTTCCACGTGGTATTTGGCGGAATTGTCGGATGAGCGGGTGTTTTCCTTGTGGGTTGCAACCGAACCTTCGACGTGCACCGTGGCGCTGAACATGCCCCAGCCGAACTTCATGTCGGCCGACATTTTGGCCGATGCATCGGTGGATTCCTTGGAGGCGAAAGAAGACTTCACTTCCATGTCAAAGGTGATATCCACCTTGGTGATCGACAGCGCCGGCACCTTGACGATTGCCAGCAAAGGCACATCCAGAGAAACGCTTTCTTCAATCGTTTTGGTGGCGTCATTGGGATCGGCGATCGGCCGGGTGAACGCAAAGTGCGCCGTGCGCGTCGCGCCTACGCCATTTGGATCATTCGCAGCCGGCGGCAGAAAGCCGATGTACTTAATAAAATTGGCAGTAGCGTTCGCCAACTTGATTTGGGCATCGCAAGCGGCAGTCAATGGGCTGCCAATCAGGTCGCCCATCGGCAAGCCCTTGAACTGAGACGCCATATCGATAAGATCAGACATTGTTTACTCCTTTAGAAATGACCCAGACGGGTCTGAAAAAAGCCATGCTGCAAAACCGCAGCCTGGCGCCGAGTCGCGCATGACGCGCTCAGGACAATCTTAGGATTGGCAAACAATGAGTTCGTGACATTTCCTGTCGTATCGGCTGGGTGGCGCGCGAAGTGAGCAGGGGAATGGAGAAGGGGATTGGAGTTGTAGAAAAGTTGAGCCGGATTTTTTAAGCAAAAAAAATGACGGAATCTACCGTCATTAAATTGACATCCTACCGACTCCAGGATCGTTGTAATGCAACAGGCGGTCGCTACATTTATTCAATCTTGCGGATCCAGAATTTGCGCCACATTTTCTGCGACGAACGCCACCAGGAAGTGTCCGGAATCAGGCTGGAAAATTTTGACTGCTGATCCTCCGTTAGCAGAAAGATCCAATTTCGACGACTGCGTTTCGGCCGCATCGCTTTACCCGGACCTAGCGCCAGATTGGTCCCATCTTTGGCGACCTGAATTTCCAGATGCTTCAGTACGTGGGGATGGCGTATTTTCTGCCACCAGTTCGGCGTCTGGAGCATGAGCACCACTTGAGATTCCTTGTCGAATTTCCTGGTCGTCAGGTAACAGGGCAGGCTGAAAATAAAATCCTGCAAGCTATAGCCGTGATTCCTGTGGAATTTATCGTAGGGGATGGTTAGCAGTTCGTATGTCGCCTGATGCGGCAGGCGATACGAAAATACTTGCGTTGCATCTGCGCCTTTCTGTTCAGAGATAGCAGGCAAGTCGCGGTTGACTTGTTCAAATACGCGGGACAGCTCAGCACAAAACACATCCAGCGTTAAGGTGATGGCCGTCATGCTCAGTCCAGATGCAGCGGCTTGCGCGCAAAGCCAAGGTGGTACACGGCGTATTGCAGCACCACCTGATGCTCGCCGATGTTATACAAGCCGAAGCATTTTTCCACATTGAGGATAAAGCCGCGCGGCGTGCCGCTTAAACAGCGGTTAACCAGATCCATGGCTTCCTGGACTTCGGCCTCGGTGCGGATGTTTTGCGGGTTGTCGTTGCCAACCACGATGCGTTTGATAAAACGCATTTCAGTTAAACGAAAGCGATCCATACTCACGTTGCACTCCTTTTTTGATTACTCCTGCACCAGTCCGGTTGGACCCTGTTCTTTCACCACATCGTTGAGCAGGCGCGCCAGCCCGTCCGATTTTTCCGTGGCCTGCAGTTTCAATTTGATGTGCGCTATATTCCTGTCCCGGGAGCCGTTATTTGCGCTGGCAGGGCTGACCATGAGCCCGGCCTTTCTGCCCGCCGGCGCCGCCATGCCGGTCTGACTCATGATGGATTCGTTGTGGCCGCTGCGATCCTGCTCTTCAAACGCGCCCAGTTCCATGTCCAGATCAATCTCTGCCTCGCCGATGATGAGCGAACTGTGCGGCACCAGCGACAGCAAAGGCAGGCGGTAATGCAACATGTCACCGGGCTTGGCGGTGCTGTGTACCGCCGGTAACTTGAGCTCGATGGTGGTGGGTTGCTTATCATCAGTAAAGAAAGACGCAATGTTTGCTACCTGTGCTTTTTCCACCATGTGCTGTGCATTCATGATGGATCCGGCAATCGCAAGCACCATATCTTCCAGGCTGGTTAAATTGGCCATGACTACTCCAGTTTGTTGTAGGGTTTGTGAATCGGCCGCGACTCTGTTCTGCCGGGTTCAG
Source organism: Collimonas rhizosphaerae (assembly GCF_038896935.1). Classification (NCBI taxonomy): domain Bacteria; kingdom Pseudomonadati; phylum Pseudomonadota; class Betaproteobacteria; order Burkholderiales; family Oxalobacteraceae; genus Collimonas; species Collimonas rhizosphaerae. The sequence goes on from NZ_JBANDC010000001.1 coordinate 485,827, forward strand.
ACGCAAGCATACGAATCTGTGCAATCCCTCTTCTAACCATTTCTGACCATTTTCCTGAGGCCGCAGAAGCAGCAGATTTGGTCAGGAATGGCGTTGTTTTCCCCCTTTAATCTGTGATTCATGACGTTTTCTCTGCCGTGCAAACGAGCGGCGTCATTGATTTTTCCATCAACTTAAAAGGGGTATCTCCATGAAGTCAACGTCAGGAAATCGCACCGTCAGGGTGCTGCAGCAATGCATGTTTGCGATGTTTTTTTTGCTTGCAAGCCAGTCTTCATTTGCGGCGGGAAAAACTTCCGGCCTCATCCACCTTCCGATTGATGGGCGTCCTCCGATTCCAACGGCAATCAACTGGTCGGCGGAGCTGCTCAATGCCGCCAATGCCGCACTGGCCGCAAAAAATCCGCCGGCTGCAGCAATGCCCAGCGCGACAACCTGGGTTGGAACCAACTTTTCCAGGCACCACATCATTCCGCAACAGTATTTGCAGGCGCTGGTTGGCCTCAGCCAGGCAGCGGATAGCGACATAGCGGATACAGACGCAAACAAGCTGGCCCTGCAAGCCGCACTTAGAAAAATCCGCTACCCGAGTGCGGCCCCTTTACTGACGGGCATGGTATGGGCGCCGGTCAATCTGTTTGAAGGTCCCGTCGGATTTCTGCGCAGCGATGAGCCGGGCAATGATTTTGAACTCAACAAGCCGCGCAGTTTCGACGAAAAGCGCTGGAATGCGTTGCGGAACGTGGTGGATGTCATGACAGTCCTGGAATTCAGCAACCAGGGCACCGAATTCACTGTGTCAGCGCAGACTCTGAATGCAAGGGGAGGACTGGCTAAACTGACGGCTGCGGTGGTGGATCTGGCTAAATATACACAGGCAAACCCAGTTCCTATTCATCGCTTTGCCAATGCCGACTGGGTCGATGGCCGCAGCCTGTCTGCCATCAACCTGCAAGATCTGGTGGGATTTTCCAACAGTCTGATAGTCACCGATTCGCTGGTGGCCAGCAAGAAGAACGCCTATCGCCTGAAGCTCAAGAACGAGCGTTGATTTCTGCGAACGGCGGCACACAAAAGCGACGCCCCGCTTTTGTGTGCATTCCGATCTTCTTTTACTTTCTGTATTCCTGCGCGGATTCTATTTATGCAAAAAGATATGTTGCGGCTTGCGCGGCTGCTGCTTTGCCTCGGCCTGATTTTCATTATGCTCTACGCCACGTTCAGCGCCGTTCCTTCGCGTCGGATCAGGATCGCCGCTGGTCCGGAGGACGGCAGTTTTTATGCGATGGCGCTTCAGTATAAAAAGATACTGGAGAAAAAATCCTATCGGGTTGACATTGTCTCTTTTCAAAACACAGATGAAATTTCCGCCGAGGTGGCGGACAGCACAAAACATATTGATATCGGTTTCGTAGCAAACGATCTGCAGGGTAAAAGCCAGGCTAGCCTGATATCTCTTGGAGAGATTCAACTGCAACCCATTTTCATTTTCGTAAACCGGAAAGTGGAAACGGAAAGGAGCATTCTGTCGCTCGCCGACCTGCGCGGTTTAAGCCTGGTTCTTCCTCCCGAAAAGAGCGTCACCAGCCAGACCTTGCTGAGCATGTTCGCGGCATACGGCATAGACCAACGCAATACGCTTATCCGCTTTCTTCCTTTGAATATCGGGGTCGCCCGGCTTGCCCGCGAAGAATTTGACGGCGGCCTGTTTATCTTGGGCGCCGAGAGCGAGTTGATGGCAGAACTGGGAAAGAACAAGAAATTTGTTCTGGTGGAGCTGACGCAGCAATCGGCCATCGTAAAGAAATTTCCCTTTTTGCAGAAAGTAACTCTGCCGAACGGCATCTTTGATCTGAAAGGGAAAATTCCAAGTGGCGATGTCAAGCTGTTGGCGGCGAATATCTCAGTAGTTGCTCAAAAAAAATTACCGCCGGCCACAACTTATGCATTGCTGGAGGCGATGCGAGAAGTGCATCGCAACAGTAACTACGTCAGCAATGCAGACGAATTCCCTAAATATCGCGGCACTGCGATCCAGACCAATGATCTGGTCAGCGACTTCTACCGCAACGGCACACCCTGGATTTTTTCCACCTTCCCGATAGCAATTGCCAGCATCCTCGATGCCTACCTGGCGCCGCTTCTGGGGCTTTGGTTCGTGCTCAGCATATACAGGGTTTTTATTCAGTTTGAAAAAATTCGCAGTCTGACTTTGTTTTTTCTGGCCCATCTGCTGATTTTCTGGACGCGATGGCATATCAGGAATGGCCGGCCTTTATCCGCACGCGTTCGATTTTTTCTGGAAAAAATCGAATCCGCAATAAAGAGGGAGGAGCGGGGCCTGCCTGTGTTGCTGGCGGAAATAAGACATATCAAACAGCTTTAGCACGCAGCGAATCATTGTCGCTTTCCACGTCAATCCACGCAGGAGACCATGCCATGTCCATAGATGCGAACGATATAAGCAGAACAATGCAAGAAACTTATGATCATTATTTCCTAAGCGATGGATATCGTCGACGCTATCCCGAACCTAATGTCGCAACCATGACGTATTTGCTGGAAAAAGGATTGGCCGAAGTCGACCAGATCCTTGATTTCGGTTGTGGAAATGGCCGATATTCGTTGGCCTTGCTGGAAAAGTCGCAGGCCCATCTAACCGCCTACGATATTTCTGCTGCTTCTTTGACTGAGTTCGAATCCCGGCTGCGAACCACGTCTCACCGCGAGCGCGTTACTTTTGTGTATGGCGATCTGGATGGCTTGAACAGATACGCCTGCTACGATGCAATTCTCATGTTGTTTGGCGTCTTGTCGCACGTGGTCGAACGCAATTTGCGGCTTGAGACTTTGCATAAAATGCGCAGTCTGATTCGGGCCGATGGAAAATTGATTTTATCTGTTCCTTCAATCTTCCGGCGCAGACCTTGGGAATTGTTCAAATACGGGCTGGCTCGAACTCTGGGCCATGCCCGGCCGCCGCATGATGAAGCGGGCAATATCTGCTTCACGAGGCGCATCCAGGGGCGCAACCTGACGTTCTTCTATCATCTCTACTCATTGCGTACCTTATGCGAAGAGTTGGCTGAGGCTGGATTTGCGATCAGCGAGTGGCAGCCGGAAAGTGTGTTTCCTGAGTGGCTGGTAACGCAATCCAGTTTGATGCGTTGTCTCGACCGGCGCCTGTGCTCCTGGATTCCGGCTGAACTTGGCTATGGCATGCGAGTGCTGGCCAATCCTGTATGAAACCGGGCAGGAGAATCCGGCGATCGGGATGGCAAATAGGCTGCGCTTGTTTACTTGTATTCGTTCTCATGTTCGTTGCCGCTGCGCATGCCGAAAGTCGCATGGATTTAATCAAAAAACGCGGTGTGCTGATCGTGGGAGTCAAGACGGATTACCCGCCTTTTGGGATGTTATCGCCGGATGCAACGCTCCAGGGTTTTGAGCATGACTTGGCAGAAGATCTGGCGCGGGGCCTAGGCGTCGCCCTGCGCAAAGTGGCGGTGACTGGGGCTAACCGCTTGCAGGTACTGGATGAAGGCGGAATAGATCTGACGATCGCGACTTTAGGCGATACCTACGCACGGAGGCAGATTGCCGATTTGATAGAGCCCAACTACTACTCTTCCGGCGTAACGTTAATGACGCGGCCGGACAGCAAGCTAGACACCTGGGCCGACGTGCGGGGGCAAAAGGTATGCGCCACCCAAGGCAGTTACTTCAACCGCGCAATGGCTACCCGCTATCTGCTGGATTTGCAGATATTTGCAAATGGCCGCGACGCCAAACTGGCAGTGCGCGACGGCCGTTGCGCCGGCTGGCTGTTTGATAACACAGCGATCGCGGGCGATTTATTGTCAGATGAGTGGAAATACTACAAAACCAAACTGCGCCCGCAGCTTCTGACGCCATGGGCCATAGCTATTGCGCGCTCTGAAAAAGGCGGTGCATTGGAGCGCTTCATCGGCGATACCGTCGCGCAATGGCATCGGCGCGGCATTTTGCTTGAACTGGAAAAGAAATGGCGCCTGCCGCCTTCCATTTTTTTGACCGAGATGCATACCTTGTGGAATGAGAAAGATGAAAAGGGCGCATTCGTTTGCCGGCGTTTGCCGGACGGCCAATGGCCGGTAGTTTGCCGTAACCCTATCTTCATCACATCAACTGAAACCACAGGCTTGCGTCAATTCGGATTGCTGGTCAAAGAAAAAACCGGCGTCAATCTCACCTTCATTTACGACGACTATGAGCGTGATCAATTTATCCGTGCTTTATTCACCACGTTGGCGCTCACGGCTTCTTGCGTATTCGGCAGCCTGGTTAGCGGCATGATCTTCGCGCTGGCCATAGAGCAGAGGATTCCGCTGCTCAGTCAATTTTTAAAAGGTTTTACTTTAATTGGCAGAATGACCCCGCCTCTGTTGCAGATTTACGTGCTGGCATTTGGAATAGGCAGCGTACTGGCAGCCAACTGGGGGATACAGCTGAACTCCTTCCTGATTGTCGTGCTGTGCCTGTGCTGGTACACCGGATCAGGTATTTTGCACATTCTGGAAAATGCCAGCGACAAAGAACGTTTGCGAGATCCCGGCTTTCGGCTGAACTTAGGTACTTTACGAGCAATCGCGAGTCGCTGTTCGACATCGATATTGGCGTCCCTGGTGAATGTGAGCAAAGCCACCATGATGGCCAGTGCTGTTGCAGTGCCTGAACTGTTGTCGGTGTCCACTTCAATTATCGCTGAGCACGGAACGGTGGCAACGATGATGAATACATTGATGCTGTTATTCCTGGTTCTGGTGTTCGTGGTGCTGCGTCTGTTGCAACGGGTAGAGCGGAGGTGGTGCCATGGGATGGATTGAAATCACGAGAAATCTGCTTGAGTGGACTCCCTTTTTGGCAATTGGCTTTATGTGGAATATCCTGATTTCCGTGCTCGCATTGGGTATTGGCGCGGCCTGCGGCGGCCTGCTGGTTCTGTTACGGCTGTCCCGCCATCGGAAGCTGGCTCTTGCAGGAGCCAGCTTGACCGAATTCATGCGTAATGTGCCGACATTTGTATTCCAGTTTTATCTGATGTTCATGCTGCCGGAATCATTGATGTTGCCATTTTCTACTATCAACCTGTCTTTTCCTTCCTGGCTGAAAGCGGCGTTGGCGCTGGCATTGGCCGTGGCGGGTTTTGTTTCAGATAATTTGCTCAGTGCGATACAGGCATGGCGCAACGAAAGATTTCAGAACGCACTGCTTTTTATCCCTAATTTGTGTAATTTCTTTGTGATTATTATCATGGCGTCCTCCACCGCCTCGGTGATAGGCGTGTCGGAATTGGTCAGCCGCTGCAACACAGTCATCAACGCCAGCGGAACGACACAGATCATGTTATGGGTTTACCTGTATGCGATGATCTGGTTCTTTTTGTTTTGTTATATGGTGACGGCGGCCATCAATAAATTCAGTTCCGGCATGTTGCGCCGTATAAGTATTTAACTGGAATTTTCGCTAAAAGTAGAAAAGGCGGGCATCGGATCGGACGATCCGATTGCCCGCCTGCGATGGATCTCATGCGATGCGTCAGGAGGATGAAGCAGCGGGATTCAGGGCGCCCCGAAAAGGCGCCGGCATTAACTGAGTCCTGGCAGATAGTGCGTCAGCTTATCGTAGCCGTTGTCTTTCAGTGCCCTGACGGCATCAGCCCCTTTCTTTCCCCATGTCAGGACATCTCCATTGGCGTCAACATATACCCAGTGCAACAGGCCGTATCGATAGTTGCCTTGGTTGTCTCTTTTCCCCAGGCCGTAAATCGCGTTTTTATACGGTAGCGGCTTATCGAGATTCAAGGCGTTGGTGGTTGCTGTCGTCGCATGAAAATCATAGTTCAAGAAGCCCAGGTCTTTGCACAGCAGGCTGACGGCCGCTGCGGTCATCGCAATTCCCACCTGTTCATCCATTGCATGGTTGCCACGCATCTTATCCGTGACTTCTTTGAGGCTTTTATAGGCAAACACTGCCCCGAAAACCTTTGAAAAGTCCAGTAGTTCTGCTGACCGGTCTGCATGATTTCTGCAGAAATTCTCGATCAGAGGGAACAACGTCCCATAGGTGTCAGCCGCGAGATTGCCTCCCGGCTTGTGGTTCAGGTTGGCGGCCTGAACGGCTGCGACAAAACCGCACACTCCCCAGTTATTCTGATTCAGTTCTTCGCTTTTCATAATCATTCCTTTTCATGTGGGCGTATATGGCGTTGAGCCATATACTTAAACGGACCACCGCTTAATCAATAGAAGGCGGCCGCACGGAATCTTTTTCGCTTTCGTGCCCAGCGTGTCGGCATGAAAACCTCAAAGATCATGAAAAGAGTAATCTCGGCATTTGCCTGGAAAATGATGATTCCTGACATGGGCAAAGCGCTGACTGGAATGCGCAAAGGAGAGAGTGACAGTAGTGGGGCAGCTCGCTGGCAGGGCGAATGATTCACAGAATTGGATGCAAATATGCCCGTTGATCGGGCAAACGAGATACGGGATTTTCAGGCCATCATGGCGATGAATTTACATTCAGGGCGGACCTGCCTGTGTTACGGATGCATTAGCAACAGCGTTTCCCATCCGTGGATCATCATGTTTCTAAAAAAATATGGAAAATGTCATGAATTGTCATGATAACAGTATTTCCATGAACCAACATATGGCTATGAATCTACTTTGTTGGGGCAAAAAATGATGACGTTGCTTCTCCTGAACGATGACACTCGGGATAAAAATGAGATCTGCGATTTTTTCAGCAGCGCCGGTTATCAGATCAATTGGAGCGAAACATCGGCTACCTTTCTGGCCGGACAAAGCCTGAGGGAACAAAATAAATCCATCACCATCCTTCAAATAGATCACACGCATCCATTCCCCCCCGACATAGCCAACCTGACCCAGGGCCTCATGGTGCCTTGGCGCCTGTCCTTGCATCAGCGGACCTTGACTGCGCCAAACAACAACAAGATCAAACTTACCAGCCTTGAATTTACATTGATCAAAACCTTCGCCCTGCTGGAAAAAGGCGAGGTGGCGTCCAGGAAGAAGATTATTGACGAATTTGGCGAGCACTATTTGAGCTACGATCAAAACCGGCTGGACACCATGATCATGCGCTTACGCAAGAAAATCAGACATGGACTGGGACTGACACTGCCCTTAAATACGGTGAGGGTGCGCGGATTCAGCTTTGACGATCTACTCATCCTCGATCACTAAGATGCTGCAATCCGTGACATCTTCATAGCTTGCCTTTTATTTTCCGAACACAACACACTAAATCATCCGGCGCAATGGAACGCTCATTCTAAACAAGCGGTCTGTTGCTTTTTTCAGCTTCGGAAATTCCTGACATCAGGCAGTCACATTTCCTCGTGAGAATGCGGGTTTATCCAGATGCAGCCGCCTGTGGCGCCCATGCACTCTGGCCTGAATCTGACAATCATCCAATCACGGGATAACCATGAAACTTCGTTCCTTGGCGCTGGCATGCGCAACGCTAGCCTATCTGAGCGGCTGCAGCGGTGGCGGCGGAAATGCGCTCGGCGCTGGCGGCGCCACGGTAAACGGCGTTGCGGCGAGCGGTAAAGCGCTGGCTGGCGTCAATGTAACCATCACCGACAGCAGCGGCCAGAACGTACAGACGGCGCTAACCGACGCCAGCGGCAAATTCACGCTGACGCTGAAAGGCAGCGCGCCTTTTATCCTGACCGCGCCGTTTAACGACGCCGATGGCAGCGCCGCCACATTGTCTGCTGTCATCAATCCGAGCTCGACCCAGGTGGGGACCGTGCAAGCCAACCTGAATCCTCTGACCTCGCTGGTGACCCAGCGTGTGCTCGGCCTGATCCCGAACGGCAGCCCGAGCGCAGCGCAAATCAGCGCTGCTAAAATCAGCTCAGCCAGCATAGCGCAGGCAGTCAGTGACGTCTCCTTGCCGCTGCAGCCTTTGTTTACTGCGCTTGGCGTGCCTGCCAGCGAGACCGGCGATCCGATAGGCAGCACCGCCTACCAGGCGATTGCAAGCGATCCGCTCGATAATCTGTTCGAGCTGGCGCACTTTACCGTACATACCGGCCAGGTCGCGGTCGGCGCCGACGCCAATCGCGCAGTCCTGACGATCCCGGCCAGCGGCAGCGTCAGCGGCGCATTGCCGGCGAGCGCGATCCAGTCGCTGGTGGCGCTGAACAACGGCCCGACCACCACCCCGATCCAGAACGTCATCGTGATCGTCGGCGAAAACCAGACCTTCGATGCGGTATTCGGCGCTTATCAGCCGCCGCAAGGGCAGACCGTAAAGAATTTGCTGTCGCAAGGGATCATCAACGCCGACGGCACTCCCGGTCCGAACTTCAGCCTGGCGCTGCAAAACCAGGGGGCTAGCCAGACTGCCTATACGCTTAACCCGGCCCGCGCCGGCGCTTACGCTACCCTGCCGCAACCGACCGCAATCGGCGAACTCAGCCCGCCGACCTTCCAGAATCCGGGCGGCGTGCCGGATACCCGTTTCCCGGCAAACCTGCCGAACGGCCCGTTCCAGCTGACCAAATATGTGGCTTACGGCACCGCCAACAGCGCGCTGACCGGCGATCCGGTGCATCGCTTCTTCCAGATGTGGCAGCAAACCGGCGGCGACAATGCCAAGCTGGATATGTTTACCTGGGTCGCCGCCACCGTCGGCCAGGGCGGCGACACCACCGGCATCACACCGAGCAATCCGGGGCAGGGCGGCGAGCTGATGAGCTTCCTTAACATGAACACCGGCGATGCGCCTTTCTTCAAATCGCTGGCGCAGCAATATGCGTTGAGCGACAACTATCACCAGAGCATCATGGGCGGCACCGGCGCCAACTTCTTCAGCATCGCTACCGGCGACCTGCCGTATTTCAACAGCGGCGGCGCGGTTGGCGTGCCGCCGGCGAACCAGATCGAGAATCCGAATCCGCTGGCGCAAACTCCCAATTTCTATTCACAGGACGGCTACCAGGGCGGCTCCTACGTCAACTGTTCCGATGCGGGCCAGCCTGGCGTCGGCGCCATCCTGAATTTCCTTGTTGGCAAGAAGGTCAAGAGCAATTGCGAGGCCGGCAAATACTACCTGGTCAATAATTACAATCCGGGCTACGACATGAACGGCAATGTGCAGCCTATCGGTCCCAACAATTACAACTACCCGCCGCAAACCGTGCCCACCATCGCTGAAGGCCTGTCCAAGAAAAACGTCGGCTGGAAGTGGTATACGGGCGCTCGCGAAACAGCCGACGTCACCGCCGACGCCGCGGCCCTTGGTTTCCCGGTGTCGGTGACGCAAGGCGCCCAATACAACGCCATCGGCGATCCGCTGGTCGCGTCCAGCAACATCATGAACAGCAGCCTGAAATCGAACCTGGCAGGCCTCACCACCTTCTACAGCGACATCGCCAAGGGCAGCTTGCCTGCGGTTTCGTTCGTGGTGCCAAAGAACCTCGACAGCGGCCACCCCGGCTATTCAGCACCGGCGCGCTACGAGGCATTCCTGCAAGACCTGATCGCCAAGGTCAAGGCGAACCCGACGCTGTGGGCGCATACCGCGATCCTGGTCACTACCGATGAAGGCGGCGGCCACTTCGACACCGGCTACATCCAGAACGTCGACTTCTTCGGCGACGGCCCGCGCATCCCGTTCCTGGTAGTGTCGCCTTACGCCCGCACCGGCTTCATCGACCACACCTACTACGATCACTCATCGGTGCTGAAATTCATCGAGCGCAACTGGCGCCTGGCGCCGCTGTCGCCCCGCAGCCGCGACAACCTGCCCAACCCGGTCAGCCTCGCCGCCGACCAGTACCGCCCGGTCAACACCACCGCCATCGGTGACCTGATGGCAATGTTCAACTTCTGACCTGAAAAAATTAGGGTCAGAGTTGAATTAAAAAATGAGGGTCAGAGTCAAATATTTCCTCAAATAAAAATTCGACTCTGACCCTAATTTAAATGCGGTTTTATGGAAATGGGTTGAGAATCTTGGGTAACAATCGCGGCTGGCTTGTTTGCATGCGTTGGCATGGCGCTGCTGTGCTGTTTGCGGCTGCGTTGCTGGCTGGCTGTCACGATGCGGAAACGACGGCCCGGGCGGCGCATGCGGCTGGTGCGGCGCCGGCTGCGCCTAAACCGGCGCTGAAAATGTGGGTGCGTTATCCTGAGCCGCCGGCTGCGCTGAGTACTGCGGCGAGTTTGGGGAAGCAGATATTCTTCGATTCCTCGCTGTCGGCTTCCGGCGCCATGTCTTGCGCCACCTGCCACAGTCCGGACCATGCTTACGGGCCGCCCAACGGACTGGCCGTACAGCTGGGCGGCGCCGACATGCAACGGCAAGGGACGCGCGCCGTGCCGTCCTTGCGTTACCTGGGCTTCACTCCCAAGTTTACGCGCCACTACTACGTCCCCGGTCCGGACGATACCGAGGATGAAGGTCCTACCGGCGGCTTCACCCATGATGGCGCGGTCGACTCCTTGCATGAGCAAGCGCTGATTCCGCTACTTAACCCAAACGAGATGGCCAATCCGGATCCGCAGGCGGTGGTCGCCAAGCTGCAAAAGACCGCTTATGCCGAACAGTTCCGGCAAGCCTATGGCGCCGACATCTTCCAGCGGCCGGCGGCGGCACTGGAACAGGCGACGCTGGCGCTGGAAGCATTCCAGATTGAAGACGCGAGCTTCCATCCCTATACCAGCAAATTCGATGCGGCGATGGCAGGCAACGCCGAGTTTGCGCCGGCCGAATTGCGCGGCTACGGTCTGTTCAACAATCCAAGCAAGGGCAATTGCGCCAAGTGCCACATCGACACGCCCGGGCCGGGAGGACGGCCGGCGCAATTCACCGACTTCGGTTTCCAGGCGCTGGGCGTGCCGCGTAACCTCGAGATCGCGGCGAACCGCAATCCGAAATATGCCGACCTTGGCATCTGCGGCCCCGAGCGCAAGGATATGGCGCGGGAGGCGGAATTCTGCGGCATGTTCAAATCGCCCACCTTGCGTAACGTGGCGACGCGGGCAGTCTTCTTCCACAACGGCCGTTTCCATACGCTGGAAGACATGATGCATTTTTATGTCACGCGCGACACCGATCCCGCCAGGTGGTATCCGAAGGTAAAAGGCAAACTCGCCAAGTTCGACGACCTGCCGCCGCGTTACCGCGCCAACATCGATAACCTGGACGCTCCGCTGAACCGCAAGATGGGCGAAGCGCCAGCCCTGGACGAGGAAGAAATCGGCGACCTGATCGCCTTCCTGAAAACCCTCAACGACGGCTACTCGGCCAAATCGGGCGCCGCCCGCACCGAATGAAGCAATTCAGGGATGTGCCGCCGGCGCCATCCAGCCCGCCATGTTTCAGCAGCCGTACGCCTTGCGTCCGCCAATCCATTGATAGCGGCCGCCGCGCGGGCCGACATGGCAAGCCGCGCCGCGGGAGGCGCCGTGCCGGAAACGCCAGGGCGGCACCGGATTCGCGGCTGACCACAATCCGGTCCTGTTATTGCGCGCGATTGCCTCAAGAGCCTTGAGTTCGCGGTTGCTTCGCGCAGAGGTCCAAGCCATGCCGCGCTCCACCTGGGCCCGGCCGGCATCAATACCATTGCAGCGCACGGCCGCAACGCTGCGGCCGAAACGATCGGTGGCTCGCGTGTTGTACTGGACATCCGTGCCGGCGCAGAGCTGATGCAGCGATTGCCGGGCCTGCGGGCCGAACGCCTGCCTGATTTCCGGCGCGTCGATATCGGCCAGGCGCAGCTTGATCCGGTTGCGGCCAACCTGCAGCGTCATGCTGTCGCCGTCGGCCACGCTGACAACCTGGTGCGCGTACGCGGCCAGCGGCGCGAGCAGCAGAAAAGTGGCGAGCAGTATTCTCATTTACACTGAGGCATGGGGAAGAGGAAACGACTGATCCGCCAGCTTACAGAGGAAGAACAATGAAGAATATAAGAGGTATCGTATTCGATCTCTACGGCACGCTATACGACGTGCATTCGGTCGCTGCGGCCTGCGATGCCTATCACCCGGGCCGGGGGCGCGAAATCAGCACGGCCTGGCGGCAGAAGCAGCTTGAGTACACCTGGCTGCGCAGCCTGATGGGCGACTATGCCGATTTCGAGCAGGTTACTCGCGACGCCCTGGAGTTCACATCCGGGCAGCTGCGGCTGCCGCTCGGCGAGGCCGCGCTCTCAGCGCTCTGCGCGGAATATCTCAGTATCGCGCCGTACCCGGAAGTGCCCGCAGCGCTGGCAAGGCTGCAGGCAATAGGATTGCCGCTGGCGATCCTGTCCAACGGTTCTGCCAATTCAATACGCAGCGTGGTAGAGGCGTCCGGGCTGGAGCAGCGCTTCGCGCATCTGATCAGCGCCGACAGCGTGCGTGTCTTCAAGCCGCACGACAAGGTCTACCAGCTGGCGGAGCAGCAGATGCATTGCGATCGTTCGGAACTGCTGTTCGTGTCATCAAATGCGTGGGATGCGTCGGGCGCGCGGCATTTCGGCTATCCGGTCTGCTGGATCAACCGGGCCGGCAACGCGTTTGACGAGTTGGGGCAGTCGCCCGATCATATTCTGCAGGGGTTGGACCAGCTGGCGGACCGGTTTGAAACACGACGGCCAGCGGCCTGACTGGATTCAGCTCAACAATCTTTCGCGTTTTTGCTCTTCATCGAAAAACAGCCGCGACGGCTTGATCAGGTCGCTGCGGCTGATGATGCCGACCAGGCGCCGGCTTTGCAGGTCGCTGACCACCGGCAGCCGTTCCAGGTGGTGGGTCGCCATGCGCGCGGCGACGACCCGGCAGGTTTCGGACGGCAGCGCGACCAAGGCGGCAGATTGCTCCAGGCAGGCCGGATTGAACAAGGTCGCCAGGGGATTGCTGCCGTCGGCTTGTGGGCTGAAGCTGCTGCGTTCGACCATGCCCATCAAGCCTTGGTTCATGTCGACCACCGGATAGCAGCGGTGCACCTGTTGCGTACCGAAATAGCGCTCCAGCGTTTCCGCGATGGTGAGGCTGGCGGGAATCGCCGCCACCGCATGGGTCATCACTTCATCCACATGCTGGCGCTCGAGCGGATCGACGCCGTATTCGCGATAGATGTGATAACCGCGCCGGGCGATCTTTTCCGTCATGATCGAGCGCCGCATGGTCAGCACCGTAAAGCCGTAGGCGACGCCGGTGGTGAGCAGCAGCGGCAGCAAGGCATTGGTGTCGTGGGTCAGGCCAAAGGCAAACACGGCAGCGGTCAGCGGTGCGCCCAGGACTCCGGCCAGCACCGCAGCCATGCACACCAGCGGCCACAAATGCGCATCGCCGCCCGGCAGCCACGGCGCCAGCACCGTGCCCAGGCCGGCGCCGATGATCAGCAACGGCGCCAGCACGCCGCCGGAGGTGCCGGAGCCGAGCGCAATCACCCAGATCACGGCTTTCACCAGCAGCAGGCTCAGCGCCAGCTGCAAAGCCAGGTTGCCGTTGAGCAGATCGCCGATCACGTCGTAGCCTACGCCTAGCGCCCGCGGCTCGAAATAGCCGCCTATGCCGACCGCGACGCCGCCCAGCGCCGGCCACCACATCCAGTGGATCGGCAATTTGCCGAACAGGTCCTCGACCCGGTACAAGGCAGTCGACATCAGCGCCGACAATGCGCCGCCCAGGATGCCGGCAACGACGCAGGAGAACAGGGCGCTGAGGCCGATTTCCGGTGTCTGCAAGGGAAACAGCGGACCGGCGTCCAGCAGCAGAGGCCGGGTGAATCCGGCTACGGCGCAGGCAACGATGACCGGCAGCAGGCTGCGCGGGCGCAGTTCGAACAGCAGCAGCTCCACCGCCAGCAGCACCGCGGCCACCGGCGTGCCGAACACCGCCGTCATGCCGGCTGTCGCGCCGGCCACCAGCAGGGTCTTGCGTTCGGCTGCGGTCAGGTGGAAATGCTGTGCGATCAACGAGCCGATGGCGCCGCCGGTCATGATGATCGGACCTTCGGCGCCAAACGGGCCGCCGCTGCCGATCACGATGCCGGACGACAGCGGCTTGAGGACGGCGACCTTGGCCGACATCTTGCTTTTGCCGAACAGGATCGCTTCAATCGCTTCCGGAATGCCGTGGCCGCGGATCTTGTCGGAACCGAAGCGCGCGATCAGGCCGACGATCAAGCCGCCCAGCACAGGCAGCACGATCACCCAGGCTCCGAGATGGTGGCCGGCGGGTGAACGGGTAGCGAAAGACAGTGTTTGATAGAAGAACAGGTTGGTGAACAGCCTGATCAGGTTCAGCAAGGCGTATGCCGCCAGCGTGCCGAAGCCGCCGATGACCACCGCGATCAGGGAAATCCTGAGCAGCCGCGTGTCCGCTGCGAAATCGCGCTTGTGTGAGTGCTGTGTCGATGACATGGTGGGTTTCTCAGCTATTGATGGTCGGGATGCGGAAGATGTCGGCCAGGGTATTCAATTCGGCATGGTGCAGTTCGGCCAGCTTGGCGAGGCAGCGTTCGCCGGCCGGCAGCAGGTGGATGTTCACCTGGCGGCGGTCGACTTCGCTGTTGCGGCGCTGCACCAGCTTGAGTTTTTCGCAGCGCGATATCAGCGCCACCACACTGTGGTGCTGCGACTGCAAGCGCTCGGCCAGCTCGCCGACGCTGGCCCAGTCGCGGCCAGGAGTGCCTTTTACGTGCAACAGCAGCAGGTATTGCTGCGGAGTGACGCCTTCGCTCTGCGCCGCTTCTTCGCTGAAGCGCAGGAATTTACGGAGCTGGTAACGGAATGTCGACAGCGCTTCAAAGTCTTGCTTGGAGAGGGAGGACGGTGGCATCTGGCAATTGCCGCTTTGAGCGGCAGGGTTCTTGAGAGCGGTAAATATATCACAATACGATATATATTTGCTCAAGGCCGGCCCCGGTCCGGAGAACAAGGAAATAGTAATAGAATGCAACTTCCATCAACCCAGGAAAAAGCGGATGAATCCAGGTCACGGCAAGGCAGCGGAGTTGTCGGTAGAGCTTTTCGAGCAGCAAAAGGACTGGACCGCATGGCTGAAAAAGAACCACGGCAAGTCGGCCGGGGTCTGGCTGCGGCTGGCGAAGAAAGGTGCGGAGCAGAGTTCGGTTTCCTACCAGGAGGCGCTGGAGTCGGCGCTGTGCTACGGCTGGATAGATGGCCAGAAAAAGGCCGACGATGAACACTATTGGCTGCAGAAATTCACGCCGCGCTCAGCCAGGAGCATCTGGTCCAAGATCAACCGCGACAAGGCTCTGCTGCTGGTCGAGAGCGGCCGGATGGCGCCGGCCGGGCTGAAGGAAATCGAGCGCGCCCGAGCCGACGGCCGCTGGGAAGCGGCTTATGACTCGGCCAGCAAGTCCACCGTGCCGGCCGATTTCCAGGCAGCGCTGGATGCCAGTCCGCGCGCGCTGGCGTTTTTTTCCACGCTCGACAGCGGCAATCGCTATGCGCTGCTGTTCCGGATACAGACGGCAAAGAAACCAGAGACGCGTACCAAGCGGATCCAGGATTTCACCCTGATGCTCGAAAGGCACGAGAAATTCCATCCTTGATGCCGGGCATGAAATGGACATCCTTGACCTTCAGGTCGCGATCACTTGATCGACAAAGTCCTATACCGGTGTACCCTGTGGTTTGTTCCCGGATAAATGCCTTTTTCGGGAATAAATTTTTCGCATCTGCAGTCTTGTGTTTCATGAACCCTGGAAACGCGTGAATGACAGTCCCGACAAAAAAACAGCGATTCCAAGCGAACGTGCTGCCGCACTTGAATTCCGCATTCAACCTGGCATGCTGGCTCACGCGCAGCCGCCAGGATGCGGAGGATGTGGTGCAGGAAGCGTATCTGCGCGCCTTCAAGTTCTACGACGGTTTCCATGGCGACGACAGCCGCGCCTGGCTGCTGACGATCGTGCGCAATACTTTCTACACCTGGTACCAGGATCAGCAGAAGCAGCGGCAGGAGACGGTATTTGACGAGGATGTGCATGATTTCAGCGCGGCCGGCATGGCCGACGGCAACCCGGAGCTGCTGCTGATGCAGAAAGACAGCGAGCGGCAGCTGCAGCAGGCGCTGCACGCCTTGCCCGTGGAGTTTCGCGAGGTGATGGTGATGCGCGAGCTGGAGGAACTGTCCTATAAGCAGATCGCCGCGATTGTCGGCATCCCCATCGGTACCGTAATGTCGCGCCTTGGGCGCGGCCGTAAATTGCTGGCGGCAATCCTTGCGCCGGCCAGGCAGGAGGCATGATGGATCATCAGGAAACACTGGAGCTGTTGCCGGCTTTTGCAGACCAGGAGCTCGGCATAGTGGAGATGCAGGAAGTACAGCGCCATCTTGAAAACTGCCCCGATTGCCAGCGCGAATATGCGGCGCAGCGCATCGTCAGTGCACGCTTCAAGAAGGACGCGGTTTATTTCGAGGCGCCGCTGCATCTGGCGCACCGCATCAACAGCGCTTTGCCGGCAGAAGCCGCGCGCGCAAGATCCTGGGGTTTCAACTGGATGAACCTGGGCGCGGCCATGGCAGCCGGGCTGGCGTTGGCCTGGAGCGCCGGTTTGTATCTCAACCTGCCGTCAGACCAGGACCGGCTGACTGGCGAAGTGGTGGCCAGCCATGTGCGTTCGCTGCAGGTCGACCACCTGTCGGACGTGGTTTCAAGCGACCAGCACACGGTAAAACCCTGGTTCAACGGCAAGCTCGATTTCTCCCCGCCGGTGGTGGACCTGGCGCAGCAGGGTTTTCCGCTGGTCGGCGGCCGCCTCGATTATCTCGATGGCCGGCCGGTGGCAGCGCTGGTCTATCGCCGCGCGCGGCATCCGATCAATTTGTATATCTGGCCGAGCAACGACCGCGACCAGCCGCCGCAGTTGCAAAATCATCAAGGCTACCACCTGGTGCGCTGGACCTGGGACGGCATGAGTTACTGGACGGTATCCGACCTGGCCGCCAATGACCTGCAAAACTTCGTAGGGCTGGTGCGTTCCACTGTACGGCAATAGGCCGGCATTCAGGCCAGGAAGAAATATCGCTTTTGCAACATGTTTTCCTGTCAGGGCTTTTCTTTTACGTTGACCGACAAAGTCATAACATTTTCTTGTTTGACAGATGCCTGTCCGTGGACAACAGTGAATAGGTCCGGAATCGCAATCGCGTCTGCTTGATCAGGGCGTCGCCGCGAACTTGCAGGAATATGCAAATAACTGCCACTATTGACAGTTCAAGACGGATCACCAAAAGCGTACCATCAAAGGGATGAAACGGGCCGCATGCCCGGTGCGCCGCTGTCGCGGCGGAGCCGGGTATCCGCTATTTTTCCTGCACGATCGGCACTGCTTTTCCCGCGCGGCGGGAAGTCGATGTTTTTGCCAGGCAGGGAAATCTTTATCTTTCGACATTGGGCTAAGGAGATTGCAATGGTCAGGCTGACTGAAGCTACCGTCATTTTTAAAGGACTTGCCTACGAATTCGACAGTACCGGCGAGGCCGAGGAATTCAAGAAACGCCTGGAAGCCGGCGGTGATCCGAAGCGCTATGCGGACGCATTCAAATGTATTGATATCTACGCAAGCCCGGCCAAGCGCGAGGTGGAAGAGGCCTGATGTAACCGCCTTTGCTGCTGCCGGCAACCGGTGACCGCAGCAATCTGTGCTAGGATTTCCCTCCGATAAATTCAACGCGCCGGCTGCGTGCCGCGTCGCTGAACCATCAACAGGAGAACCTATGCAGCTCATCGGCATGCTTGACTCACCCTTCGTCCGCCGCGTCTCGATTTCCTTGCAACTGCTTGGCATCCCATTCGAACACCATTCCGTCTCGGTGTTCAGCACCTTCGAACAATTCCGCCAGATCAATCCGGTCGTCAAAGCGCCGTCGCTGGTATGCGACGACGGCGAGGTGTTGATGGATTCCAGCCTTATCCTGGATTACGCGGAAGCATTGGCGGCGCCGCGCAAGAGCCTGATGCCGGCCGCCATCGGCGAGCGCCAGCATGCGCTGCGGGTGATCGGGCTGGCGTTGGCGGCATGCGAAAAAACCGTGCAGATTGTGTATGAGCGCAATTTGCGGCCGGTGGAAAAGCAGCACGAGCCATGGGTCGTCCGCGTCCAGGGCCAGTTGTTCGCGGCTTACCAGGCACTGGAGCAGGAACTGCGCAACAAGCCGCTGGAAGCCGGCAGCAAGACGATCAACCAGGCCGGGGTGAGCACCGCGGTGGCTTGGCAGTTTACGCAAATGATGCTGCCAGAAATCGTCATCGCGGCCGATTATCCGACGCTGCAGGCATACTCTGAACAGGCCGAACACCTGGCCGAGTTCATCGCCGCGCCACCGTTATAAAATCCAGGAAGCTGCTACCCGCCCGAGCCGGGCGGTTCTTATTGCGCGCGTTTGGCGCCATGGCTGGCGCCCGTATCGTCGCACCAGGACGGGCGGACATCGGGATCGTCGCATTTCAGGTTTGGATAGGCGCAGCCGGACAGCAGCGAAATCAAGACCAGTATTCCTAGTGCTGTTTTCATGGGACCCGCCTGTGGCCTGGATTTAATTCATCATGCGGCACTGCCGCTGTTCACATTTGTAAAGCTGCTGCTGTCCATCCTGGCAACTGACCTGGTAGGTCTCGACGGCGCCGGTCTTTGCGATCAGCGTTGCACCGGGCTGGGCCGGCAGGCAAGCCGTCTTGCGCGCCATGCGCTCCACGGTGTCAGACAGTTCGCCGCCTTTGCGGGCCGATGGCTGCTGCGGCACATCGATCACTTGCTCCGACGGGCTCAGCGATTCCGACAGCGATACCGGCGCCGGACTGCGTTGCGGCGGCGTGTAGCTGCGCACGTTGGGCTGCAATGCGCTGCAGCCGGCAAGAAGGATAGCGGCGAGAAATAGAAATGAATTTTTCATGCGTCTCCCATTTAGGAATGCAGCAGGGTGCTGCTGGAATCAAATGTGTTAAATGTATCATCTTTCGGTTGCGCATAACTTGGTTAAGTGTAGCCCGGGATAGCAAAAAAAAGAAACCGCAAGCCACGAAAGCGCTTGCGGTTTCGGCCAGGCCTGCCAGCCGGTAGTCAGGCTTTGCCTGGACTCGTGATATAGCGCCCGACCAGCAAGGCGGCGGCGCCGTAAGCCAGGCCGATCGCGCCGAAGGCCAGCGGAATCCGTATTTCCCAGCTCGGCGCTGCGTGCAGGATGCTGCCGATGATGGCGACCCCGACCAGCGCGCCGATCTGGCGGTTGGCGTTCAAGGCCGCGGCGGCGCTGTTGGCGTGGCTGCGTCCGGCAATCTGCATGACGGTGGTGGTCATGGCGGGTACGGCAATGCCGACGCCCCAGTTGGCGATGGCGACCGCCAGCGCGAACAGCAGGTAAGAGGTGTGCGGCCGCATGCCGGTCAGCAGCGCGGCCAGCAAAGCCGCCAGCAGCAAGCCGCCCAGCATGGGCAGGCGTGCGCCCCAGCGCGCGGTAATGCGTCCCGACAGCAGGTTCCCGATAGAAAATACGGCCATCACCGGCAGCAGCTGCAAACCGGTGTGCAAGGCGTCGGCGCCACGCGCCTGCTGCAAGAACAGGCTCAGCAGGAACAACTGGCCGAATGCGCCGAAGTTGACCAGGAAGCCGATTGCATTGGCGGCGGCAAAGCGCGGCGTGGCGAATAATGCGCGCGGCAGCAGCGGCTCTGCGCCACGCCGTTCACGCCGCACCAGCAAGGCAAGGGCGATCACCACGAGCGCCGCGGTGGCCAGGATAGGCGCCGAGGTCCAGCCGAACACCGGCCCTTCGATCAAGGTAAAACACAGGCTGGCCAGTCCCGCGATGCCAAGCGCGTGGCTGGCGGCAGGCAGCGGCCGCCAGTGCCTGGGAGCGGCAGGAATCACCTTCTGCGCCAGCACCAGGCCCAGCAAGCCGACCGGGACATTGATCAGGAACACGCTGCGCCAGCCGAAACTGTCGACCAGCACGCCGCCCACCAGCGGACCCATGGCCGCCGCCACCGCGACAATCGCCGACCAGGTGCCCAGCATGTGTGCGCGGACGCGGTCGTCTTCGTAAGTGTGGGTCAGCAGGCTCAGGGAGCTGGGCATGAACAAGGCCGAGCCGACGCCCTGCAGCATGCGGGCGGCGATCAGGGTATTGCCGTCGGGCGCCGCGCCGCACAGCAGCGAACCGAGCATGAACACCACCAGCCCGCTCAGGTAGATAGTCTTGGCGCCGTAGCGGTCCGCCAGCGCGCCGCCGACCAGCAGCAGGGCGGCAAAGGTCAGCGTATAGCCGTCCACCACCCACACCAGGCCGCTCAGCGGCACCGACAGGTTGTGCGCGATATCGGACAAGGCGACATTGACGGCGGTAACGTCCAGCATCGCCATCACGAAACCGATCGCCAGCGTCAGCAGCGGCAGCAAACCGCCGGGTGCCGTGCGGGCAGCGCTGGCGGCGGGGATGGGGCATTGAGCTGACATGGTCTGTTTCTCCTGTGATGTGGCGGCATTGGTCGGCAAGGCTCTATGGTAGTCCGCCCAGTTGATGTAATAAATCCGTATAATTTCATTGGTCTGATGCAAAAATGCATCGCCAAGGAGAGCTTTATGGATTGGGACAACGCCCGGATTTTCCTCGGCATATACCGCGCCGGCACGCTGCGCGGCGCCGCGGCGCTGCTGCAGGTGGACCAGGCCACCGCCGGCCGCCGCCTGAACGCCATGGAGCAGGTTTTGGGCGCGCGCCTGTTCTTGCGCACCCCGACCGGCTACGTGCCGACCCCGGCCGGCGAGCTGGCGTTTGCCGCGGCGGAGCGGATGGAGCACGCCGCCGACCAGCTGCAGCGGCAGATGCAGGGCATTGACGATCGTCTATCCGGCGTGGTGCGGCTGGCAGCGACCGATACCATGGGCAAGCATTTCCTGATGGTCGCCATGCAGCGGCTGCATGCGGTGCATCCGGATATCCGGGTGGTGCTGAGCACCTCCACCCAGGTGTCGAACCTGACCCGGCGCGAAGCGGACCTGGCGGTGCGCACCATACGTCCCAGCAGCCCGGACCTGATCTCGCGCCACCTGACGCGCCGTGAAGTCGGCCTGTATGCGGCAAAAAGCTACCTGAAACTGCGTGGCGAACCGCAGCCCGATACGGCGCTGGCCGGCCATGACCTGGTGATCTACCAGCGCAGCATTTCACCCTCCCAAGGGGTGGCCTTGTGCGGCGAAGCTATCGGCAACGCCAAGGTGGCGATGGAAGTCAATTCCGGCCTGATGATGATCGAAGCGGTGCGCGCCGGACTCGGCATCGGCGAACTGCCGACCCACATGGCCGACGGCGATCCGCTGCTGGCGCGGATCTGGCCGCAGCGCGCCGAAGCCTACGACATCTGGCTGGTGCTGCACGGCGACCTGAACCGTACGGCGCGGGTGCGGGCGGTGGCGGATGCGATTGTCGAAGTCTGCGGCGAAATGTGACGCCGCCGCAAAAACCGGGTGCCTAGAATTTCAATGCCTTGAGATAACCGGTCAATTCCAGGTAGCCGCGCCCGACGCGCCGGCCGTTGCGGTTGACGGTCACAGCGCCTTCCCAATACACCGATCCGGTCGACAGCCGCGAATCGAGTTCCTGGTCATCCTGCAAAGGCGCCAGCGACCATTCGGCGGCGCCGGCATGCAGCACCTGCTGCACCGGATAACTGGCGTCGGTGCGCGGCGAACGCCAGCTGCGCTGCGGCTGGAAGCTGACCTGCCCGGGCGCGAACTGGGTAACCTTGCCATCGGCGTCGCGCAGTGCGGCGTGCGCCCACAGCTTGCTGCCGTCGCGGCTGCGGATCTGGAACGCCATCAAGGCTGAACCGTCATCCAGGTTGGCGCCCAGCCAGTCCCAGCCGACAGCGTCGGCGTCCAGCACGCTGGTGGACCATTCGTGATCGAGCCAGGCGCTGCCGCTGACTTCTTGCGCACGGCCGGCGCGCACCAGCTTGCCGCTGACCTGCAGCTGCGGCTCGCTATAGTAATAGCTGGCTTGCGCGGCTTGCGGTCCCTTGCGCGAATAGCCGTGGTCGCCTTGCAGCATGGGCGGCTGGACGGGTTTGAGGCTGAGCTGCAGGGTGAATTCATCGGCGGCGATGCTGGCCTGGTAGCTGTCGTCGGCGTTGCGCAGCAAGCGCCAGTCATCCACGGCGACATCGGTGTTGCCTTCCTTGGCATAGGCCAGGCCGAAACCGGCGCGCGCGCTTTTTTGCGCATGCAGGAGTTTGCCCAGGCTGGGATCCGACAGCGCCGCATGGGCGATGATCAGCTGGCTAGGGGCAAAGGCGCTCGGATTGGCGCGGTCGTGCTCGGTGGCGGAACGGAAGAAGGTGACCTGGAAACCGATCGGCTTGCCGTCCGGTGTGGCCAGCCAGCCGGTGGCGTACCACCATTCGGTGCGGAAATCGGGGTGGGCGCCGCTGTCCTGCGGCAGCGCCAGCTGCCGTTCCGGCGTCACTTGCGCGAAGCGCGGCGGCGCAGCGAATTGCGGCGGCGCCGCCAGCAACAGGACGCTCAGCAGCCAAAAACGGCAACAGCGAAAAAACATCACCAATCCTCCCGTACCGAATGCAGCACATCGACGGACACGGCGCGCAAGCCCGCCAGCAACGCCGTGGCGCCGGCCGACAGCAGCAGCAACAGCGCCACCGCCGCCAGTTCTTGCCATGGCATGTGCAGCTCCATGGTCCAGTGAAACGATTGCGGATTGACGATGAATACCAGGATCAGGCTGATGGCCCAGCCCAGCAGGAAACCGACCAGCATCCCCAGCGCGGTCAGCAAACCGCCTTCCAGCGCCAGCATGGACAGGACCTGGCGCCGCGTGACGCCGACATGGCGCAGCATGCCGAACTCGCGCGCCCGCGCCAGGGTCTGGGCGGAAAAGGTGGCCGCCACGCCAAACAGGCCGATCACGATGGCGACGATTTCCAGCAGATAAGTGACGGCAAAGCTGCGGTCGAAAATCTTCAGCGTCTGCGCGCGGATTTCGCCCGGCTGGGAAATCTCCAGCGCGGCGCCGAACGGCAATTGGCGCAGTGCGCTGATCACCGCGCCGGGATCGGCATCGCGCTGCAGCCTGAGCGCGGCGTCGGTGACTTCGGTGTCGCCGCTCAATCGCTGGTAATCCGCAAGGCGCAGCTGGATTGCTCCCGATTGCCGCGCATAGTCGCGCCAGACGCCGGCCACCGTAAAGCGGTAAGGACGGTTCGCCAGCGGCAGCGTGACCTGCTGTCCCAAGCGATAGCCATACAGGTCGACCATGGCTTCCGAGACCCAGATCGGCAAGCTGCCGGCGGCAATCGCGCCGGCCGGCAGCAGCGGACCGACGATGGGCAGCGCGCGGGCCGGATCGGCGGCGTCGATGCGGCGTGCGATCAGTATCACCGGCGGCCGCGCCGGATCCAGCGTGAGCGTCGAGGTGCGCAGGAAATCGGCGCGCGCCACGCCTGGAACGGCCGCCAGCAAGCGCTGTTCGGCAGGCTGCATGGCGCCGGTTTCGCCGCTGACGGCGGAACGCGCATACAGGTCCGCCGACAGCAATTGCTGCATCCAGTCGTCAACCGATATGCGGAAACTGGCGACCATGATCGCCATCGCCACGATCAGGCTGAAGCTGGACAGCACGCCGCCGAGCGCAATCGAGGCTTGCCCCGGCACGTTGGCCAGGCGCGCCAGCACCAGGGTCGTGAGCACGCCATGGCGGCGCCCCAGGCTGAATCTTTGCAGCGCAGAGAATGCCAGCGCCGCCACCCGCGGCATCAGCGTGATGCCGCCGACCAGCAGCAGCGCCACCGCGATGTAACCAAACACAGGCAAGCCGAACAGCGGCGGCAGCTGCGTCAGCAGCGCTCCCAGCAGCAGGCAGGCCAGCGCCGGCCAGGGTGTCGCCAGCGGCGCCAGCGCGGTTTCTTCGCTGCCGGATTTGAGCGCCGCCGCCGGATGCGCCCGCGACGCTTCCAGCGCCGGCGCCAGGCTGCCGAGCAAGGCGATGCCGCTGCCGAGCGCAAAAAAAACCAGCGCCGCCGGCAGGTCGAACTGCACGCTGGCCTGCACGCCGCGGAAATAGCCGCCGCCGAGGTCGCCGCCAAAAAAATGCAAGGCGGCGGCCGCCAGCGCGTATCCCAGCGCCAATCCAAGCAGCGCCCCGAGACAGCCCAGCAAAGCGCCTTCCAGCAATACCTGGCGCAGCAACTGGGCGCGCCGCCATCCGAGCACACGCAACAAGGCAAACTGCGAACGGCGCCGGATCACCGACAGCGCCTGGGTCGAGAACACCAGGAACGCGCCGGTGAAGAGCGCCACCAGGGCCAGTACATTCAGGTTGATGCGGTAGGCGCGCGACATGTTGTTATTGCTGCTCTCTTGGTCCTGGCCTGCCGATACCTGCAAATGCGGCGGCAATTCGGCCTGCAGCGCGCGCCTGAACGCTTCGCGGTTGACGCCCGGCTGCAGCTTGAGGTCTATGCGCGAGAGCTGGCCGATGCGTCCGAAGCGCCATTGGGCGGCGCCGATATCCATTACCGCGATCCGCTGCCCGGCGCGGGCGCCCGCCAGGCCGCCGGCCACCCGCAGGCTGACGCTGGCGGTGCCGTTGCGCAGCGCCAGCATCTGGCCCGGCCGCACCTGCAGCCATTGCTGGGCTGCCGGCGACAGGAAGATGGCGTCGTCGGCCAGGGTGTCGAACGGACTGCCGGAGTCGGCCATGCCGATCAGATCGGGCGTGATGCGGGCGGCGCGGAAGGTGTCGATGCCAAGCACTTTCAGCGCGCCGGTCTTGCCCGGCAGCGTGACGTTGAGCTCCAGCACCGGGCTGGCTATCGCCACGCCTTGCCGTTTTGCCAGTTGGGGATAGACGGCTTCGTCGACGGTCCCCTGCACGCCGCGCAGCTGCAGGTCGGACTGGCCGGACAAGCTCCTGGCGGCGGCCGAGAATTCGTTGAAGGCGGCGCCGTTGATCAGGTCTACCGCATAGCCGAGCGCGACGCCGAGCGCGATGGCGGCAATCGCCACCAGCGCGCGCACCGGGTGGGCGCGCAATTCGCCCAGCAGCAGCCAGCGCGCCAAGGTGCGCAGCGGATTGCCGGCGCCGGCGGCAGCTGTAGCGGCGGCAGGCGTCATTGCTTCAGCGGCTGCAAACCGTCTGCGCTCATGACCAGGATCCGGTCGGCGCTGGCGGCTGCGGCGGCGGAATGGGTCACCATGATGGCGGAGGCGCCGTTGGCCTTGATTTCCTGGCGCAGCAGGGCCAGCACTTCATGCGCGGTATCCGGGTCGAGGTTGCCGGTCGGCTCGTCGGCCAGGATCAGCTTGGGGCGATGCACCAGGGCGCGCGCAATCGCCACCCTTTGCATTTCGCCGCCCGACAGCTGGCGCGGGAAGTCGTTGCCGCGGCCCGCCAGGCCGACCGCCGCCAGCAGTTCCAGCGCGCGTTCCTGCGGCGCGCCGTTGAGCAGCAAGGGCAGGGCGACGTTCTGCTGCAAGGTCAGGTGCGGCAATACATGGAAGGCCTGGAAAATGAAACCGAGTTTCTGCCGGCGCAGCAAGGTGGCGGCGTCGTCGTCCAGGCTCGACATGCTGACACCGTCGATCAGTATCATGCCGCTGTTGGCGCTGTCGAGGCCGGCAATCAGGTTGAGCAAGGTCGATTTGCCGACGCCGGAGTCGCCCATGATGGCGACGTATTCGCCGGCCGCCAGCGCAAAGTCGAGATGCGCCAGCACCACCCGGCCATGGCCATAAGACTTGCGCAGTCCGCGGCATTCCAGCGCCGGGGGAGCATCGACGGCAGGGGGCATGGTTTCAGTGTCGGTGTGCATGCAAGATTGTTTTATCGATTAGCTTAGATGTCGGCAGTGTAGAGGATTTTGCGCAATGACTCGGATTCCCCAGGCAAACCGTGCGCAAATCCGATAAGGACCTGATCCCGCGACGACGCAGCCCGTTGCTGAAGGTAAATGGTCAGCAAAATGAAAATAATGTATCAAATGGTTGCAGAAAGTTGGAATAAACTCGTCATGCCGGACGTTTAACTGCTATCCCAGCAATCATTCGCCCGGCTGGTTCTGATCTGTATTTTTCCCGACGATCATCCTGAGGAGGAATCATGCGAAAACCCCTATTTCTGCTGCTGAGCTGCGCCGCTCTTGCGATACCCGCCCTGGCCGAAGCACCCAAGGCTGTCAATGGCAAGCTGGTGGATGACGAAGGCCGCACGCTGTATACCTTCGACAAAGATACGGTAGCAGGCAAGAGTGCTTGCGAGGGCGGCTGCGCCGCAAATTGGCCGGCGGCGCTGGCGGATTCCTATGACAAGGCCGCTGCCGACTGGAGTTTTGTGACAGCCGCCGACGGCAAGCGGCAATGGGCCTACAAGGGACATCCGCTGTACCGTTTTGCCATGGACAAGAAAGCCGGCGATGCCAACGGCGACGGCAAGGGCGGCGTGTGGCACACGGCGAAACCCTGAGCAAACGCGGCGCGTATCGGCGACTGGCCTGGGTGCTAGAGAATGCAATGCCTTTATGAGTTTTGAGGCCGACATGGTGGTCTGGCTGCCGGCGCTGCGGCGTTACGCCCGCGCGCTGACAGGCGATGCCGCATGGGCTGACGATCTGGTGCAGGACACGGCGGAGCGCGCCCTGAACCGATGGCATACCTTGCAGCCGCAAAGCAATGTGCGGGCCTGGCTGTTGACCATCCTCAGGCATTTGTATATCGACCAGCTGCGCAAGCGCCGCGAAATCGCCGTCGATGAAGATAGCGCGCCCTGGCGCACGATGGCGGCGCCGGCCGATGAAGTCGACGGCCTGTTCCTGCTCGACGTGCAGCGTGCGCTGTATCGCCTGCCGCTCGATCAGCGCGAAGTACTGTTGCTGGTCGGCCTGGAAGAGCTCAGCTATCAGCAGGTTGCGGCCATCCTGGACATTCCGGTCGGCACGGTGATGTCGCGCCTGTCGCGTGCCCGGGAGCGTATGCGCTCTTTGTTGAAAGAGGACCCGGGCAGCAAACGGCCGCCTCTTAAAGTAGTCAGCAACAAGTAGCGAGAGACACGCCATGAACGAAGAGACCACCTCCAAGCTGCCGGACCCGGACGAAGCACATTTGCAGATGCTGTCGGCATGGGTCGACAATGAACTTTCCGGCCCCGGGCAGGCTGCCGTCGCCGAGCGGCTGGCGAACGATCCGCAGGACAGCGCTCGCGTCGCCGACTATCGGGCGCAGAATGCCGGTTTAAAAGCCTTGTTTGCGACGCCGCAAGATAACGTCCAATGTATTTTCCTGCCGCGCCGGACGCCCTGGTGGCGCAGTGCCGGGATGGCTGGAGGCTGGCTGGCGGCGGGCTTGCTGTGCGGCTTGGCGTCCGGCTGGCTGAAGCCGTATCTTTTCAACGAGCAGCCGGCGTTCGCCAAGCGTGCCGACATTGCCTACGCGGTCTATGCGCCGGAGCAGCGGCATCCGGTTGAAGTTGCCGCTGCCGAAGAAGCGCATTTGATCAGTTGGCTGTCGAAGCGCCTCAATCATCCGCTGGCGGCGCCATCGTTGCAGGAATACGGCTACACGCTGGTCGGAGGGCGCTTGCTGCCTGGCGAAGCCGGTCCGGCAGCGCAGTTCATGTACCAGGACGGCGAGGGTGAGCGATTGACCTTGTACGTCACCGCCGTAGCCAAGGACGCCACGGCGTTCCGGCTGCTGCATGAGGGTAAGCGCAGCACCTTTTACTGGATAAGCGAGGGCATGGGATATGCGCTGTCCGGACAAACCTCGGTGGCCCGCCTGCGTTCCATGGCAATTGACGTGTGCAGCGCCTTGGGCGGCCATCCCGAGGCTTGGCGCTGACCACCCCGGCGCTGGCCGGGATCGGCTTTTTCCAAAAAATATCGATGGAATAGCCGCACCGTCTCCTTCGTTTACATATCACAGGCTGGCTTGGCGCCGGACTGCGTACCGTTCCGGTGTCGGTTGGCTGGGAGCAAGCCGATATTGCGGAGCGCCGGGTTTGCACGCGCCGTTACGTCGGGCATTCATTTAGGACGACATCATGTATAACGAAATTCCTTTTGTAGTGCTATTGCTGGCCCTCTCCGCCTGCAGCGGGAGGCAAGGCGGTTCGGACTATGCCGGGACCGGCAAGCCGAGTTGCCAGAAATTGACGACCCAGGCCGAAATCAACGGCAAGACAGAGCCGGTTACCGGCGTTGCTTGCCAGCAAAGCGACGGCACATGGCAATTCATGCAAAACACCGACCGGCCATACTACGGTTATCCATATGGCTATTATTACGATCCCTGGTATTGGGGGCCGTTCGGCTTCGGCGCGGACTTTGTCTTCATAGACCGGGACCATCACCATCACCACTTTAACCACGGTTCGACGATGCATCAGAGCGTTGCGGCAGGTGCCGGCTTTCATGGGCACGGCATGGGCGGCGGGATGCGCCACTGACCCGGGTTCCGGGATGCGGCCAGGCCGCCATCGGATGGGGCCAGGCCGCGCCATGCTGCGGATGTTGCGCCGATAAGCCTTCACAGAAGGCTGGAAGCGCACTATATTGAGACAAATAGCACATAATTCTCTGTCCACCTCATCCCGGAGGAGGATCGTCATGTCGATTTCCGCCACATTGGAAGACTGCCTGCGCAGCAAAGGCAGTCATTACAAGATCCTGCATCATCCGCACACCCTCAGCAGCACCGGCACCGCAGAGGCGGCGCATATCCCGGGCGACCGCCTGGCCAAGACAGTGGTCCTGGAAGACGAGCATGGCTATGTGGCTGCGGTGCTGCCATCGACCTTTCACTTGCATTTGTCCGACCTGTGGGACAAGACCGGGCGGCACCTGGTGCTGGCCAGCGAAGATGAGCTGCGCGAGATGTTCAAGGATTGCGATGTAGGAGCGCTCCATCCGGTCTGCAGCGCCTACGGCATGCAAACCTATCTCGATGAAAGCCTGGCGCAACAGCCGGAAATCTATTTCGAGGCAGGCGACCACGAAGCCCTGATTCAGATGCAGACAACGCAGTTCCTCGATCTCATGGACCAGGCGGAAAGAGGACGCTTCGCCCACCGGATGTAGGACGCCGACGCGCTGCGTGCAGGCCGCTCGCGCGGTTCGCCGCACGGCATCGGCTGTGTGCGACGCAAAATAAAATGCTGGCAGGCCGTAAAGCACGCCGGCGCTAAAGTAAGCTAAACTCAACTGGACATCACCAAGCGCGAGGGAGCGGGTATGAGCCAGTGCAAGCCTCTGACGTTGCATGTTCCGGAACCTAGCGGCCGGCCCGGCCACGAAACCGATTTCTCCTACCTGCATCTGGCGGCGGCCGGCGCGGTGCGCCGGCCGCCGCTGGACGTGCAGCCGTCCGACACCGGCGATCTCGCCTATGCCCTGGTGCGGGTGCTCGACGACGAAGGCAACGCTGTCGGCCCTTGGGTTGCAGAAATAGAGCCTCAATTGTTGCGCCGCGGGATGCGGGCCATGATGAAAACGCGGATTTTCGATGCCCGCATGGTGATCGCGCAGCGCCAGAAAAAAATGTCCTTCTACATGCAGAGCCTGGGCGAGGAAGCGATAGGCACGGCGCACGCGATGGCGCTGCAGGAAGGCGACATGTGTTTCCCCACCTATCGCCAGCAAAGCCTGCTGATGGCGCGCGAGGTCCCTTTGGTGGACCTGATTTGCCAGCTGCTGTCGAACCGGCGCGATCCTATGAAGGGACGGCAGCTGCCGGTGCTGTATTCCGTGCGCGCCGCAGGTTTTTTCTCCGTTTCAGGCAATCTTGCCACGCAATTTATCCAGGCGGTCGGCTGGGCCATGGCCTCGGCGATCAAGGGCGACACCAAGATCGCTTCGGCCTGGATCGGCGACGGCTCCACCGCCGAATCCGATTTCCATACTGCGCTCACTTTCGCACATGTATACCAGGCCCCGGTGATTCTCAATGTGGTCAACAACCAGTGGGCCATCTCGACTTTCCAGACGCTTGCCGGCGGCGAGAGCACCACGTTCGCCGCGCGCGGCGTCGGCTGCGGCATCGCCTCGCTGCGCGTCGACGGCAACGATTTCCTGGCCGTGTACGCTGCTTCGCGCTGGGCCGCCGAACGGGCGCGCTGCAACCTGGGGCCGACTCTGATCGAATGGATCACTTACCGCGCCGGTCCGCATTCGACTTCCGACGATCCGTCCAAGTACCGGCCGGCGGATGACTGGTCGCACTTTCCGCTGGGGGATCCGATTGCCCGCCTCAAGCAGCACCTGATCCGCATCGGCGTATGGTCGGAGCAGGAACACCAGGATACGGAACAGGAACTGGAGGCGCAGGTGATCGCGGCCCAGAAAGAGGCGGAACGCTATGGCACCCTGGCCAGCGGCCAGATTCCTGACCCGGCGACGATGTTCGAGGATGTCTATAAAGACATGCCGGAGCATCTGCGGCAGCAGCGCCGCCAGCTGGGCGTGTAACCATGGCCGCCCAGAAAGACGCCAAACCGGCGATGGCGCAGACGACTACGCCGATGACGATGATCCAGGCGCTGCGTTCGGCGATGGACGTCATGCTCGAGCGCGACAGCAATGTGGTTGTTTTCGGCGAGGACGTAGGGTTCTTTGGCGGCGTGTTCCGCTGCACCGAAGGTTTGCAGGCGAAGTACGGCGCTTCGCGCGTATTCGATGCGCCGATCTCCGAGGGCGGGATTGTCGGCGCAGCCGTCGGCATGGCTGCCTACGGTTTGCGGCCGGTGATCGAGATCCAGTTCGCCGACTACTTTTATCCGGCCTCGGACCAGATCGTCTCCGAGGCGGCGCGCCTGCGCTACCGTTCGGCCGGCGAATTCACTGCATCGATGACGATCCGCATGCCCTGCGGCGGCGGCATCTATGGCGGCCAGACCCACAGCCAGAGCCCGGAAGCCCTGTTCACCCATGTCTGCGGCTTGCGCACGGTGATGCCATCCAATCCGTATGACGCCAAGGGCTTGCTGATTGCATCGATCGAAAATGACGATCCGGTGATCTTCCTGGAGCCGAAGCGCCTGTACAACGGTCCGTTCGACGGCCATCACGACCAGCCGATGGTGCCGTGGTCCAAGCATCCGCTGGGCGAGGTGCCGGACGGCTATTACACCGTGCCGCTTGAATCCGCGGCGATATTCCGTCCCGGCGCCGAGCTGACGGTGATTACCTACGGCACCATGGTATTCGTATCGGCAGCCGCCGCGCGCGAGACCGGCATCGACGCCGAGATCATCGATTTGCGCAGCCTGTGGCCGCTCGACCTGGAAACCATCGTCGCCTCGGTCAAGAAGACCGGGCGCTGCGTGGTGGTGCACGAAGCCACGCGCACCAGCGGCTTTGGCGCGGAATTGACGGCCTTGGTGCAGGAACATTGTTTCTACCATCTGGAGGCGCCGATCGAACGTGTCACCGGCTGGGACACGCCTTATCCGCACGCCCAGGAATGGGCTTATTTTCCCGGTCCGGCCCGCGTCGGGGCTGCCTTCAAACGCGCGCTGGAGGCAAGATGAGCGTCCATGTGATCAAAATGCCGGATATCGGCGAAGGGATCGCCGAGGTTGAACTGGTGGCCTGGCGCGTCAAGGTCGGCGAGCGCGTGGTCGAGGACCAGGTGCTGGCCGATGTGATGACCGACAAGGCCACCGTCGAGATTCCATCGCCGGTTGTAGGCAGGATAGCGGCGCTGGGCTGCGAGCCCGGCCAGGTGCTGGCGGTAGGCGGCGAACTGATACGCATTGAGGTCGAGCCAACAGAGCATGCCGCTGCGGCGTTGCCCGTTCTGCCGCAGGCAGCGGCCGCGGCGGTCGCTGCGCCGCCAAGGGAAGTGCCGTCTTCCAAGCCGCCGGCGCAAGGCCCCGGCTCAGTGCAAGCGATACGGCAGGCCGCCGGCTCGCCGACTGCGTCGCCCGCCGTGCGTCGGCGCGCCCGCCAGCTCGGCGTCGAGTTGCAGGATGTGCCTGCGAGCGGCGCCGATGGCCACATTACGCATGAAGATCTCGACGCTTATGTCACGCTCGGCGGCAGCCTGCCGGCGGCGCGCGCCGGCGATGGCCGTTATGCCGAGCGTCATGGCGAAATAGCGATGCCGGTCATCGGCTTGCGCCGCAAGATCGCTCAAAAGATGCAGGAATCCAAGCGTCGCATCCCGCACTTTACCTACGTCGAGGAGTGCGATGTCACCGAAATCGAGGCGCTGCGCCAGCATCTGAACGCAAGATGGAGCGGCGAACGCGGGCGCCTGACCTTGTTGCCGCTGCTGATGCGCGCCATGGTGCTGGCGTTGCGCGAGCACCCGCAATGCAACGCCCGTTTCGATGATGACGCCGGCGTGGTGACGCGTTACGACGCAGTACATATCGGCGTCGCCACCCAGACCGCAGCCGGCCTGATGGTGCCGGTGGTGCATCATGCCGAGGCGCGCGATCCGTGGTCGAGCGCGGCCGAAATCGCCCGCCTGGCCGAGGCCGCGCGCGCGGGCAGGGCGGTGCGGGCGGAACTCTCCGGTTCAACCATCACCGTCACCAGCCTGGGCGCCTTGGGCGGCCTGGCATCGACTCCGGTGATCAATCACCCGGAGGTGGCGATTGTCGGCATCAACCGGATTATCGAAAGACCGGTGATACGCGGCAATGTGGTGGTCGCGCGCAAGATGATGAATCTGTCGTCCTCGTTCGACCATCGGGTGGTCGACGGCCTGGATGCTGCCGAGTTCGTGCAGTCGCTGCGCGCTTATCTCGAATTTCCAGCTACCTTGTTTGTGGAGTAGCGAAGACGCGGTTCTGATATTCCCTGGTTCGTGATAAGCGCTTCAATCGCAGCTAGACACAGGCTGAAAAGGCGATTATCTTGATATTCAGGCACTCCCGCCAAGTCGCATTCCTACTCATAAAAAAAGTGACGCTACGTAAATGGGGCAAGTGGCTGTTGCTGGCCGGTTTGTTAGGGTTATTGACGCTTGTAGCCCGGCTGGCCGGTAACGAGTTGCGCTCATCGCAATGGCAAGCGCGGCGGCTGTCCGAACTTGGCCGCGAACTGACATTCAAACTTGAGCCCGGGGCAAGCGCGGCTATCCGTTTTCCTAAATCCGGCCCTTACGACGAACGTCTCGGCTATAGCAGGATTCCCGCTTTTACCGAATATCTGATCAAGCACGATTACCGGATTACGCAACAAACGCGGATCTCGCCCAAGCTTGCGGAGCTCGCGGACAAAGGCATTTCCCCGGCCTACCGCGAGAAGAACCGGGCGGGCCTCGATTTGTTGGACTGCAATGAACAGTCGTTGTATTCGGAACGTTTTCCCGAACGCAGCTATAGCGATTTCGAGCTGGTGCCGCGCCTGCTGGCAGACACGCTGCTTTTTATAGAAGACCGCGATTTGCTCACTACCCGCTATCCGTTGCGCAATCCGGCGATCGACTGGGGCCGTTTCGCCAGGGCCGTCTTCGACCAGGGTTTGCATGCGCTCGATAAATCGCACCAGACGCCGGGCGCCAGCACCCTGGTTACGCAGATCGAAAAATACCGTCATTCGCCTGAAGGCCGCACCGCATCGCCAAAGGAAAAATTGCGGCAGATGGCGTCGGCGTCGATCAGAGCGTATCTGGGCGGCGAGAACACGCTGCCGGCGCGGCGGCAGATCGTGGTGGATTACCTGAACACGGTGCCGCTTGCCGCCAAGCCCGGCTATGGCGAGATCGATGGCCTGGGCGACGGCCTGTGGGCCTGGTACGGCCGCGATTTCGCGGAGGTCAACCGGCTGCTGGACGGCAACCCCGGCCTGGCAGCCAATCCCGATCAGCTACAGCGCAGGGCAGAGGCATTCAAGCAAGCGCTCTCGCTGATGATCGCGCAACGCCGGCCATCGTATTACCTGCGGGAAGGCGCGGCCGACCTGGAGCAGCTGACCGATAGCCATTTGCGGCTGCTGGCGGCAGCGGGAATCATTCCGGCGGCGCTGCGCGACGCGGCGTTGCCGGTCAAGCTGAGCCTGCAGCAAAAACCTGTCAGCGCGCCGCCGATCTCATTTGTCACGCGCAAGGCGGTAACTGCATTGCGCGCGAATCTTTCCGGCTTGTTGCACGTTAATCACCTGTACGACCTGGACCGTCTCGATCTCACCGCGGCGACCACCATGAACGGCGAGATGCAGCGGGAGGTGACGACCGTGCTGCGCCAGCTCAGGAAACCGGCTAACGCAAAAGCGGCGGAACTGTATGGGCATAACATGCTCAGCCCCGGCGACGATCCGGACAAGCTGATTTTCAGTTTTACGCTGTTCGAGCAGCGTGGCGGCGCCAATCTGTTGCGCGTGCAGACTGATAATTTCGACCAGCCTTTCGATATCAACGAAGGCGCCAGGCTCAACCTGGGATCGACCGCCAAGTTGCGTACGCTGATTACCTATCTTGAAATCATCGCCGATCTGCATCAGCGTTACGCCGGCATGACGCCGCAGCAGCGCGCCGGGCTGCAAGTGGAGAAGGAGGATGTCTTGAGCCTGTGGGCGCTGGCTTACCTGGCGCAGGCGCGGGACAGCGGTTTGCCCGCGATGCTGGAAGCAGCCATGGAGCGCCGTTACTCGGGCAGCCCGGGGGAAACATTCGTGACCGGCGGCGGCGTGCAGACATTCACGAATTTCGAATCTGAAGAAAACTACAAAGTGATGACGGTACGCGAAGGTTTCCAGCAATCCGTGAACCTGGTTTTTGTGCGGCTCATGCGCGACGTCGTGCGGCACTACAAATTCAAGATGGCTGGCGCCGGTTCGGCGTCGCTGGACGGCGAGAACGCAGCGAAACGGCAGGAGATACTGTCTCGCTTTGCGGATAAGGAAGGGCGTCAGTTCATGGTTCGCTTCTACCGCAAATACCACGGCAAGACACCTCAGGAATCGCAAGAGCTGCTGTTGGAAAACCTCCATCCGGCGCCAGCCCGGCTGGCCACGATATTCCGCAGCATAGCGCCGGACGCGGATCTGCAGCATTTTTCTGACTTCATGCGCAAGCAGTTTCCCAAAGACGGCTTGTCGGAGGACAAGTTGGCTGCGTTGTATGCGCAGTACGGGCCGGATAAATTTTCACTGGCCGATCGCGGCTACATCGCACGCATCCATCCGCTGGAGTTGTGGCTGCTCGGATTCATGCGCCAGCATCCGGACGCGACGCTGACGCAAACGCTGGAGGCCAGCCGTGATGCGCGCCAGGATGTCTACGCCTGGCTGTTCAAGACCCACAATAAAAATAAGCAAGATAAACGTATCCGGCAAATGGTGGAGCTGGAAGCGTTTCTGGAGATCGGCCGCGCCTGGCGGCGGCTCGGTTATCCCTTTGAATCCCTTACTCCCTCTTACGCAACCGCGGTTGGCGCGTCGGGCGACCGGCCTGCGGCGCTGGCGGAATTGATGGGGATTATCGTCAATAAGGGCATGCGTCTGCCGCTCAGGAAATTGCAAACCCTGGAGCTGGCGCAAGGCACGCCTTATGAAACGCACTTTGAGAATAGCGGGCCGGCGGCGGAACGGCTGTTGCCCGAAGAGATAACGGACGTGGTGCGCCGTTCTCTGATCGACGTGGTGGAGGGCGGGACCGCCAAGCGCCTCCAGGGCGGCTTGCCGTCACGCCATCCGAACGGCAAGCCGCTGGGAGTCGGCGGAAAAACCGGCACCGGCGACCAGCGCTTCGAGGTCTACGCGCCCGGCGGCAGACTGGTTTCCTCGCGCGCCGTGAACCGTTCAGCCACGTTCGTGTTTTTTATCGGCGATCGCTTCTTCGGCACCATGACCGCCTATGTTCATGAACCCTATGCGGCCAGCTACAAGTTCACCAGTGCGCTTTCGGTACAATTGCTCAAATCGCTGACGCCGACCTTGCTCCCCATGATGGAAACGGACGCAGGCAACCCGTCATTGGCCTGCCGGCATTGACTGCCCCGGTTTTGCTTTTTGCAAGTGATGCCTTGGGGCCTGTATCATGTCGCACATCATGCTGCACAATAACGATAGAATAAATCTCATGGCTACCCCACTCAATCCGTCCGAACTGAAGCAATCCGCGATCAACATCAAGACACGCTTTGTTGCAATTTCGTGGCGTGACCTGGCGATCAGCTTCGGTCCGATAGCCTTGCTGGTGGTAGTCGCCATCTGGCTGGCGATCTGGCTGATCCACCCGGCGCCGCCGAACACCATCACGATGATCACCGGCCCCGAACACAGCAATTTCTGGAACACGGCCGAGAAATACAAGAAGATCCTGGCGCGCAACGGCATCAAGCTGAAGATCGTGACTTCGGAAGGATCGCTGGATAACCTGAAGAAGCTGAACGATCCGCATTCCGGCGTCGATGTCGGTTTTGTCCAGGGCGGCGTGGCGGGCGACTTGCCGATCGGCCAGCTGGTGTCGCTGGGCAGCATTTCCTATGTTCCGGTGTCGGTGTTTTACCGCGGCCGCGAGCGCATCAACCGGCTCTCCGAGCTGGAGGGCAAGCGGGTAGCCATCGGCATGCAGGGCAGCGGCTCGCGGGTGCTGGCATTGACGCTGCTGAAAGCGAACGGCATCGAAGCCGGCGGCAAGACCGAGCTGCTCGACATGGGCGGCGACGAAGCCGCGCAGGCGCTCACCGACAGCAAGATCGACGCCGCTTTCCTGATGGGCGACTCAGCCTCGCCGCCGACCATGGGCAAGCTGCTGCACACGCCTGGCATCCGCCTTCTCGATTTTGCCCAGGCGGGCGCTTATGCACGCCGTTTCAGCTACCTGAACGAGCTCAATATCCCGAAGGGAGTGTTCGACCTCGGCCAGAACATTCCCAGCCGCGACATCCGCCTGATCGCCCCGACCGCCGAACTGATTGCCCGCGAAGACCTGCATCCGGCGCTTTCCGATTTGCTGATCGACGCCGCCAAGGAAGTGCACAGCGGCCCCAACGTGCTGCAGCGGGCCGGCGAATTCCCGGCGCCGCTGGCGCATGAGTTCCGCATCAGCGACGACGCCACGCGCTACTATAAATCGGGCAAGGGTTTCTTCTACCGCACCTTGCCGTTCTGGCTGGCCAGCCTGGTGGACCGTACCCTGGTGGTGCTGCTGCCGATCATCCTGCTGCTGATCCCGGGTTTCAAGCTGGTGCCGCTGCTTTACGGCTGGCGCATCAAATCGCGCATCTACCGCTGGTACGGTATCTTGATCGCACTCGAGCGCGCGGCGGTGGTCGATACCGACACGCCGGAACAGCAGGCGCAATTGCTGAAGCGGCTCGACCATATCGAGGAATCGGTGAACCGGATGAAAATGCCGCTGGCTTTTGCCGATCAGTTCTATGTATTGCGGGAGCATATCGGTTTTGTGCGCAACCGCCTGCTCAGCCGCAGCTGAACTTGGCCTTTGCATGCGGCCGGTTTATCTAGCACATTACGAATGGCAATGGCGAGTGTGGTTGTTAAAACATCTTTACAAATTGCCGGGCAGCATCGGTTATGATTCCATAGGTATTTGTCAATCGAGCAGAGGTGAGCCATGAGATTTCCCGTTTCTGTTATGTGCGCGTTGCTGTTTGCGCAATCCGCGCCGGCGTTTGCGGCGCTCGGCGCGGCTGCCGGTCCGGCCGCCGGCACCGTCCAGGCCGACAGTGTTGCGCGCGCCAAGGCCAGCGCCAGCGCCCGCGTGACCAGCTACAACGGCTATACGGTCAGCGAAGTGGTGGAGCCGTCGGGCACCACGGTACGGGAATATATCGGTGCGGACAACGTGGTGTTTGCCGTCAGCTGGCAGGGGCCGAGCATGCCTAACCTGCAGCAATTGCTGGGCAGCTATGCCGACCAGTTTGCCGCTGCCGCCAGTGAGCCGCACCAGGGTCGGCGCGCTGTCGCGATCCAGTCGGACCAGCTGGTGCTGCGTTCCGGCGGCCACATGCGTTCCTTTGCCGGCAGCGCTTACGTGCCTGCCTTGCTGCCGCAAGGCGTGACCCCTGACAACATTCGCTGACCGGAGATGACCATGCGCTTTTTGACGTATCTGCTGTGCCTGTTCAGCACTCTGTTCCTGTTCGCCTGCGGCGGTGGCGGCGGCTCCGACGGCGGCACCACGCCGACGCCTACGCCGCAGCCGACCCAGAATGTGCAGGCCCTGGTAATCGATAACGGTCCCGCGGGCGCCTCCGGATCGGTCAACGCACCCTATGTTTCGCTGACCATCTGCCAGCCCGGCAGCAGTACGCAATGCCAGACCATCGACCATGTGCTGGTCGACACCGGATCGAGCGGCCTGCGCATCATGTCCTCGGTACTGGCCGGCAACCTGACGCTGCCGTCGGTGGCCAGCGCCAACGGTAGTCCGCTGGCCGAATGCGCGCGTTTTGCCGACGGTTATAGCTGGGGTTCGGTGAAGCAGGCTGACTTGCGCATCGCCGGCGAGGTTGCCAGCGGCATTTCGGTGCACATCATTGGCGACAGCGCATTCCCGACGGTGCCTAGCGGCTGCTCCGGCGGCCTGGTGGCGGAAAACACGGTGGCGGCGTTCCATGCCAATGGCGTGCTCGGCATCAGCACTTTTATCCAGGATTGCGGCGCGGCATGCGCCAGCCAGGCGCTGGAAGGCTGGTACTACTCTTGCCCGAGCAGCAACAGCTGCACGGCAACCACGCTGGCGGTCAACAAGCAGGTCGGCAATCCGGTCGCTGTTTTCCCGCAGGACAACAACGGTACGGTAATTACGCTGCCGTCAGTCGGCGCCAGCGGTGCGTCCGGCGTCACCGGTTCGCTGGTTTTCGGCATCGGCACGCAAACCAATAATGCACTGGGCAGCGCCGCCATTTACACCTTGAACAGTTCCGGCAACCTGAGCGCCTTGTATCAGGGACAGGTCATGCAGGCATTTTTTGACAGCGGTTCGAACGGACTGTTTTTTGCCGATTCGACGATCCCCGCCTGCACCAGGAGCCAGGGGTTTTACTGCCCGACCTCCACGCTGAGCCGGAGTGTGGTGAATACCGGCCTGAACGGCCGCAGCAGTACCGTCAACTTCAGTATCGTGAATGCCGATGCGCTGTTCCAGGCCAACCCGAACAACACGGCATTCAACAACATTGCCGGCGGCGCGGCGTTCAATTCGTTTTTCGACTGGGGACTGCCGTTCTATTTCGGACGTTCGGTCTATACCGCGCTTGAAGGCGTGTCGGCCAGCGGCACGACAGGGCCATACATAGCCTATTGAACGGGTATCCTGGATGATCAAAAGGGGCGCGTCATGCGCCCCTTTTTTTTGCCCGGCTGCCGCGCTTTTAGCGGCTGGGCAGGAAACGGGAAGGGTCTACCGGCTTTCCCTGGCGGCGGATTTCGAAATACAGCTTGACTGCGCTGCTGTCGGATTTCCCCATCTCGGCGATCTTCTGGCCCTTGCTGACCATCTGTCCTTCCTTGACGACGATGGTCTTGTTATGGGCATAGACCGACAGCAGGTTGCTGTTGTGCTTGATGATGACCAGGTTGCCGTAGCCGCGGATGCCGCTGCCGGAATACATGACCTTGCCGGCAGCGGCGGCCAGCACCGGCTGTCCCAGCTGGCCGAATATGTCTATCCCTTTTTTGCCCTGGCCGGAGCCGCTGCTGGACTGGCCGCTTGCCGGCCAGCCCCAGTCGACCGGATCTTTTTCATCGCTGGCGGCCGGCGTGGCGTCGGCGCTGTCTGTGCTGCGCGGGCTGGCTTTGCTGCCGGTGCCGCTGCTGGAGGCGGCGCTGGCGGCAGCGCCTTGCGGCAGCACCCGCAATACCTGGTCTACCTTGATGTCGTTGGGGTCCGACAGCCGGTTCCAGGCGATGATGTCGCTGTTGCTGCGGCGGAATTTGCGCGCAATGCTGGATAACGTATCGCCCTTTTGCACGGTGTAGTAGCCGGGCCCGCTCGGTTGCGCCGGGCCGGAACCGGACGGGGTGCCGCAGGCGGTGAGGGTGGCCAGCAGGATCAGCGCTAGGCTGGCGCTCCTGATTCTGTTGCGTTTTCTTGGGCTGGATGTTTCGGTATTCTGGACCAACAATGACATTCCTCTGATCAATCGATCTCGCTTTGGTTAGGCAATGGCAGGCGCCGTTGGCGCCAGCGACGCATCTTCTGATCTTGTCCGGCGCAACTAGTTGCGTGTTTTGCATTCATTGCAGCTTGAATTGCGTCGATGTTGCCGTTTTTTCTAGAGGCTTGAGGATATCTCAATTGTGCTGGCGGGGTAAATGCCGGCAGTAATCCGGGTTAGGCCGGCAGTGACTTTCGGGCAGCTGAGAAGCTCTTGTATTGATGTCAGTAAAGCAACTGTTTGTACCCGTTTCCTGTTCTCTGTTACGTTACATGTAACGTATCAATCGACGTTTGGCGACTTCAGTCCGGCATCGTCGGCATCCTGCCGAAAATCAGCTTAGTCTTTGATTTTTAAGGATTTATTGTATGTATTAATTATAAATGCCGATGTGAATTTCCCATTTATCCAGAGGTTTTCCGGTTGGCATGTTCTTTGCGGAATAGACAAGCAGGGACAACCGGTTCGAACTTTCAATAAAAGGGGAAACACATCATGAAAACATCAAAGGGCAGTTTGATTGTCGCATCGTTGTTATTGACCAGTTTGCTGGCTGGTTGCGCTAGCGGAGGCGGCGAACTCGGTAAATCGCTGGGTTCCGGTTCTGGTGCAGGTGCCGGCACTGGTGCAGGCGGCGGCACTGATGGCGGCGGTGGCGGTACTGGAGGCGGCGCTGATGGCGGTGGCGGCGGTGGAACAGGTGGTGGCGGAACAGGCGGTGGTGGAACAGGTGGTGGTGGAACAGGTGGTGGTGGAACAGGTGGCGGTGGAACAGGTGGCGGTGGAACAGGTGGCGGTGGAACAGGTGGCGGTGGAACAGGCGGTGGTGGAACAGGCGGTGGTGGAACAGGCGCTTCGGCCAATTTCCTCTCCAATGCCGGCACAGCCATATCCGGCACGGGCGCTGCGCTGGGAACGATAGGCAATACCGTAATCAACAACGTGCCGTTGCTTTCGACCGACGCAAAAAGCGGCTTGGCCGGCGTGGTTAACAACGGCACCGGCATTGTGTCTACCTTGGGCGCCGGCGTCACCAACGGCCTCGGCCAGCTCGGCACCAATCCGAACGCCCTTGGCACCACCCTCGGCAGCACCGGCGGTGTGGTTACCCAAGTGGGAAATACAGTACAAAGCGCCGGACAACTCGTGTCCGGCCTGGGCAGCGGGCCGCTGGCGCCTCTTGCCGCCGTGACCACGCCATTGGGCGGCTTGGTGACGCAGGTCGGCGCCGCGGTCTCCGGGCTGGGAGCGCCGTTGACCTCGGCCCTGACTAGCGGTCCGGTGCAGCAGATCACCCAGACCGTCACCCAGGCGATCGTGCCGCTGACCAGCACGGTGACAACCTTGACGCAGACAGTCGGCAACGCAACCGGCCTCAACCAGCCGGTAAACAGCCTGCTGACGGCGGCGGGCGGCGGTGTTTCCAGCTTGGGCGGGGCACTGACCGCGGCTAATGTACCTGTGGTCAGCACCCTTGGCGGCGTAGTCAGCGGTGCCGGCGCCACCGTGGCAGGCCTTGGTACGAATGCCCTGGTCGGCACCGGCCAGCCTCTGCTGGGCAACCAGACCGGCGGTCTGCTGGGTGGTTTGACCGGCGCGGTCGGTGGCGGAACCGGTTCGGCCGGCGGTCCATTGGCCCCGGTCACCAATCTGGTTAGCGGCCTGACCGGCGCCCTGAGCGGCGCTGCAGGTACTGGCGCAAGTCCCTTGGCTCCGGTCACCAATCTGGTGAGCGGCTTGACAGGTGCTCTGGGTGGCGCCGCAGGCACTGGCGCGAGTCCTCTGGCCCCGGTCACCAACCTGGTAGCCGGCCTGACTGGCGCGGTCAGCGGTACAACCGGTTCGACTGCCGCCAGCCCTCTGGCTCCAGTCACCAATCTGGTTAGCGGCCTGACCGGCGGCAAAGCCGCGACCGGCGCCACCAACGACCCGCTCGCTCCGGTGACAGGTTTGCTGAGCGGATTACTGGGCGGAACCGCCAAGAAATGAGCCATGTTGTCTGGTAGTCCAAGGAAGCCCTGGCAGCGCCAGGCTTCCTTGATTCAAGGCTGGATACATAGCAACCTTCTGAGGTGGAATCATGAGAGCCGAACAAATAGTCGATCTGATCGCTTGCGCCAGCCCACAAGCGCAGGTGCCGGGGAACGATCTTCTGATAGGAATGCTGGCTCGTGAAATTGCGGCGCTGTCGTACAAGCTGACCGAGCAGGAGTTATATCGTCTGATAGCCGTTGGCTCGCTGGTGTATGAACGCGGACGGCGCGGCAGGGCGTGACTTGCAGAACGCAGCTCGCCAATATTGATGGAATGCGTCCTGTCGTTATTGTCTAATGCGGGTCGGCGCTGGAGCAGACCAGGTTGCGGCCCGCCGACTTGGCTGCATATAGCGCCTTGTCCGCTGCCTGAATCAACTCAAACGGAATATTGCCGTCGCGGACCGGGACAAAGGCGTCGACACCGGCGCTGATCGTGACCACGCCGGTATTGCTGCCGGGATGCCGGATGTTCAGGTCGCTGATGGCAACCCGGATCTTTTCCGCTACTGCAACCGCGCCAGCCAGATTGGTATCGGGCAGCAGCACCACCATCTCTTCGCCGCCATAACGCGCCGCCAGGTCCCCAGGACGGTTCTTGCTGGCTTTCACGACTTCGCTGATCTGCCGCAGGCATTCGTCTCCAGCCAGATGTCCGTAGATATCGTTATATTGTTTGAAGTAATCGACATCGATCATCACCAGCGCCAGCGGACTCTCGATGCGCATGGCGCGGCTGAATTCGTCGCGCAGCGCATTGTCGAACTGGCGGCGGTTGGCGAGCCCGGTCAGGCTGTCTTGCAGGGCCAGCTGCTCCAGGTGGTGGTTGAGGGCCCGCAGCGATTCCTGGACGCGCAGCAGGTCAGCTTCTGCCAGCAGGCGCAACTGGATCTGGTGAACCAGGCGCCAGCCGAGCAGGCCCAGCGCCAGCGTCAGCAGCATGGCGCCGAACAGGTGCAGATAGGCATCGGCGCGCCACTCGGTCAGTACTTCGTCCTTGGAACGCGCGACGGTCACGAACAGCGGGTATTGCTGCAGATGGCGATATGCGATCAGCCGCTCCACGCCGTCCTGGCCGGATTTCATCATGGCGGTGCCTACCGCGCTCCTCGACGCGTAGTCGCGGTAGATGGGGTAGTTGGACAGGTTCTTGCCGATGGTGTCGTCCATCATCGGCCGCCTTACCAGCATGGTGCCGTCATTCAGGCTAAGGAAAATGGAGCCGGCGCGGCCGATGTCGAAACTGTCGTAATACTTCTTGAAGTAATCGATGTTGATGGTGCCCAGGACCAGGCCGGCAAAACTGCCGTCGGCATGGTTGAAGCGGCGCGAGACGGTGACGATCCAGGCGCCGGTGGAGCGGCTGCGTATCGGCGGCCCGATATACGGTCCGCGTCCGGTGTGGCTGCGATGGTAGCGGAAATACTGGCGGTCGGCATTATTGACCACCGGGACCGGGCCGGTGCGCGCGTTGGCCAGCCATAACCCGGTTTCATCGTAGATCGACAGGTCGTTCAACTGCGGCAGTTCGGCG
Source organism: Collimonas rhizosphaerae (assembly GCF_038896935.1). NCBI lineage: Bacteria > Pseudomonadati > Pseudomonadota > Betaproteobacteria > Burkholderiales > Oxalobacteraceae > Collimonas > Collimonas rhizosphaerae. Next base: position 529,512 of record NZ_JBANDC010000001.1, read on the forward strand.
ATATGCTGGATCAGCAGTTTGTGCAGCCGTTCCAGCGAGGCGCTGCCGGCGCCTTCCACTTCCAGCCGCTCGACCAGGCCCACCAGCACGGTGTCGGTTTCCTTGATCGTGTCGTCGGCATGCTGCGACAAGGCGCGTGCAAGATTGGTTGTGGCGATTTCGGTTTCATGCAGCTCGATGTTGCGCGCATTCCAGCTGCGCCACACTTCGACCGACATCAGCGAGACGCACACCAGCAACACGAAGACGGTCGCCAGATAAGTGATCGGCAACGACTTCAGCGCAGGGTGCGCTGGCCGGAGCGCGATAGCGATGGGGATGTTCATCGTTTGTCCAGTAGCGCGCAGGCCTTTGCTTCAGCTTGGTCGTATTCCCTTGCGATATTCTGTAGGAGAAGTCCACATGTGCTTGCGGAACAGCTTGGCGACATGCTCGCCGCTGAACAAACCGCAGCGCCGCGCTATCTTGTCGATCGGCAGGTCGGTCTCGGTCAGTTGCTGGCGTACCGCTTCCAGGCGCAGGTTCCGCAAGAAGTCATGTGGAGTCTGACCGGTTTCGCGCTTGAACTGGCGCACGAAATTACGTTCGCTCATGGAGACGAAATTGGCAGCGTCGACCACGCTGACGGGCTCCGCCAGGTGCTCGACAAACCACAGCGAGGCGCGGTGGATCTTGCTGGCCTTGACCGGATCGAAGGCTATCGTCGCCTGGCTGGCAGGCGGGGTGTCGCGGCGCCGCTGGCAGACCACCAGGCTTTGCGCCACGCGCTGCGCAACCGCCGGGCCGAGATCGTTTTCCAGCAGGAGCAGCGCCAGATCGGCTGCCATGCCGACATCGCAGGACGTGAAAATTCCATCGTCTTCGCTGATCTGCGCTTCGCGGTCGATTTTGATTAGCGGGAATTCGCGGGCCAGCTTGTCCAGCAGCGCCCAATGCGTGGTGGCGCGCCGATTGTTCAGGAAGCCGGCGGCGCCGATCACGAATACGCCGGTGCAGATCGCGGCGACGCGGCGCACGCTGCCGCGCATCTGCTGCAGCCAGGCGATCAGGTCGGGATCCCGGTAAGCATCGAAGTTTCCGGTGCCGCTGGCGATGAGCAGCGTATCGAATTGATGTTTGCAGAACGACGCCAGCGATGAGGTCATGATCTGCACCGACGCTGACGACATGATCATGCCGCCGGCGATGGAGAGAACGGAGACGGCGTAGCGTGTGGTGCCTGGGAATACCGTGGATATCAGCTTGTCGCCGATACCGAAGACATCTGCCGCGCCAACTACGTCAGCCAGCACGACCCCTTCGAACACGATGATCCCTATATGCCTGGTTGAGCTGTTGCTGCCCATCACTTCAAGTGTCTTTGCGCACTCGATATCCATGTGATTCTCCCCGCAAGCGATCTACCTTTTTTGCATTGCCGGAACGCAATTTTTTATTGGTAAATTACTATTTCCCATTCTGCTACAAAATTGGCTTTTGTCCAGAAAATGATTGTTAAATATAGTTATTTGTGTGGCGCGTTTACACTAGTTTTTTACGGCAATAAAAAATCTTCATACTGAAACCCGTTGTGCCCTTCAATGTTAATTTCTGTATGGCATTTAATTGAGGCGTGATGCATGTTTGACGTGGTTCGTCCCGCGCTGCCGCCATTTTTTTGCGTGATGCTGCCTTCAATTCGATGATCTGTAGCGCTCATGCTTGCTTTTCCTGTCGTCCAGCGCGTCTTGCAAGCGCGAGTTCTCCAGCGTCAGCTCTGCCACGATCTGCTTCAGCTTGGCGTTCTCT